>NZ_JAZHRV010000001.1:6227500-6540017 GCF_036924595.1 Bradyrhizobium algeriense | reverse complement strand
CCATATTTAATGACGATGGTTTCCTCGTCATATTGCTGCATATGCGGCAGCGCTTCCGACAGGATGCGGGCCTGATCGAGTGGGCTGATATTCGGCGCTGATGTCATGAAGCGGGGTCTCGCCATTCCAGATGTCGGGGCGGGTTCTATCCGATTGGCGGGCAGGGCGCAAAGTGGGGGATCGCAAAGGCCGTAGCCCGGATGGAGCCAACGGGTCGCGCGAATGCGCGCCCGATGACAGGCTCCGCGAAATCCGGGGCAGTCCCGTCCAATGATGCAGTTTTCCCGGATTGCGCTTCGCTCCATCCGGGCTACGGAATTTTACCCCGCTTCGGCCAGGCCGACGCGACAGCCAGCGCCAGCCAGCTCACAATCAACAGCGTCCCGCCGGTCGGCGCGGCCATCGGAAACAGGCCATGCCCGGCATAATGCCGCAGCGTCAGGTCGCCGGCGAACAGGCTTGCCGCTAGCACGAAGCCGAACGCGGCCACGATCCCGATGCGGCCATGGACAACCCCGCGCTCGGCCAGCGCGACGGCACCTAATACCGCGCTGGCATGAAACAGTAGCATCGACGAGGCGGAAGCCAGCCGCGACGCGTCCGCGCCATGGGCGGAGGCGGCTGCCAGCATGACGCCATCGGCGCCCATGATAGCGGCGAGCACGATCAGGATGCGGGCCGTGCGGTTCATCGGGCGCGCTCGTGCAATAGGCGCACCATCGCGGCGCGCAATTCCGGCATTCCGGCGCCGGAGCGCGAGGACGTTACCAATACTTCCGGAAACGCCGCCGGATGCTTGGCGAGCGCCGCCGTGGCTTGCTCGATGTTCTTCTCCAGCTCAGTCGCCTTCACCTGATCCGCCTTGGTCAGCACCACCTGATAGCTCACGGCGGATTTATCCAGCGTCTTGAGCACGTCCTGGTCGACATCCTTGATGCCGTGGCGCGCGTCGATCAGCACATAGACCCGCGCCAGCGTGGCGCGTCCCTGCAGGAATTGATGGATCAGCTTGGTCCATGACGCGACCTGCGTCTTGGGCGCCGAGGCGTAGCCATAGCCGGGCATGTCGACCAGCCGCAGTCCTGCGCTGTCGGGACCGTCGAAGAAGATCAGTTCCTGGGTGCGGCCCGGCGTATGCGAGGTGCGCGCCAACGCGTTGCGGCCGGTAAGCGCATTGATCAGGCTCGATTTGCCGACATTGGAGCGGCCGGCGAACGCCACTTCCACGCCCGCCATCGGCGGCAGGGTCTCGATCGAGGGCGAGGCCCAGACGAACTTCCAGTCGCCGGCGAAGAGTTTTCGGCCCTCTTCGATCAGCTTCGCATCGATGTCAGCGTTCATGCGAAGGTTCTCGGTTTCACGCCGTCATTGCGAGGAGCGTAGCGACGAAGCAATCCATCTATCCCCGTGATGAGGTATGGATTGCTTCGCTTCGCTCGCAATGACGGAGTGCATTGCGCGCAAACGCGATTATCACGTCTTCTCGACGGCCTTCTTGGGCGCGAACGTCGCCTTGATGTTGTCGAACAGCTCCACCTTCACGCCGTTCTTGCGCATGATGTAGCTCTGCTGCAGGACCGAGAGCAGGTTATTCCAGGCCCAGTAGATCACCAGACCCGCCGGGAAGCCCGCCAGCATGAAGGTGAAGATCAGCGGCATCCAGTCGAAGATCATCTTCTGGGTCGGATCCGGCGGCGTCGGGTTCAGCTTCATCTGGAACCACATCGTGATGCCCATGATGATCGGCCAGACGCCGAGCGCGAGATAAAATCCGATCACCGGTATATGCGTCGGATCGAAGGGCAGCAAACCGAACAGGTTGAACAGGTTGGTCGGATCGGGGGCCGAGAGGTCCTTGATCCAGCCGTAGAACGGGGCGTGGCGCATTTCGATGGTGACGAACAGCACCTTGTAGAGCGAGAAGAACACCGGGATCTGCAGGGCGACGGGAAGACAGCCGGCGATCGGGTTGATCTTCTCCTTGCGGTAGATCTCCATCATCTCCTGCTGCTGCTTCTGGCGGTCGTCCGGATAGCGCTCCTTCAGCGCGGCCAGTTGCGGCTGCACCGACTTCATCTTCGCCATCGAGGCATAGGATTTGTTGGCGAGCGGGAAGAACAGCAGCTTCACCAGCACCGTCACCAGCAGGATCGAGACGCCGAAATTGCCGACCAGGTGGAAGAAATAGTCGAGCGCCAGGAACATCGGCTTGGTGATGAAGTAGAACCAGCCCCAGTCGATCAAGAGATCGAAATGGTTCAGATCGAGCTGCTTGTTGTAGCCGCCGTGGCCGGCCAGCGGGAAGTTGATGCCGACGACGCCGGCTTCCTTGGCCCCCGCAAACAGCCGCGCATTGGCGCTGCCGGTGCCGCCGATCGCAATGGTCTGCGGATCCTGCAGGTAATCGGTCTGATAGCGAACCTTGGCGCCGGGTTCGGCGAGGAAGCGGGCCTTGAGGCGTGCCGTCGTGTCGGGCAACAGCGCCGCAGCCCAATACTTGTCGGTGATGCCGAGCCAGCCATTCGTGACATTGAACTCAAAACCCCTTCCGCCGCTGCCCAGAACAGGCGCCTCGGCGACGGCCTTGTAGCCGTGCTCCTGCAGGCCCTTGTCACCGAGATAGCCGATCAGGCCTTCATGCAGGATGTAGTAGCCCGAGACCTCAGGCGTGCCGTGGCGGGAGATGAGGGCGAACGGATAGAGCGTGACCGGCGCAGCGCCGACGTTGGTGACGTCGTCCTTGATGGTGAAGAGATAGCGGTCGTCGATCGCAATGGTGCGGCGGAAGGTGAGGCCTTCGCCATTGTCCCATTTCAGCGTCACCGGGGTGCCGGGCGTCAGGCTGCCGGAGCCCTCCTGCTGCCACACCGTCTCACGGTCGGGAAGCCGCGCCGTCGAGCCCGAGGCCGCGACCCAGCCGAACTCGGCATAATAGGGATGAGCCGTGTTCGAAGGCGAGAACAGCACGATCGCGGGCGACTTCGGATCGACGGTATCGCGGAATTTCTCCAGCGACAGGTCGTCGACGCGCGCGCCCTTCAGCGCGATGCTGCCCGAAAGGCGCGGCGTCTCGATCTTGATGCGGGGCGAGGCGGCGATCGCGGCGTCGCGGCTGACGACGGGCGCGGGCGCGCCCGGCTGGCCGGCCGGCGTGGTGGCGGATGGCGCCGAGCCCGGTTGTGGCGTGGTCGATCCCGGTGCCGTCTGCGGCGCCGGCTTGTTGAGCTCGGCCTGGGTCTGGGTTTGCGCGCGCTGCCGCTCCATCTGCGGCATGTTGTAGAAATACTGCCAGGCGATCAGCACGAGGCCGGACAGAATGACGGCGAGGATGGTGTTGCGATTGTCGGTCATCGTTTTTGAGGTCTCGCCATTCAATTCGGAAGTTTGGTCGGCTGCCGGTCGAGGCGATGCAGCGCCGAGCGGAGATCGTCGAGCATGGTTGAGAAGTCGCGGGTGAGCGCGGCCCGGCGGCCTACCAGCACATAATCATGGTGTGGTCGCATGGATATGACGTCCAGCCGCTTCACGAGTTCGCGAAGCCGGCGCCGGATGCGATTGCGCTCGGTGGCAGTACCGTTCTTTTTGGTAACGGTGAAACCGATCCGGATCGGGCCGTCATCGTCGCGGGAGCGGCCCTGCACGACGAAGGCAGCGCTGTTCGCCCGCGTGCCATTGGCAACGGCGAGAAAGTCCGCCCGCTGCCTCAGCCGATCCATGAATGAAATCTCCGGAAGATCCGGCTCAGGCGCTCAGACGCTTGCGGCCGCGCGCACGACGGGCGGCGAGAACCTTGCGACCGCCGGCGGTGGCGAGACGGGCGCGGAAGCCGTGACGGCGCTTGCGCACCAGTTTGCTGGGTTGATAAGTCCGCTTCACGGGTATTTCTCCGCTGACCGGGCAATTTGCCTGTTGGATTGAGATGCGTCCGGTGATGCGGGCCAGCCCGAAAAGGGGCCATTTACGGCCCAAACGAGCCGCCCCCGGTGGAACCGGGCCATCGCGGACAGTTGGCGCGGCTTATACGGGAGCGACCTGTTTTCGTCAATGTCGGGGGTTGCTGCAGCGTCAGTTCTTTGAAACGTCGCAATTGGGGCGAATATATCTGTTTTCGCGGGGTTTTTGTGGGCGAGAAGGCGGCGCGCCCCGACCATCGGAACTCGCGGACATTAGCGATCGGTAATTTGACCGGTCAGGGGCGCAGAACGCATCCTCGGAATCAGTGTACGGGTCAAGACCAGCGCCGGTCCTGTGTCCGGCAGGGCTCCAAACATGGGGCTCCAATCACATAGATATCAAGGCGGATATTCGTGTCAGCGACCGACGACCAGCCGATCCCTCAAGCCCCGCGGTGCACGGGCCCGCGTCGGCTCGGCTTGTCCGGCAAGCTTTTGCTGCTGACCATCCCGCTCGTGATGATCGCGCTCTTGATGATCTACGTGCCTTCGATCGCAAATTTCTGGACCAACCGGCTGAACGACCGCCTCGCGGCGGCCAACACGGCCGCCTTGGTGCTGGATGCGGCCCCCTTGGGGATGGTGCCGGATTCGCTGGCGCGTCAGATCCTGACCAGCGTCGGGGCACGCGCGGTTGCCATCAAGATGGGGCAGCAGCGCCGGATGCTCGCCAGCGCCGATCTGCCGCCGGCGATCGACCGCGACATCGACATGCGGACCCTGACGGTGTGGTCCGCGATCGTCGAATCCTTCGAGACGATGCTGGAGCGAGGCAACCAGACGATTCGCGTGGTGGGGCCTGCGCCCGGCGGCGCGCAATTCATCGAGGTCGTGGTCGATGAAAAGCCGTTGCGGCAGGCGATGTACCGGTTTTCCCGCAATCTGCTGCTGGTCTCGCTGGGGATCGCGATGCTCGCCGCGGGACTGGTCTATCTCGCGCTGCATTATCTGTTCGTCCGCCCGATGCGGCGGCTGACTGCAAATCTGGTCGGCTTCCACGAAAATCCGGAAAGTGCTGCGCGCATCATCGTGCCGAGCCAGCGCGGCGACGAGATCGGCGTGGCGGAACGCGAACTGTCCGACATGCAGCGCGATCTGGTCTCGATGCTCTCGCAGAAGAGCCGGCTCGCCGCGCTCGGCCTTGCGGTGTCGAAGATCAACCACGATCTGCGCAATCTTCTCGCGTCCTCACAATTGCTGTCGGATCAATTGGCCAGCGTGCCGGATCCGCGCGTGCAGCGATTTGCGCCGAAACTGATGCGCTCGCTGGAGCGCGCCATCGACTTCTGCCAGTCGACCCTTTCTTACGGCCGCGCGCAGGAGGCCGAGCCCGACCGCCGCATGATCCAGGTTGAACCCGTGGTGACCGAAGTGCGCGAATCCGCCGGCCTCGCCGCCGATGCCTCGATTACCTGGATCAGCGCGATCGAGCGCTCGCTTTCGATCGACGCCGATCCCGACCAGCTGTTTCGCGTGCTGCTCAACCTGGTGCGCAATGCCGCCCAGGCGCTGGAAAGCGCCAAGGGCGATGCCGCGACCTTGCAGATCCGCATCACCGGCCGCCGCGAAGGCTCGGTCGCGATCATCGAGGTGTCCGACACCGGCCCCGGTGTGCCGGCGAAGGCGCGCGAGCATTTGTTCGAGGCGTTCCAGACCTCCGGCCGCCTCGGCGGCAGCGGGCTGGGGCTTGCAATCGCCGCCGAACTGGTGCGCGCCCATGGCGGCGACATCCACCTGGTTGAGGGCACCATCGGCGCCACCTTCCGGATCTCGATCCCCGACCGCCCGGTGGAACTGCAGAGCATCCGCAACGAGCGGGCGCGGGCGTAACTCAGGCGCCAGGTCATTATTCCGGCTCGCAGGCCCGGCTTCATGCAAATCACTGCAGCTTGACGCCTGCCGCCTTGCCGACCTGCGCCCACTTCTCCATCTCGGCCTTCACATGTGCCGCAAACTCTGCGCCCGTGCTGCCGACCGTGGTTGCGCCCTGAAGGGCGAGCTTGTCCTTGACCTCGGCCGAGTTCAACGCCTCGGTAGCCGCTGAATAGATTTTGGCGGCGACGTCGGCTGGAATGCCGCTCGGCGCCACCAGCCCATACCAGTTGTTGGCGAGCACTTGCGGCATGCCGAGCTCGGCCGTCGTCGGCACATCTGGCGCGCTCGGGGCACGCCGGGCGCTGCCGATGGCGAGCGCACGGAGTTTGCCGGCCGTGACGTTGCCGAGCAGCACGGGAATGTCGGCGAACATCATGTTGACGTGACCGCCGAGCAGGTCGTTCACGGCGGGTGCGGCGCCGCGATACGGCACGTGCTCGATGTCGACGCTCGCCGACACCTTGAGCAATTCGCCTGCCATGTGCGGCACGCCGCCGACGCCGGTCGAGGCGAAATTGAGCTTGCCCGGTTTCGACTTGGCGAGCGCGATCAGTTCGCCGAATGTCTTCGCCGGGACGTTGTCGGCGACAACAAGCAATTCGGGAACCTCGACGACCTGCGTCAGGAGCTTCAAGTCCTTGTGCACGTCGTACGGCATCGTCTCGGAAAGCACCGGCGTGATCGCGAGCGGGCCGGCGCTTGAAAGGCCGATGGTGTAGCCGTCGGGCTCCGCTTTCGCGACCGCGGCTATTCCCGTCACGCCGCCGGCGCCGGCACGGCTTTCGATGATGATCGGCTGGCCCAGCAGAGGCGCCATCTTCTCCGTCAGCACACGCGCGATCGTGTCGGCCGGACCTCCGGCCGGAAACGGTACGACCAGCTTGATCGGCTTGTTGGGATAGGACTGCGCCTGTGCCATTTGCGGCCCGACCAGAAGCGCGGCCACGATCATCCCGCGAACAAGACTTCGCATCATTACTTTCCTCCCATGTGCGAGGCGCTTGCTGCACCTCGTTTCATTGTTTGGTGCGTTACAGCTTCGCGATCCATGCCACGATGGCGTCGACGACGGCGCCCGGCTGCTCCGGGATCAGCGCGTGGCTGGCGTTCGGAATCACGACGACGGACACGCGCTCGCCGAACTCCGCGCGGCTTTCGTTCCACTTCTCCTTCGGCTTGAACGGATCGCGGTCGGGAACCAGATCGAGCATCGGCACCGTGCCGGCCTGCCAGTATTCGGCCTGTTTCGTCGCGGATGCAGCCACGCCCTGCGCCTTGTTCGCCGCCGGTGCCCAGCCGCGGAGCCACACAGAGGCGTCATGGGCCGGAAGGAAGAAGCCCTTGCGCAAGGCCGTGAGGCGCTGCTCGTCCGGCAGGCTCGCATCGGCGGATTGCTGCACGACGGCGCGCAGTTCGTCCGGGAACGTTCTGGCGGCGGCCGCCATGAGAACGATGCCGCGCACGAGCGCGGGATGGTCGGTGGCGGTCATGCGCGCAACCCAGTTGCCGTAGGCATGACCGGCGATCACGGCCGGGCCTGCGTTCTCGCGGGCGATGACATGCGCGACATCGCGGGCGAGATCCTGCATCCGGATGCCTTCGAGCGGGCCCGTACTCCGGCCGGCGCCCCGCGGCTGCGGCCGGAGGGCGCGATAGCCGGCCGGTGCAAGCCGGGACGCGACATCGTCGAAGTCCTCGGAGTCGCGGCCGCGCGACGGCAGCATGACGATCAGCGGCCCGCGCCCTTCGGCGATGAGATCGATTTCGATGTTGTCATAGCGCACGATTTCGCGGCTGCGCGTCACCTCGGCGGACGCCGCCGGGCCAGCCATTACCGGCCCCATCGCGGCCAAAGCGACCATGCTACGCATAAGTACATAGTTATAACCTATCGGGCCCATGCCGGTTACTTGACGTCCATGTCGACGCGCACGACGTCGCCGCGGTAGATGCCCTTCGACACCAGCACCAGCCGTCCCCGCTGATCCACCGCCGAGCGATCGACAAAACAGATCGGCGCATTCAGCGGCAATCCGAGCAGTTCCGAGACTTCCAGATCCGAACTGCCGATCGTCATGGTCTGACGTGCGCTTTCGATCTGCACGCCGGGAATGCTCGCGGCGAGGCGCATCGCGGTCAGCGTGGTGACGGCGCGCTTCGGCAGGCGGCTCGCCAGGCCTGCGTCGATATAGACCTCGGCGATAAGGAACGCCCGCCCGTCGCGGGAGTGGCGGCGCCGCAGCCGCCGGTAGGTCCGCGATATCGTGCCGATATCGTGCGGCCATCGCTCGGGCGCAGGAACCAGCGCATCCTCGAGCACCTCGATCGTCGCGCCGTCGCGCGTGTTCAACATGCCGCGGAGGTCGGTCGTCACGTCGAGCCAGACATGCGCCCGGGCCTTGTTCGTGACGAACGTGCCCTTGGCGCGATAGCGCGAGACGAGGCCTTCGTCCTCGAGCAGGCCGAGCGCCTGGCGGATTGTTGCACGCGCGACGCCGCATTCGGCCATCAGCGCTTCGATGGTCGGGATCTGCGCGCCGGCGGCCCACTGGCCGGACATGATGCGGCTGCGGAACAGGGTCGCGAGCTGGATGTAGCGCGCCACGGCGCTACGGCTCAAAGGTACTCCGGCGTCGGTCAGGCTCGCCACGGCTTTCCCCCGGCTGGCAGTTCGAATTGACAAAAGTCCGTATATATGACCTTTACCGCGAAAGGAAGGCCCTTGAAGCGGCCTGCATTCTCGACGGGCGAAAGCATGAAACTGCATTGGTCTCCACGGTCGCCATTCGTGCGAAAGGTGATGGTCGCCGCGCACGAACTTGGCCTCGCCGAAAAAATCGAATGCGTGCGTAGCGTCGCGGCGATGAGCAAGCCCAACGCGGCGATCATGCTGGACAATCCGTTGAGCAAGATCCCGGCGCTGGTTCTCGGGGACGGCACGGTCCTGGTCGATTCGGCGGTCATCGTCGAATATCTCGACAGCCTCGCCGGAGGCGGCCAGTTGATCGCGCCGGCGGGTCGGCAGCGCTGGCTGGTGCTGAGCCGCCAGGCCCTCGCCGACGGCCTGCTCGACCTGCTCGTGCTCTGGCGCAACGAGCGCGACAAGCCGGCCGGCCGGCAGACGCACGAGTGGCTCGACGCCTTCGCCGTCAAGGCCGCCGCCACGCTCGACCGCCTGGAGGCGGAGGCAGCCGCACTGGAGAGCGAACCGTTCGGAATCGGGCACATCGCGGTCGGCTGCGCGCTCTCCTATCTGGACTTCCGCTTTGCCGATCTCGCGTGGCGCGAGGGCCGGCCCCGGCTGGCGGCGTGGCAGGCCACGTTCGCGGCGCGCCCGTCGGCCCGGGCGACGGAAATCGTCGATGGCTGAGGCGGCGCAACCACGCACGGGTCCATTGACGCACATCCGCGTGCTCGACCTCGGGCGCATCATGGCGGCGCCCTGGGCGACGCAGATTCTCGCCGACCTCGGCGCCGACGTCATCAAGATCGAGCGGCCGGGCGCAGGCGACGATACGCGCGCCTGGGGGCCGCCGTTTCTTAAGGGCCGGGAGGGCAGCGCCACCGGTGAAAGCGGCTATTTCCTCTCGGTCAATCGCGGCAAGCGATCGGTTGCCGTCGACATCGCGACCGCCGAGGGCCAGCAATTGATCCGCGCCATGGCGCAGCGATGCGATGTCGTGATCGAGAATTTCAAGGTCGGCGCTCTCGCGAAGTACGGTCTCGATGCGGCGTCGTTGCGCGGGCTGAAGCCGTCGCTCGTCTACTGTTCGGTCACCGGTTTCGGCCAGGACGGTCCGAGGAGCCAGAACGCCGCATACGACTTCGCGATCCAGGCCATGGGCGGCCTGATGAGCGTGACCGGCGAGCGCGACGGCGAACCCGGCGGCGGCCCGCAGAAGGTCGGCGTTCCCGTTGTCGATCTGATGACGGGCATGTACGCGACTGTGGCCATTCTTGCGGCACTCGCACGACGCGCCGAGACGGGGCATGGCGAGACCATCGACCTCGCCATGCTCGATGTCGCGGCGGCGTTCCTCGCCAACCAGGCGATGAATCATCTAGTCTCCGGCAAAACGCCGCAGCGCGGCGGCAACCGCCATCCCAACATCCAGCCGCAGGACGTGTTTGCGGCGTCCGACGGACATTTCGTGCTCGCGGTCGGCAATGACGGTCAGTTCGCAAGGCTGTGCGAGGTGATCGGCGACGCTGGTCTCGCGCGCGACCCGCGCTTCGCGACCAACGCGGCCCGCGTCCGCGCCAATGCCGACCTGACGGCGCTGTTGTCCGGGGCCTTCGCCGCGTGGCAGCGGGACGCGCTCGTTGCGGCGCTGGACGCCGCCGGCGTGCCGGCCGCGCCGATCAACACCATCCCTCAAGTCTTTGCCGATCCCCAACTGCAACATCGCGGGATGCTGCGGCACCTGGCGCATCCGCTCGCCGGCAGCGTCCCCCAGGTCGTGAGCCCGATCAGGCTCGCCGATGCGCCGTTGCGCTTCGACCGGGCGCCGCCCCTGCTCGGTCAACATACGCAGGAGGTGCTGCGCGAACTCGGGCTGCTCGCGGCAGGCGCATCGTGACCGGCGTCGAGGACCAGCGCCCGCGCATTCCACTGCTCGACGTCGCAGACATGAACGCCGAGCAGCGCCGTCTCCACGACTCGGTCGTGTCGGGTCCGCGCGGGCAGATGATCGGTCCGTTGCGCGCCGCGATCCACAGCCCGGAGCTGGCGTCGGCATGGTCGGTGCTCGGCGAGTTTCTGCGCTACCGCACCTGTTTGCCGGCACGCCTCAACGAACTCGCGATCATCGTGACGGGACGGCGTTGGACAGCGCAGGTGGAGTGGTGGGTGCATGCGCGCGCCGCGGTAGCGGCGGGCCTGAAGCAGCAGATCGTCGATACCATCGCAGCCCTCGAAAGCCCGGCGTTCGACGACGCGGCGGAGTTCGAGGTCTACGAGTTCGCGCGCGCTTTGCAGCAGACCGGGCGCGTGCCGGCAGACACGTATGACGCCGTATTGCGCCGCTGGGGCGCGCGCGGCGCGGTCGAGCTGACGGCCGTGATCGGCTATTACACGATGGTGGCGCAGACGTTGAATGCGCACCAATTGCCGTTACCCGAGGGCGCGACGGGTCTGGAGCCCGAGACGATCCTGGTCACCCTGCTGCCGGGTCGCCACGGGAGCGCGTCGTGACGGCGGCCGGCTTCGAGACCGTTCCGGCGCCGAACGCCAGCGTGCCGGGCTGGGCGCTGCCGCCCGGCGCGTGCGATGCGCATTTTCACGTGTTCGGCCCGCACGATCGCTTCCCTCCGGCGGCGCGGCCGGTCTACGCGCTTCCCGACGCGACGCCGCAGGTCGCGGCCGCCCTGCGCCGGACGCTTCGCCTGACGCGCGGCGTGCTGGTTCAGCCGGCGCCCTATGGCAGCCATCCCGATGCAATGCTGAGCGCCATCGCGGACGCGCCCGACACGCTCCGCGGCATTGCGGTCGCATATCCCGGCGTCGACACCGGCACACTCGCGGCCTGGCGCGCCGCGGGCATCGTCGGGCTCCGCTTCGTCGAAATGCGCGCACCGGATGGGAACCGTTATCCCGGCAGCGTCGGCTTCGATGCCATCGGGGTGCTGGCGCCGCGCATGCGGGCGGTTGGCCTTCACGCCCAGCTATGGGCCAGGGCGGATGTTCTCGCGGACTGGCTGCCGCATTTGCTGCGGTCGAACGTGCCGCTGGTGCTGGACCACATGGCGTGTCCTGACCGGCTGTACGGGCCTAATGCCGCTGCCTTCAGATCCATTCGCGCGCGCCTCGCCGACAGCGACGTCTGGGCCAAGCTGACGGTTTGCCGTGTGTCGCAACAACCCGGGCATAACGATGCGCGCGTCTTCCACGACGCCCTGATCGCCGCTGCGCCGGAACGTGTCGTGTGGGGGTCTGACTGGCCCTATGTGCGCATGAACCCGGCGCCGAATGCCGGTCAAATGCTCGATCTCCTGCGCCGCTGGGTGCCCGATCCGGTGCAGCGCACCCGCATTCTTGTCGACAATCCGGCTAGCCTCTACGGCTTCGAAAGGACTACCCCATGAAAGGTCTCGAAACGCTCGAACGTTTCCGCATCGACGTCACCGATCACGTCGCGACGCTGACGATCACAGCGCCGCCGGTGAACTCGCAGGATCGCAAGTTTCGCGAAGAGATCATCCGGATTTTCGACGTGCTCGGCGCCGAGATCGACGTGCGCGCGATCGTGCTGACAGGCGACGGCAAGATTTTCTCGGCCGGTGCGGATCTGTCGGAGCGCCCCGCGCTGCTGCAGGAGCCGGGCGGCTATTCGCGTCACAACCGTCTGGTGCGTGCCTCGTTCGATTGCGTGATGGAATGCCCGAAGCCGGTGATCGCGGCCGTCAACGGCGCGGCGATCGGCGCCGGTTGCGTGCTCGCCCTCGTCTCCGACATCCTCGTCATCGCCGAGGAAGCCTACATGTCCATGACCGAGGTCGACTACGGGCTCGCAGGCGGCGTCCGCCACGTCTTGCGCTCGTTCAGCCCGTCGGATGCGCGCCTGATGATCTATACGGCCAAGCGCATGTCGGGCGCCGAACTCTACCGCATGAACGTCGCGTCCGTCTGTGTGCCGCGCGAGCGCGTCGTGGCCGAGGCGCAGGCGATCGGCAAGACGATCGCGGAGAAGGTGCCGCTCGCGGTCGTCGCGGCCAAGCGTTCGTTCGGATTGACCGAGGAACTGCCGCTGCGCGACGGCTATCGCTACGAGCAGAGCCAGACAGCGGCGCTGGCCGAAACCGAGGACACGAAGGAGGCGCTCGCGGCGTTCCGCGAGAAGCGCAAGCCGGTGTTCAAGGGGCGGTGAGGCGCCCGCGGGGGCCTACGGATCCCGCTGCGTCGGACGGCTATCCGGGCGGGGCCCCGCCACCGCCAAATTCTTGCTTGCGACGGCTGCAAATCACGCGTGGCCGGCGGCATGTCCCGGCTGGGGCATCGCGGTGCGACGGACCGGTAATTATTTATAATTACAAGTAAATTTCGGATGCGCTCCGCTGGGCACCCGGAAATGACGTCAAATTGTCGGCCTCCGTTTCGGCCGGCAAATCGCACGAAGCGGACCTTGCAAAGCGGGGCCGGAGCAGGTAGCTAAAGCGCTCTTTCGCGACCGTCCGGACCTTATTCGGACGCATCCGGGCCCCTTAAGCCCAAATGCCAAGCGAAACGCGCCCGTAGCTCAGCTGGATAGAGCACCAGACTACGAATCTGGGGGTCAGGAGTTCGAATCTCTTCGGGCGCGCCACTTCGGGTACAAAACTGGGCACTCCAAAACCCTGCCGATTTTGCGCTGGACGCCGCGACAAGGGTGCGCAACAGCACGCTTTTTGACCCCATGATGCGAACCTCTTTCGCGTCCACGTCGATGCGCTGGGCCAGCGCGCGCAGGTGGTCGCGGCGGTAGCCACCTGACTCGGTGCGCATGCGCCTGCGGGCATGGCTGGCGAAGGTTTTGAGCGCGGCGCGCATTCTCCTTCATCGCCCGCAGCGTGTGCTTGGCGTTCTCCTTGGATTGGTATTCGTCGAACAGCGCCCGGCCCAAATCGACCGCAGCGACTCGTCGCTTTTATCTTGCCATCAAGCTCGACCGCCTCGCCGAACCGATGCCGGACACGTCGCAGGCCCGTCAAGGCTCGCACTGCGCGCGCCCGGCTCCGCCGGCTTGCGGCCTTGACTGGCCAGCGCCGGTCCGGCTGTTGGCTGCCAAGCGCTCACGGCTTCGCGTCCCGACGCCCACGCCAGCCTGCTGAAGCTGCCACCCCCTCAAATTATTTTTTGTGCCGCGACCCCGGCGCCGGGTTTGCGCCCTCTTGTCTGGGTGAATGCGCCATAGCGGCGCGTCACGAACCGGAGCACAGAACCATGTGGTATAGGAAGAACGTTGGCGGGTGGGAGCGCGCGGCCAGGCTGATCGGCGGGGGCTTGATGCTCATCTGCGGCGTGGTTGCGCTGCACGCTTCGCCGCTCGGGCTACTGCTCAGCGGCGCGGGTGTCGTGACGCTGGTCACCGGCGTGTTCGGCTATTGCCCAGCCTGCGCCATCGCCGGGCGCGAGCCACTGAAGGGGTGACTGCCTTGGCGCGCGTATCAGACGATCTCTTGCTCGCGGCACGGTCGGGTGACCGGCACGCGCTGACACAGCTATTGGTGGCGCTGCAGCCGGACATTCGACGCTACGCCCGGCGCCTTTGCTACCGCACCTCGGTTATCGAAGATGTGGTGCAAGAAGCACTCATCGTCGTGTACCGGCGCGTGGGCACGATCCGCAGTCCAGCCGCACTCGCCGGCTGGCTGCTGACCATCATCGCGCGCCTTTGCATGCTGCCGGCGCTGATGCTGATGCGCGGAGTCGAGGAGCTCGCCAGCCTGGAAGAGTCACGCGAGCTCGCAAAGGTCCCGCCGGACGAGTTGCGCATAGACTTGGTCAATGCGATCGAGTCGCTTTCGCCGTCCCATCGCGAAGTGCTGCTGCTGCGAGATCTCGAAGATCTGACGATTTGGGAAATCGCCGGGCGGCTCGGCGTGACGCGCGAAGCGGCCAAAAGCCGCCTGCGCCGCGCCCGCACACTGGTGCGCGAATACCTGCTCGGCACAAAGGACAGCGGACGAGAGAGCACATGAATTACTTTCGTGGAGTCGGCATGTTCGGGAGCGCCTTCCTGGGCGCACACCTGATGCGCGGCGCAGCTGCGGCGGCGCTACTCGCTTGGGCTATCGTCTACCAGACCGCGCACCCTTGGCTATCCTTGGGCGCGGGCGTTGCCGCCCTCGTCGCGCTACGCGGATGCCCGATGTGCTGGACAGTGGGCCTGGTCGAGACGCTTTCGCAAGGCCGTCGTGATTCAACGATCAGATAGTTGTTGGCGTGCGTGAGCCGGCGCCTCGATGGGGGGCTGGCGCGCCACGGTCGATGAAGATGGGCACTTCCTTCGCGATCGCGCTATGATGTGGGAGGGGCGTGGGAGCACGCAATGTCGAAAGCAATTGCCGTCTTGGGCTCCGCTCTGTTCTTCGTCATTGCGCCGTTGGCGCTGGCAGGCTTCGTCCCCTGGTGGGTCACGCAGTGGGAATTTCGGCCAGCTTTTTTCGGCGTCGATCTAACCCGCATCCTCGGCGGTATATTGATCATCGTCGGAGTGCCCGGACTTGTGGATTCATTTGCCCGTTTTGCGCTGGAGGGGCTGGGGACGCCCGCCCCGATCGCGCCGACACAAAAGCTCGTAGTGACTGGCCTTTATCGCTACGTGCGAAATCCGATCTACATCGCCGTCGTCGCAGTCATTTTTGGTCAGGCCCTTTTGTTTGGTGACTGGCGTCTCCTCTGGTACGGCGCGCTACTCTGGCTTTTTTTTCATGTCTTTGTGGTGATGTACGAAGAACCGACGCTCAAGCAAACATTCGGCACGGAGTACGAGAGCTTTCGGACTAATGTGCCGCGCTGGATTCCGCGGTTGACGCCATGGCGAGCCGCATAAAGGATCGCTGCAAGCGGCTCGATGCCGGCTGCAACAAACAGTGCGAGACGGCGAAGCGTAGCAAGCGCGCCTAGCGGCCTCGCCCCGGAGGGCCCACTACCTTAGCCGCCAGGTCGAAATAACGCATGGGCCGGGCAACTGCTCCGCGCGCCGTGTCTTTCCGCGCCAAATAGGGCTTGCTTATTGGGGTACTTCCGCCATCGGCGTGGGCGCGGGCCCGTGATCGCAGATGGGGCACACCGTGACTGCGTGTGGAGCCCGCAATCGCGGTGATGAAGCGTAGCGCTTAATCGTAGGCCTTCGCTTTTTCAGCTAGGGCGGCGTGTCGTAGGCTCCCACATCATAGCGCGATCGCGAAGGAGTAGTGCCCATCTTCATCGACCGTGGCGCGCCACTTCGGAATACGCTATCGCAGCCAAAATCGGCCGCTTCTTTGATTGAACCCGTCACGAATTGAGTGCGCTGTCACCGTAATACGCCTGCCTACCAAGGAAGCCCGAAGCTTAAAGCACCAAGCTTTTCCAATGGCGTCAGAACTTGT
This sequence comes from Bradyrhizobium algeriense, assembly GCF_036924595.1. NCBI lineage: Bacteria > Pseudomonadati > Pseudomonadota > Alphaproteobacteria > Hyphomicrobiales > Nitrobacteraceae > Bradyrhizobium > Bradyrhizobium algeriense. Next base: position 6,524,118 of record NZ_JAZHRV010000001.1, on the reverse strand, counting down.
AGCTCAACCCTCCGCGAACGACATCGATGCTGAGCTCGTAATTAACCGGCACCGCACCGCGAATTAGGTTAGGGTAAGTTGCCGAGCCGAATCCATAATGTAGATATTCGGCGCGCAGCAGGAGATTTTGCCAAAGTCTGTATTCCACGCCGCCACCGGCCGTCCATCCGAAATGGTCATTGAAAAAGGTGTTTGAGAAACTGTCCACCACCGTGCCGTTGATGCTGAGGGTTGCCGAGCCGGTTGCCGAATCGTGCGCCCACCCAAAGCCGGCAGTCCCGTAGAACAGCCAATCCGGCGTCAGAAGAAAGCCGGCGCGTGCCCGTGCCGAGCCGAAATAATCGACTTTTGATGAGACTGTAACTGTCTCGCTGACGAAAGCCCCGCCAATCACAGCGGTGCCTGTGATGCTTTGCGAATGCCTTAAGTCGGCGCCAGAGAAGTCAACTTCGAGGCCTCCGACGATGCTGCCGTATTGCCAGTTGTAGCCGGCTTGGCCGCCGAACACGCCGCCCCTGGGCGATGGGTTCGAGAACGGGGAGATGTCGCCGGCTACGTTGTCATGGCCCCAGCCGTAACCGCCATGGATGCCGAGATAAAAGCCACTCCATTGCGCCGGCAACGGTCCCGCAAGAGCGGGCGCCTTGACGGCCAAGTCGGCCGCGAAGGCCGGGCCGGCAAGAATTAACGTGGCCGCAACGAAACCCAGTTCCTTCGTCATGTGCAACTCCGTCCCTACCAAGCCGTGGCTCAGCGACCCGAGTCGCCGCAGTGACGTAGCAACAATGTAACATTCCCGATTGGCGATAGCCGGACTGCCGCAATCAGGAGCGATAAGGTGGCCGAGAGCGAGTCTGCTTTATGTTTGTGTCTAGAGTTGGCCCATCAGCGGATAAGGGCAGACCGTGCGGCAAGCCGACCGAGCACGTCGAGCAGTTGGAGTTGGGAGTTGCAGAAATACGTAATGGTGTCTCCCTAATCCCGGATCGGTCGCGCCTGGGGCCGCTGTCCTCATCCAAACGACGTCGTGCCCGACTGCCTCCAGAGCGACCGCTGCCATCGCAGAACGGGAGAGTGCTTTCGGCGATGCGCGCAAGCAGTGGCGTGGCTCGGCGAACTGCATCATAGCGTCACGGCGAAGCAATGGTGCCCATCTTCATCGGCCGTGGCGCGCCAGTCTACGATTTCGCACGACATCGTTACCAATCGGCGCGCAGACGCAACATCGGGCCGCCGACGGCGCACGGGAAACTTGCTCGCGGTTGTCTGCTATACGCTGCCCGCCCTGGCCGACCTTGCATCGATTCTGGACTACATTGCTGATCGCTCCCCGCAGGGAGCCGCACGCATCGGCTGAACGTATTCGCGGGCATGTTCGCGGTTGGCACGTTGGCGGCCGCCGTAGGTTCGAGATCGAGAGGAGCGCAGGCATGAGCACCGACCGGGACACCGTGCGGTCCTATGACGCGGTCGCGGCGGAGTACGCCGCGGAGGCCGCGGCGATGCCCGAATGGGTCGCGACAGAGATCGATGCGTTCGTGACCGAGCTGGGTGGCTCGGGCAGGGTGCTGGAGATCGGAAGCGGTGGCGGGCGAGATGCACTAGAGCTCGAGAAGCGGGGGATGAGCGTCCGGCGCACCGACATCTCGAAGGGTTTCACCGAACTGCTTCGCGAGAGTGGCTTCGAGGCCGACCTGCTGGACCCGCTGACCGAAGACCTGACCGACCCGCAGCGTCCCGGCACGCCGTACGACGGGATCTGGGCCTGTGCCTGCCTAATTCACGTCGCGCGCGAGGATTTCGGCACGGTGCTTGGACGGCTTGCCGAGGCGACCCGGACCGGTGGCCGACTGCACGCCTCGGTTAGAGAGGGCGATGGCGAGGATGTGTCCACACACGGCAGCGCGTCGGCGCCTCGGCGGTACGTCGAGACGTACTGGCGCGAGCCCGCCCTGCGGTCCGCACTCACAGACTCCGGCTGGATCGTCAGCGACGTACGTCGGTGCATCGGAAGGCCGGATGATCGGTGGCTGAGCGTTCGGGCGAGTCGGGCATGAGGCACACAGAGTTCTGGGCCCGGATGGAGGCGGCGCTGGGGGAGTCCTTTGCCCATTTCTGGGCCGGTCAGCATGTCTCGGCAGATCCTGCGATATCGGGAGGCCCACGACCCGGGTAGCAAGATCGCGGGACGTCGTAGGCTTGCCGATTGGAGCGCGCGGCAGGCTGCTGCATCATAGGGGCACAGCGAACGAATAGTGCCCATCTCCGTCGACCGTGGCGCGCCACTTCGAATACGCTATCGCCGCCAGTCGTTGCGGTTCCTTCGCCTCTATCTTTTAGGCTGCGCCTGCCGGACGGACGCGCCGCATGATCTCGGCTCCGTGCTCTCGCGTGATGCGCTCCGGGCCAAACCTCGATCAAGGTTCCGCGATGACGAAACTTGACGGACCATCGACGCGTTGAGGTCCTATTGTACCTGCAGTACGGCAGGTAACTGATGTCCGGAAAGATCGGTCGCGAGCGGTTGGTTGCGGCTTTCGCCGCAATTTACTTTTTGTGGGGAGGAACATACCTGGCGATCGCACTGGGCCTGCAATCGATTCCGCCTTTTCTCTTGGTCGGATCACGATCGGTTCTCGGCGGTTTAGTGCTGTTTGCGCTGTCGCAGCTGGACCGGTTGACCGTGCGATCGTGGCAGGACTGGCGCCACGCCGCGGTCAGCGGTCTACTCCTGTTTGTGGGTTGTCACGGGGCGCTAGCCTACGCCCAGCGTTTCGTCCCCTCCGGACTATCCGCGATCATTCTAGCGACCATTCCATTCTGGATTGTATTCGTCGACCTCGCCATTGGCGACAGGCAACAGCTGAAACGGCTCATCGGACTTCTGCCCGGCTTCTTTGGCGTTGCGCTTATCGCATGGAATGAGACGTCGAATGGTGAGAATTCTCTGCCAATCTCGATGATTGTTCTCCTCCTGGCTTCGGCCCTCGCCTGGGCGCTCGGCACTGTATACGCGCAAAGACGTGCAGCCTGTATTCCGCCCCGCGATCTTGCCGGGATGCAGTTGATCTGCGGTGGCGCAGTGTTGCTGATGCTCAGTGGGCTAAGCGGCGAATGGGCGAACTTCGCGCCGCAACAAGTCACAGTCGTTTCGCTCGCCAGCCTGATCTATCTCGCTCTCCTCGGCAGCGTCATCGGCAACACCGCCTATCTGTGGCTCCTGGACCGCATGCCAGCGCCCATCGTTGCAACCTACACTTTCGTAAATCCAGTGGTCGCGGTCATCCTTGGTGTGGTGATTCTGGGTGAACACATTGCCCTCCGCAGCTTGGTTGGTGCGGCGCTGGTAATCAGCTCCGTGGTGGTGCTGCTGTGCATTGCCAATGTTAATCAGCCGACAGAAAAATCGCCTGCGGGCCGCGATGTAGGCCAAACCGCCCTGAGAAACGCCGATGAGGTGTAGTGCAAGATCGCAGGCCATCGCAGATTAGCTGATTGGGGCTGCTCAGTCCGGTTAGACCTCATAGCGTCACGGCGAAGCAATAGTGCCCATCTTCATCGGCCGTGGCGCGCCAAATCCCGCCGCAAGTCGCTGAAACTACGACAAAGCCGCACTGGCTACGACGGCGGAAATCGGAACACTCTTAGATATCGTTAGTTCGGCGATCCCGGACGGCAGAAAAGTTCGAATCGCTTCTGGCGGAATGGCTACAGGGCCTGGGGATCGCCGAGTCGATCGAATCTCGTCGAGATGGATTCGATCTGGGGGGCGGCCGGCAACGCAGCGCGCTCGGTCCCCCTTGCATGCCGCCAATCCGTGCGCTACATACTGAACCGAATGGTTCAGTATTCCCGGACCCGCTTAGATGCCTCGTTCGCCGCGCTCTCGGACGCCACCCGACGCGGCGTTCTGGAGCGGCTCGGACGTGCAGACGCTTCGATCACGGACCTTGCCGAGGCGTTCCAAATGACCCTCACGGGCATGAAGAAGCACGTCGGCGTCTTGGAGCAGGCGGGACTCGTCACCACGGAGAAAGTCGGCCGAGTGCGGACCTGCAAGCTCGGCCTACGCCGACTGGAGGAAGAGGCGGCATGGATCGAAAGGCACCGCCATCTCTGGGACGCACGCTTCGACGAGTTGGACAAGGTTGTCGAGGAATTGAAACGGAAGGAGAAGGTCGATGGACAAAAGAAGAGAGGGTGAGTCCACCCCCATAAAGAACCACACGACGGTGGAACGGAAGTCCGACCGGGAGCTGGTCGTTACGCGAACCTTTGACGCGCCGGCGCGCACCGTGTTCGAGGCCTGGACCAAGCCCGAGCTGTTCATGCGGTGGTGGGCACCGAAGTCGATGGGCGTGCCCCTGCTTTCCTGCGAGATGGATGTTCGTGCCGGAGGCAAATACCGCCTCGAGTTCGGACATGATGCCTCAAACTCCTCGGCATTCTTCGGCAGGTATATCGAAGTGACACCGCACTCGCGCCTCGTCTGGACCAATGACGAAGGTGGTGACGGTGGACCGGTCACCACGGTGACCTTCGAGGAAAAAGGTGGCAAGACGCTGCTGGTCATGCACGAGCTCTATCCCTCGAAGGAAGCTCTCGACGCTGCCGGCACCGGGGCGGCGGACGCGATGCCCGAGCAGTTCGAGCAGCTGGACGAGCTTCTCGTCGCCCTGGGCGCGAGCGCGGGACAGTCATGAAGTCGTCGATCTCGCGGTCGGCCGCTTGGCTCCTCACCCTAAAATTCTCCGATCCTTAGGGCGTTATGTTCGCCCTCAGCGGAGCGAAGCGCTGAGCAAGTAGCAGACCGCGCCGATGTTGCCGCAACACGGATCAACAATTCCGGTGATCATTGCACGCGTTGACTTTATGAGAGACGTCCGACCGACCTTCGTCGTCTCCGCACAATCGAAAAAATGTGCTCTACGGAGCAGTGAGTCGTAACAGCCTTGGCGGTTCTCGGCTACGCACGGCGGTATTCGCAGGCTGGAGGGTAGGATATCATAGCGCCCCAGCGGAAATGTAGTTATCAGTTTCATCCACGCTGGGGCGCCATTTTTACGCCGGATCTGCGAAGTCGACGATCAGGCGATTCCAAACATCACCTTTCGACCATCGGGATCGACTACGGTTATGACAACGTCGTCTGTGGCGTATGGCATGAGCCCGCAGTTCTTCAGATGCGCAAGAAAGCGGCTCTGATCCTCGATGCTGAAGTAGAGATGGGTTAGATTCGATTCGGGCAGCGCGGGATGAGTGTAATCGGCAAACGCCTTGGCGTCGTGAATCGCCAATTGCATGCCATCCCGATCCATCCGCCAGTAGATGTATCCGCCTTCTACCCCGACCTTTTCCATCGGTAGCTGGGCGATCTGTGCGTAGAAGCGGGCCGCTACCTCAGGATTTTCGGAGGTCAGGAAAACGCCACGCAGCCTCATCATGCCAGTCCCTCAGAGATACTTCGCACGGCCGGCGTGCATGTGCCGCCTTTTGCCTTGCTCTACGTTGGTGCGTCATTCTGCAATTAACAAAAATCAATACCGCTCATCGGAATAATTGGTTTTTGCATTGGAGACAAACCGGTTAGTCCTCTTGGAGGGAGGCGCTCCGCAATGGACACGGTTGCACTAGGCATATTTTTGACTGCGGCGGTCGGATTGCTTGGATCGCCAGGTCCTGCGATCGCGGCCCTTATCGCGGTCGGTCGCGCCCGAGGCCTTGTTGGAGGGTTGCCGTATTTCCTGGGGCTTCAGTTGGGTTTGGCAACGGCTGCCGGCATTACGGCCGCAGGACTGTTTTCGTTGCTGGCAGCATTCCCGTCCGCGCTGCGCGTGATGACGATAGCCGCCACGGTTTATCTGATCTATCTCGCCTACAAGATTGCGTCGTCCCCGGTCGGAGAAACCGCCCAGGCAAGCAACGGCGCGCACGCGTCGCCTGCGGCCGGATTTCTCCTGGGTGTGACAAATCCGAAAGCCTATCTGGCATTCGCATCTCTGCTTGCGTCCTATACCGTGATCAAAGGCAGCGCGCAGCAGGATACCCTCACCAAATGGTTTTTGCTGGTAGTGGTGATGATCGTGGTGGACATCGTCTGGCTCTACGTCGGGGCCTTCCTGCGAGGATTGATGATGTCGCCAAACAGCGAACGTGTGCTCAATGTCACGCTCGGATTGACGGTGCTGATCGCTGCCGGATTGGCATTCGTTTAGCCATCCGGAAACTGTCCGAGATGGTTTCGTCAGAAATGATGCACGCCCAGCGCCGAGAATGCGCCGTCATGCGGCTCGTGGCCGTCCATGGTCGGCTGGCCGAGAAAGCCGAGTTGCAGCGGCATCGGATGCAGCAGCGACGTCGGTATCGCGCCTGCGGTGTCGAGCAGCGGTATGTCGTGCTGCGCGGCGCCGGAAAGATCCGTCGTGCTGGATGTCAGTCCGGAAAGGTCCGTCGCCAGCGGCGCAAGCAGGCCCGTGGCGGGTGTGTCATGGAGCAAGCCGCTCACCGCGCCGGTAAGACCATCGACCAAGTGACCGACGGTGTCTGTTACCGTCGACGTCAGTTGCCCGACCGTGGTGTTCAGGCTCGATATCGTGCTCGACACCGCTGTGAGTGCGGTGTCGACGATGCCGGTGACGGTGTCGGCAAGCGTGTGAACAGATGCGCCGAGATCGAGCGTGGGTGATGCGATGCTGCCGCCGGTCCCGCTGCTCGCGCCCGCTGATGGCGCGTGATCGAAGGCGCTGAAGCTCGACAGCGCAGGCGACGATGCAAGAGCGTTCGTGGCCAGCACTTCGCCTGCCGGCGTGTGGTCGAGGGTCGCGCCCGCATCCTGCGGCGGGACCGCTGCCGTTGCGTCGGCGTGGACCGCCGGTGAAAGATCCGCGGCCGGAGAGTCGATCGTGCCGGCATGCTGCTCCCCGTGGCCCGGCCCCGGATCGGCCGGCGCCAGCGTCGCTGGAATGATTTCTGCCGGAAGCGGATGCACGGCAGCCGATTCCGCCGCGCGTGCCTCCCCCTCGTGCTCCAGGCGATGCAGCGCCGTGTCGGCGTCGTTGAGCAGGCCGAGCAGCATGGTGGCGAAAGCAACCGACTCGGTTGCCGAGATATGACGGCTGCGCTCGGCTTCGTCGGAGCGGCGGGCGTTCTTTTCGGATTCGGCCATGGCCACCTCCTCGTCAGCGTTCGCGGAACGCGCGGGTGATTTCGTCGCGCAGCGGTCCGAGCAGATACTCGAACAACGTGCGCGGACGCGTCGGCACGATCACCTCGGCCGGCATGCCGGCCTGCAGATCGATGCGCGATTTCTTGACGTCGTTCGGATCGAGCGCGACCTCGACGGCGTAATAGCCCTGTCCGGATTTGTCATCGGTCAGGCGGTCGGCGGACACCGTGTGCACGGTGCCGTAGAGCCGGGGGCGCTCGATATAGTTGACGCCGGTGAGCTGCACTTCGGCGCGGTGGCCGACGGCGACGTCGTTGATGTCGGACAGTTTCAGCTTCGCGGCCGCGATCAGCGGATTGTCGGTCGGCACGATGTCCATCAGCCGCGCACCGGGCTGGATCACGCCGCCCTCGGTGAAGACGTCGAGGCCGACCACGGAGCCGGTCGCAGGCGCCGTAATCCGCGTGCGGGTCATCACATCAGTGGCGGCGTCGATCTTGGGCGTCAGTTCGGCGAGCTTGTTTTCGGTCGCGCGTAACTGGTCGGTGATCTCGCTCATTCGCGCCCGTTCCACCCTGGCGATCTCGAGATCGTTCTGCGCGATCTGCTGCTGCATGCCGGCGATGCCGGCCTGCTGCGCGCCGATATCCGCCTGCAGTTTTGCGTCTTCGCGCTGCAAAGCGAGGATGCGGGTCTTCGGCGTATAGCCTTGCGCGAATAGATGCTGCGCGCCGTTCATCTCGTCCGTCAGCAGTTCCCGCTGCTTCTCGGTGCCGGCAAGCTGCGCCTGCGTCCCCGTGATCTGCGACTCCAGCTCCTTGATCTTGCCGCGCAGCACCGCCGTCTCGGCGGCGAACTGGTGTTTGCGCGCCGCCATCATCGCCGTCTCGTTGGCCATGGCTTGCCGCACGGCGGACAGTTCGCTGCGCGCGCGGAGACCTTCGTCGAAATCCGGCGCATCGCTTTTGTCGCGTTCGGCCATCAGCCGCGCGCGCGCCGCCAGCGCGGCGTCGCGGTCGGCGGTGAGAACGTCGAGCTTGGCGCGCGGGTCGCTGTCGTCGAGCCGGATCAGGAGCTGGCCTTTTTCGACGCGCGCGCCGTCACGCACGGTGAGCTGGCGGACGACGCCGCCATAAGGATGCTGCACGCTCTGCCGCCGGCCTTCGACCTGGAGATTGCCGTTGGCGATGGCTGCGCCCGAAATTGGCGCGAGCGTTCCCCACATCGTCATCGCGGCCGCGAACGCCGCGACCACGCTGCCGCCGATCAGCGCCGGCCGGGCGGGCCGCGCGTAGCGCGCGCGGTCACGCATCGGGGTGAAGCCGTCGTCGATCGTCGTCATGATGCGCGCCCCGCGGCGGCCTGCTGCAAGGCGTGATAGACCTCGCCCGGCGGTCCGAGCATGTCGAGCATGCCGCCCCGCAGCACCATCATGACGTCGACGATGTCGAGAATGGTGGTCCGGTGGGTGATCACGATGACGGTGGCGCCCTCGTGCTTGGCCTGCAGCAGCGCGATCTTGAGCGCCTCTTCGCCGGGGGCATCGAGATTGGCGTTGGGCTCGTCGAGCACTAGCAGCGGCGGCCGGCCGAGCAGCGCGCGAGCCAGCGCCAGACGCTGGCGCTGCCCGCCGGACAGGCCGACGCCGCCGGGACCCAATCGCGTATCGTACTGCTTCGGCAGGTCGAGCACCATCTCGTGAATGCCGGCGCGCTTGGCGGCGTCGATGATCTCTTCCGTCGAGGCGTCGCCGAAACGCGCGATGTTTTCCCGCACGGTGCCGGCGAACAGGCCGACGTCCTGCGGCAAATAGCCGACATGGCGGCCGAACTCGAGCGGATCCCAATGGCTGTAGTCGAGCCCGCCGAAACGCAACCGCCCGTCGGCCGGTGCGATGGCGCCAACGAGAAGGCGGGCCAGCGTGCTTTTGCCGGAGCCGCTCGGGCCGACGATGCCGAGCGCCTGGCCGCCGCCAAGCTCGAACGTCAGGTCCTTGATGACGGGCTCCTTGCGCGCCGGCAGCAGGCAGCGCAGCTCGCGCACCTCGATGGTGTTGCGTGCCCGCGGCACGATGGTGTGCGGCGGCGTCAGGTCGATCTCGCTGAGCAACTCGCGCACTTCCGCATAGGCCTCGCGCGCGCCGATGAACTGCTTCCAGGTGCCGACGGCCTGTTCCACCGGGACCAGCGCCCGGCCCATCACAATGCTGGCGGCGAAGATGGTGGCCGGCGTGATGGCATGGTCGATGGCGAGCCATGCGCCGGTGCCGAGCATCAGCGACTGCAGCAGCAGGCGGAAGAAGCGGATAGAGGACGTCATCACCGCGTTCTTGTCGCTGGCCTGCGCCTGCTGCACCAGCATCGACGAGCGCTGGCTCTGCCAGTTGCGCTCGACCGCCGGCTGCATGCCCATCGCGCGGATGACGTCGGCGTGGCGCAGGATGTTCTCGGTGAACACGTAGGACTGGTTGCCGGCGGCCTCCGCTTCCTTCATCGGCTCGCGGGTCATCACCTCGTTGAGGCCGGCAAGCCCGAGCAGCAGGATGGCGCCGATCGTCGCGACGATGCCGAGCAGCGGATGGATGAAGAATAGCAGCATGAGATAGATCGGTATCCACGGCAGGTCGAACGCGAAATAGATGCCTGGACCGGTCACGAAGGTGCGGAACTGATCGAGATTGCGCAATTGCTGCGCGCCACGCGAGGCGCCGCGCTGCGCCGAGCGCACCACCAGCGCCTCGAACACGCGCGCCGACAATTCCATGTCAAGGCGGATGCCGCAGCGGATCAGGATGCAGGAGCGCACCGCGTCCAGCGCCGCCATGGTGAGCAGCGCGATCGCAAGTATCAGCGTGAGCAGGACGAGCGTGGAAACGTTTTCGTTGAGCAGGACGCGGTTATAGACCTGCATCAGATAGAGCGGCGAACTCAGATAGAGCAGGTTGATGGCGCTAGAGAACAGCCCGGCCCAGAGGAAGTGCGGCCACAGCGCAATCAGCGCCTGGCGAACGTCGTCGGTCCGGCGCTGCGGGGCGACGGATTCATCAAGCGCAGTCAGCGTGCCCGTAGGCATTTGGCGATCACCTCAAGGCGCAGGTCGACAGGACGCTGCGCAATCAACTCGTGCAGCGCAGGTGGTCGAGACGTGGCGTGGGGATGCGTTCCCCACGCCACGCATTTTTGAATGTCTGAGGCTCAACTGGTGTTAGGCGAGGCCGTGGAGCAGGCCGCCAACATCGAGGTGACCGACATCGGCGCTGGCACCGATCAGGGTCGGTGCGGAAACCGAGGCGTCGACACCGTCGAGTCCGGCGGAGAGGTCGATGCTCGGGCTCGTCTCGATCACTGCGCCGAGATCGAGCGTGTGCGACAGGTCCGCCGTGGTGCCGGCGCTTGCAGAGGCGCTGCCGCTAGCGCCTGCGCCGCCAAGAACGCCGGTGGCGGTTCCGAGCAGGCCATCGACGGTACCAAGCAGGTTTCCGAGTAGAGCAGCCATGTAGTCAACTCCTTTGATAGTTGGCTGAAATGCGACGAACGTCGCGCTGCACAAAGCCATGGCAGGCGGAAAGGTTGCGGACTCACATGCGGCGTTTTGGTGATGATTTGTTGGGAGCGGAACCGGCTGTTCCCTGCGTAGCGGTGTACGCTTTGGCATCGTCATTCCGGCGTGGCCATTCCGGCGTGGCCATTCCTATCGAAGCCGGACATTGGCGGGCGGGCCACGATGTGAAATGTTCCCGTGATTATATTTGGAAAGTCGATGTCGGAAGAAAAAACTGAAGTCGTGGTGCTCGGCGCGGGCATCGTCGGTGTGTCAACAGCCTATGCCGCGCGGCAGCGCGGGATGTCGGTCATTCTCGTCGACCGGCGCGAGCCGGGCAGCGAGACCTCCTACGGCAATGCCGGCATCATCAGCGGCGGCTCGATATCGCCGCTCAACAATCCCGCGCTGTGGAAGGCGCTGCCGAAATACCTGACCAACCGCCACGCCGCGTTGCGCTGGAATCCGGTCTGGGCGGTTCAAAACGCGGGATGGGTCGTGCGTTTTCTGGCCGATTCGGCAGCGTCGCGTTTCAGGCCGCGGGCGACCGCCCTGCATGGTTTGATCGCCGCATCGGCAAAACTGCACCGGGAATGGATCGTGAAAGCGGAAGCGGGGCATCGCATTCGCGAGACCGGCTGGCTGAGGGCGTGGCGCGGCGATGCGATCGCGGCGGCAAAGCAGGAACAGGCGCTGCTGGCCGAATACGGCATCGCCAGCGAACTGCTTGACCGCCAGGCCATCTCCGCGCTCGAGCCCGGCATCGTGCCCGTCTATAAAGTGGGCATGCTGCACACGGAGACCGCTTCGGTCGACTCGCCGGGCGAGGTGGTCAAGGCCTATGCGCGGATGTTCGCCAGCGCCGGCGGCGATATCAGGCAGTCGGATATCAAGGCGATCGCGCCTGACGGCGATCGTTGGCGCGTTGTGCTGGCCGATGGTGAGATTTCGGCGCGCCATGTCGTGGTCGCGCTGGGACCCTGGTCGGCAGAAATCCTGCGGCCGCTCGGCTACCGCGTTCCGCTTGCGTTCGAGCGTGGCTATCATCGCGAATTCAAGCCGAACCCGGCACGTCCGTTGCGGCGTCCAATCTATGACATCGACGGCGGTTTCATCATGACCCCGATGGAGCAGGGCATCCGTGTCACCTCAGGCGTCGAGCTGACCGGCCGCGACGCGCCTTCCTCATTCGCCCAGCTCGATCAGGTGGTTCCGCTGGCGCGCGGCGTGGCCGAATTCGGCGATGCGGTCGGCGATGCATGGCGAGGCTCGCGGCCGACGCTGCCGGACAGCCTGCCGATTATCGGTCCGGCGCCCCGGCATGCCGGCCTGTGGCTTGCTTTCGGCAACCAGCATATCGGCTTCACGACCGGTCCCGCGACCGGCGCCGCCACCGCGGCCATGATCGGCGGCGCGCCGCCGCCTTTCGACGTCGCGCCGTTCGCGCCGGATCGCTATATTTCTTGACGCCGCTGGCGCACCGCCGCTGCCCCGGCAGCGACCAGCATGAAGAAGCTGAGCACGCCGCTCACCCCGGCGGTGACGAAGAACGGCTTCAGGTCCGCGCCGGGGCTGACGTCGAGCACGATCGGCGGCGATGCGACCGCGATGTTGTTCTTGCGATAGCCCTCGCCGACGGCCCCGGGAAGACCATCACGCACCAGAACGCCCGGTTGCGTCGTGATCTGGAAGGCCGGCGTTCTCGGCGAAAGCATCAACATGCTGCCGCCACCGGGCGGCACATAGGCCGTCGTGTTGGTTTTCATGAAATAGACGAGAGGCTGGCCCGGGCGCCAATTCGCCGGAGTCAATGGAATGTAGCGGTCGAGTATCGTCGTGCCGGAGCTTTTGGTCCCGAACTCGATGATGTATTCGGTCCGCGCGATGCCGGTGATCGTCACATGTGTTGATCGTGGCGTGTCGCCCTTCGACAGGTCGAGGCTCTCGACGTCGACCGTTTCCGTCGACTTCACGTAGCCGTACCAGCCGGCGCCGGCCGCGATCGCCAGGGCCAGGACACCCAGCAAAACGAAAGTCACGGGCGATCCGGCGCCCGCAGTGGCACCGCGCAGTTGATCCTGCATGCCGGTAAGCGTGACGAGCAGGGCGGCTGGAGTAAGCAGCACCATGAGCGGAAAGATCAGGGTGCGCTTCAGCCCGTAGGAGCCGAACTGCTCCAATTGCCACTCGGCGGCCAGCCGGTAGAGCCCTGCGTAAGCGTACCACTCGTAGAAAATATAAGCGCAGGCCGCCGCGATGTAGAGCCAAATGACCCACTTAAGAACGGACTTCATCATTCCCCCTCAAAGGCGCGTCGGCTGCAAATGCGCGGGCTGTGATGGTTGGTCGAGATTGCGTCAACCCTGCGATGCAGACTGAGACAAAATTTAGACGTCACGGAATAGGACGGATGACTCGCGTTTTTTCCCTGGGGGAGTCCGCAAAAAATGATCGACCGCACCTGCCCGGCAGCACGAGACCGAGTGTGGCCCGAACGATGCAAGCGAAGATCTCCGCATGAGTGCGGGCAAAGCTGCCGGGCAGCATCGCGAGCGCCGCAAGCAAGACACCAGCTCGGACTCGTTCGCTGCCGATGAGCCCCGACGACGCGCAACCGGCGGCCGTGTGGAGCCATCTCGGTTCAGGTCGCTCGAAAAATGGGCGCAGGCTTCGAGGCGGCGGGCCTCGGTATCCGGTGCGGTCCCTGCATGGCCCACATTCTGGAACCAGGGACATTGAACTCGCTCGAACTTTTTGCGGCCGCGAAACCTTGTCTGGATCTGGCGCCTGTCGTGAGACCGGGGGGGTGCCGTGGCACGCGCATTGCAGTCACCGCAATGGGCATTGTCGCGGTGGGCAATCGTGGCAATCTCTAACTCGCTCTTGCATGGGACGACAGTTTGGTGACACCGTTGCGCTTGCTTTGCCGGCCTGAGAGCGTGGGGCGTGCTGGTCGGTTTTGGGGTTGTTGTAGATGTTGCGTCTGATTGCCCGGCGTCTTGCCATCGGTGTGCTGGTTGCGCTCACCGTGATGACGCTCGCGTTCCTGCTGACGCGGCTGTCCGGCGACCTTGCGGTTTCGATCGCGGGCCCGTCGGCAACGCAGGCCGACGTCGAAATCGTGCGCAAGGCCTATGGCCTCGATCGCCCGCTTTATGTCCAGTTCTTCGCCTGGACCGGCCGCGCCATGGTCGGCGATTTCGGCCAGAGCTATTTCTTCAAGGACAGCGTGGCGAACCTGATCCAGAAGCGCCTGCCGATCACGGTCACGCTTGGCCTCGTCGGCCTGAGCCTTGCGTTGGTCATCTCGATTCCACTCGGCATCCTGGCGGCGCTGCGCGAAAATACCTGGGTCGACCGCGGCGTCACCCTGTTCACGATGGTGGGGCAGGCGGTGCCGAGCTTCTGGCTGGCGCTGATTCTGATGATCGTGCTCGGCCTGCAGCTCGGCATCCTGCCGATCTCGGGCACCGGCACCTGGCAGCATTTCGTGATGCCGGGGATCGTGCTTGCCTTCACGGCGATCCCGGCGCTGACGCGGCTGACGCGTTCGGGGATGATCGAGGCAATGGCGTCCGACTATATCCGTACTGCGCGCGCAAAGGGCCTGTCGCGGGCGCGCATCGTCTTCAAGCACGCGCTGCGCAACGCCGCCATTCCCGTCGTGTCGATCGCGGCCGTTCAGCTCGGCTTCATGCTGGGCGGCTCGATCGTCATCGAGACCGTGTTCGCGCTGCATGGCGTCGGCTATCTCGGCTGGGAGAGCATCGCCAAGAACGATTTTCCGGTGGTGCAGGCGGTGGTGCTGGTGCTCGCCGTGTTCTATATCGGCCTCACTCTCCTGGCCGACATCCTCAATGCCCTGCTCGATCCGAGGCTGCGTACGGGATGAGCGAGCCGATCGCCATTCAGGCGCCGCAGCCTTCGAGCACAGGTAGCTCGCGCATCGGCACCGCCGGCTTTGCGATCGGGATCGCCATCGTCGCGCTCGTCGCCGCAGCCGCGGTGGTCGGCAACGCGCTGGTACCGCAGGACCCGTTCATTCAGGACCTCGGCAACCGTCTCAAGCCGCCATTCTGGATGGAGGGCAGCCAGGCCGGGCACCTGCTCGGCACCGACCAGCTCGGGCGGGACTATCTGGCGCGGCTGGTCTATGGCGCGCGCATTTCATTGTTGATCGGCATCATGACGGTGATCACGTCGGGCCTGATCGGCATCACGCTCGGCGTGCTCGGCGGATTCTTTGGCGGCCGTGTCGACGATTTCGTGCTGTTCGCCATCACGACGCGGTTGTCGATCCCCGTCGTGCTGGTCGCGCTTGCGGTGGTCGGGCTGATGGGATCGGGCCTCGGGCTCGTCGTCGCGACCCTTGGGCTGTTGTTGTGGGATCGCTTCGCGGTGGTGGCGCGCGCGACCACCATGCAGGTCCGCAACCACGATTATGTCAGCGCCGCCTGGTGCGCCGGTGCCTCGATGCCGCATATCCTGATCAGGGAGATCCTGCCGAACATTGCGAGCCATCTCGCCGTGGTGGCAACGCTGGAGATGGCGCTGGCGATCCTGCTCGAAGCCGCCTTGTCGTTCCTTGGCCTTGGCGTGCCGCCGCCGCTGCCGTCCTGGGGGCTGATGATCGCCGAGGGCAAGGATTACATGTTCTTTTCGCCCTGGGTGATCATGATTCCCGGCGTGGCGCTGGCCGTTCTGGTGCTCGGCATCAATCTGGTCGGCGACGGATTGCGTAACCTGCTCGGCGCGGAGCGGCTGCGATGAGCGCGCTGTTGGAGGTCGAGGAGCTTCAGGTGAGTTTTGGTGGCCGCACCGCGGCGGTGCGCGGCGCCTCGTTCTGGGTCGAGAAGGGCGAGACGCATTGCCTGGTCGGCGAATCCGGCTGCGGCAAGTCGGTCACCGCGCTGGCCGTCATGAGCCTGCTCGCCCGCGGCGGCCAGCGTTCGGCAAAACATATGAGCTTTGCCGGCACCGACCTCACGTCGCTGTCGGACCGCGAAATGGCGCGGCTGCGCGGCAACCGCATGGCGATGATTTTCCAGGAGCCGATGACCAGCCTCAATCCAGCGTTTACGATCGGTTCGCAGATGGCCGAGGTGCTGACGCGCCACAAGGGCGGTTCGCGCGTCGCGGCGCTGGACCGCGCCGCCGAACTGATGGGCCGCGTCGGCATCACCGCACCTGGCATGCGGCTTGGCCAGTTCCCGCACCAGCTCTCGGGCGGCTTGCGCCAGCGCGTGATGATCGCGATGGCGCTGATGTGCGATCCTGAATTGCTGATCGCCGACGAGCCGACCACCGCGCTCGACGTCACCGTGCAGGCGCAGATCCTGCGGCTGCTCGCCAACCTCAAGCGCGAGTTCGGCCTCTCGATCCTGCTGATTACCCACGACCTCGGCATCGTTGCGCGCATCGCCAATCACGTGTCTGTCATGTATGCCGGCGAGGTGGTCGAGCGCGCGACGACCGCGGAACTGTTCCGTGCGCCGCAACACCCCTACACGCGCGGTCTCCTGTCCTGCGTGCCGGTGCCTGGCCGCGTGCAGCGCGACCGGCCGCTCGGCTCGATCCCCGGCGTGGTGCCGGCGATCGGACCTGGCTTTGCCGGCTGCGCCTTCCGCTCGCGTTGCGCCCACGCCGACGAGACTTGCGAGCATAAAATTCCGCGGCGGCAGGCAGGCGACGCGCACGACTATCTTTGCCGGCTCGAGCCGGACTGGGCGGAGCTGCAACCCGCATGACCGCCGCGATCGAGGTCGAGAACCTGCGGTGCGAATTCCGCGTCCACACCGGGTTGATGTCGGCGGAAAAGCGCGTGGTCGCGGTCGACGATGTCACCTTCAGCGTCCCGGCCGGCAGCGTGCTCGGCATTGTTGGCGAGTCCGGCTGCGGCAAATCCACGCTTGCGCGCCTGATCCTTGGGCTGCTCAAGCCGACGGCGGGGACCGTGCTGGTGGACGGCAAGCGCCTGTTCGACCTCGACCGCAAGGCGCGTGCCCGGCTGATCCAGCCCGTGTTCCAGGATCCGTTTGCTTCCCTCAATCCGCGTCGGCGCATCAAGGACATCGTCGCCCTGCCGCTGGCAGCCCAAGGTACCTTCTCGCGCGGCGAGATCGAGCGCCGGGTCGGCGGCATTCTCGAGCGCGTCGGGCTGTCGGCCGCCATGGGCGAGCGCATGCCGGCGCAGCTTTCCGGTGGGCAGCGCCAGCGCGCGGCGATTGCACGCGCACTGGTGCTGGAACCCAGGATCGTGATCTGCGACGAGCCGACCAGCGCGCTAGACGTCTCGGTGCAGGCGCAAATCCTCAACCTGCTCGCTGATTTGCGCCGTGATCTCGGGCTGACCTACCTCTTCATCAGCCACAATCTCGCCGTCGTGGAGCACGTGGCGAGCGAGGTCGCGGTGATGTATCTCGGCCGTTTTGTCGAGCGCAACGAAACCGATGCACTGTTTCGCAAGCCGCGGCATCCCTATACCCAGGCGCTGCTGGAGAGCGTGCTGACGCCGGAGCCGGGCAAGGGCGTGCCGGACATCGGCCTCGGCGACATCATGCCGGATCCGGCCAATATTCCGCCGGGCTGCCGGTTTAACCCGCGCTGCCGCATCGCAGTCGAGCGCTGCCGCCATGAGGCACCAACGCGCATGGTCCGGCCTCCCCAGGGAATGGTAGAGTGTCATCTGGCATAGGGCGTGCTTCACGCCACTTCGAAAAACACCAATAATGGAGGGCGATATGCGTATGCAAAATAAACTCGGTGCTGCCATTCTGGCGGCGGCTTTGCTCGGCGCCGGTGCGGTGCCCGCGACGGCGCAGAAATCCGTCGACACGCTGCGGATCGTGATGCGCGATGCGCTTCCCAACATCGATCCCTATTTCAACAATTTGCGCACCGGCGTGGTGATGCACCACCAGGGCTGGGACGCGCTGGTCTACCGCAATCCGGATACGTTCAAGCTCGAACCGCTGCTCGCCACCGAGTGGAAGCTGCCGGATCCGACCACCATCGAGTTCACGCTGCGTCCGGGCGTCAAATTCCACGACGGCAGCCCGTTCACGGCCGATGACGTCGTCTACACCATCAACCTCGTGGCCGATCCGACGAGCCGCGTATCGACGCCGTCGAACTACAACTGGATCGACAAGGCCGAGAAAACCGGCGACCTTTCGCTGCGCGTCACGCTGAAGCGGCCGAACCCCGCGGCGCTGGAATATTTCGCGCTGGTGCTGCCGATCTATCCCAAGGCCTATCGCGAGAAGGTCGGTGCCGAGGGCTACGCCAAGGCGCCGATTGGTGCAGGTCCCTACAAGATGACCAAGGTCGAGCCCGGTGTCTCCATCGACTTCGAGCGGTTCGAGGATTACTGGGCCGGCAGTCCGAAAGGCAAGCCGGCGATCAAGAAGATGAGCGTGCGCTTCGTGCCGGACGCCAGCACCGAGATGACTGAATTGCTCGCCGGCCGTGCCGACTGGATCTGGAACATGAATCCGGACCAGATTGAGCCCGTGAACCGGATGCCGCATCTGCAGGCGGTGCGAAAAGAGTCGATGCGGATCGGCTTTCTCTCGCTCGACGCCGGCGGCCGCACCGGCGCCGACAATCCCCTGACCAAGCTGAAGGTACGGCAGGCGATCTGGCATGCGATCGACCGCAAAGCGATCGCCGAGAAGCTCGTCACCGGCGGCAGCCGCGTTCCTTCAGCGCCATGCTTCCCAACGCAGTTCGGCTGCGATGCCGAAGCAGCAGTAGCCTACGACTACGATCCGGCGAAGGCGAAGAAGCTTCTGGCAGAGGCCGGTTATCCCGATGGCTTCGACGTCGAGCTTGCCAGTTACGTGCTGCCGCAATGGGGCTCGGCGGTCCAGAACTACCTGCATGCGGTCGGCGTCCGCGCCAAGCTCAACCAGCTTCAGACGGCAGCCCTGATCCAGCGCGCCAAGGCGGGCGAATTGCGGATGTATCTCGGAAGCTGGGGCAGCTATTCGATCAATGACGTCTCGGCGGTCCTGCCCAATTACTTCGACGGCGGCGCCGATGACTACGCGCGCGATCCGGACGTGCAGAAATGGCTGCTGCAGGGCGGATCATCCATTAACCCGGAGGCGCGCAAGGAAGCCTATTCGGCGGCGATCAAAAAGATCACCGAACAGGCCTACTGGGCGCCGCTGCATACTTACGTGACGACCTACGGTCACTCCAAGCAGCTCGACTTCACGCCGTACCCGGACGAGCTGCCGCGCTTCTATCTGGCGAAGTGGAAGTAGGGGCGGCGAGGGCTCGCAGGCTTAACCGACTTTGGCTGGGGCTTCTGAGCGGTGCGATGCTCTTAAGCAAGCCATGACCTGTCGCGTCGCTGTTTCAATTTGAGCCAGCGTTTCTCGAAAAAACACAACGCCGCACCAGCGGAGTATAATCGCTGGGCGGCGTTGGTGATTTACTGGGCCCTCAAATCCCCAGCATCGGTATGTCAGCAAGACGCGTGCCGGGTTCGATCACGAGCGCGCCTACCCACGGACCATCGGAAATCGGCAAATTCTGCGCCTGGGCTGCGAAAGGCGGTTTCTAATTGATGAACTCAATGCCGGTCCGGCCGTTCCATCGTGGCGAGCGGAGTGCCTTGAGCCGACGGGACAGGAGCCGCAGTCTGTCGACTACCCGACACGGCTTGTCTTTTGACTACCTTTGATCGATCGGATCAGGGGGGCGGCGGGCTCGAGTAGCAATTGCCACTGCGCTAGCTAGTCCGACTTCTTTACGCCCAGAGCCTTTGCAACGGTATATCGACCAGGGGCGAGGTACCATCCTCGTCAGGCGTTGATCGTCGCTAACGCAGACCCCGGCCGTCAACGGTCGGCTCGATTGGATTTGAGACCGATGGATTATCAGGCGTTCACCAACGACAGCCTCACCATGATGTACGAGGGCATCCGTGGCGCGCTTGCCTCTGATGATGCGCAGAAGGCGGCAGGCGACCAGCCCCGGTTTCGCGTTCGGGAGACGCCCGATTGGAGAGCGCACGCGGCCAATCTGGAGAGCGAGATGCTTCGGCGCGGCATGTTTTTCGAGATCATTGACTGGTCGGAAGACCAGCAGCAGCTTCCGTTCTAGTCCGGCTGCCCGGATGCACGCCGGGCTTCTTGCCCAGCGCCACCCAGACGATGCTGCGCAGTGACCTCAGCCGCCGAACCGCTCGATAACATCCGCGAGTGGGGTATGGCCGACACAAGCGCCTGTTCCCGAACCAATGTCGCCGCTCTCCAGCGCCGTTGCATAGATGACGGCGGGGTCGGCCTCAATGCGTCGGCGTATCGCGGCGAGTTTTGGCCAGCGTGAGGGATCGGCGACCTGATGGAAGTCGAGCCATCGCGCGACGCCGACCAGAAGGCCGTCGGCCAGCGTCGGGCGCTCACCCATGAGAAAGGGCTGATCGTCGATCATGGCCTCGAGCTTGTCATGCCGCTCGATCACCCGCGCGGCGCCGAACTCGCGCAACGATGCCTGCATTTGCGGGTTCGGCTTTTCCATCTCCATCGCGACCCATAGCGGCGAGAAGGCGCCGGTGAAGCCCGTGTTCACAAAGGCCATCAGCTGGTGCATCCGGTCTGCTTCCGGCGACAGCGGCGCGAAGCTGATGCGGCGCTCGCTGTCTCGTGCCTCGAGCCATCCGGCGATCGCCATCGTCTCGGTCAGTACCCGCCCTGCATCCGTGATCAGGGCCGGCGTTTCATGCCTTGCATTGATGCGGGCATAGGAAGGGTCGCGCATCTCGCCGAGCATATCGACGCGGCACAGCCGATAGGGTTTGCCAAGCCATTCGAGCGCGGCGACAAGCCCCATCGAGCTTCCGGCCGGGAAGCCATAAACAAGAATCGGTTCCATTGGTATGTTCTCCGTGATTTCTGCTGATCACGCTGCGCAGCGTGACTGGAAACTACGGATCGCGCTGCCCAAGTAAATGACGCACCTTTTTGTAACCACGAGCAATCGGATGAAAGATCTCGTCTCCCGCTGTCCCATCGAAGAAGTGATGCAGGTCGTGAGCGGTCGCTGGCCCGGTCTGCTGATCTACTATCTGAAGCAGGGCACGAAACGCTTCAGCGACCTGCGCAGGGACAACCCCGCCATATCGCACAAGATGCTCACTTTGGAGCTTCGCAAGCTGGAGGACGCCGGCATTGTCGCGCGCACTGAGTTCGAGGGATATCCGCTGCGCGTGGAATATGATTTGACGCCGGCCGGTCTCAAGCTCGTGCCGCTGCTTGATGCGCTGGGTAGCTGGTGGGAAGCGACTGAAGCTGGCCGCGGTCATGGCAGCACGTTACCGGTCGAGGTGACGGAATAATCGCAGGGCGCAGTACGTCAGCCTTCCGGCAACCCCGCCGCCGCCATCAACTGCATGATCCGTTCGGCAGCCTCGATATAGACGGGGCTGGAATTCTTCCTGGGCGTCGGAACGTTTTGCACGGTCGAGCCGGGCCGCAATTCACGGCCCTTTTCCATCGCCGCTCTGGCTTCTTCGGTCTTCCCCAATTGCTGATAGGCCGCCGCAAGCAGCATATGCGTGCGCCCGCTGGCGGCCGTGATCGCGATCGACTTCAGCAGCCACGGCACGGCGTCTTCGGCGCGGCCCATCAGCATGTTGGCCCAGCCGGCACCGATCATCCATGTCCAGCGCGACACCTGCGGCGTGTCGAACCGGTCCGCCTGCTTGAACGTCGCGAGCGCGTCCTCGAAGCGCCCCAATTGGATCTGGGCAAGACCGACATGATACAGCGCAATCCCGTTCCACGGGTCGAAGCTCAAGGCTCGCGCGCAGGCGACGAGACTCGCGCTAAACTGGTTGGTGGCGTTGAGGAAGCGGCAATGGGCCTCGTGCGCCGGAATATAATTGGGTTTTGCGCGCAACGTCCGCTGCAGCATCGCCTCGGCCTTGGTCTCCGCCGCCTCGCGCTCGTCCGTACCCAACCACACCATCTGCACGCCGCGCATCAGCAGCGCGGCGAGTGCGACCTGAACCTCGACATTGTCAGGATCTTCGGCCAGCGCTTTCTCCAGTATGGCCTGCGCCGCCTGAAAACGTTCCGGCGAGGTCTGGTTGATATGGGCGGTCGCCTGCTCGATCACGACCTTGCTCTTCGTAGCCGATGGCCCGTCGGCATTCAGCAACTCGTTGATGCGCAGCGCCAGGGCGTGACCGACGCCCGCCGCCAGCCGGGACTGCTGCATCTGCAGGTCGGTGTCCGCCGGGTTGACCTGATATGACGCCGTCCACGTCACCTCGCCGGTTGCCGTGTTGGTCATGCGCATTCGTATCGACCAGGCCTGCTCGCTCTTCTGCAGTTCGCCCTTCACCACGAAGTCCGCCTTGGGTGCGCCCGTTTCCGGAGCGAGCACGCGGATGTTTTCGATTTTCGCCAGGCCGTCAGTGAGGCGGCTGCTGACGTCGGCCGCCATCTGGGCGACGAGGGGATCGCTGCTCGCATCCGTCATCGGCATGACGGCGATGGTTGTGGGCCCGCGCGCAAAGATCAGGCCGGGGCGCAACATCCACACGGCGATCGCCGTGCACAGGATGGCGAGCCCCGCGACAGAAGCGAACGCGATGCGCCGCCGGCTGAAGTCGAAAAGCCGTTTCGCGGGCTCATTGTTCGCCTCGACCGTCGCCTTCGTGTCCGATGCAACGGGCACCGGCTGGCTGACGGGCGCAATTTCCGGCGCCGCAGGGACGGGGACCTCGGTCACCTCGGCCTGGAACAGATAGCCGCGCCCCGAAATGACCCGGACCACCTGGCGCTTGCCGTCGCCCAGCGCAGTGCGGATTTCGCGGATGCACTGGAACAGGCTGTCCTCACCGACATGGACGTTCGGCCAGACGGCTTCCATCAACTGCTGTTTGCTTAGGACCCGGCCGGCATTGCTGGCGAGTAGCCGCAGTATCTCCAGGCTCTTGGGCCGGAGCCTGATCGTCCCGCCATCGGATGTGCGCAGCTCGGCGCGCTCAGAATCGAGCTCAAACCCAGAAAAGCGCAGCACCGTCCCCTCCAAACCGGCAACTGTGCCCATTTAGTGCCCGGATTGACCCTAAAAATGTGCCCAAACGCACAAGTGGGCCGAATATCAGAAAAATTTCAGAATGTCCTGGGTGCAATCTCAGGACCTCCGGACGGCGAAATGAGAGGAAAGGGGAGTTGAAGCGGGGAGTCGTGCCGAATGGGGACTGCGATTCTGGAGAGGCGCGCGGACCTCTGCGGGCTGGGGGCGGAAGATGTTCGGTATACGTAATTATTACCGTGCTGCGGGCTGTGTCGCCGGCAAGCGGCTGCGCGTCGCGCTTCTGGCTTTGCCTGCGCTGGTGGCCGCGGGCTCACCGGCGGCGGCCCAGGACGCCACCTGGCTCGCCAGCCCCGGCTCGGGCGACTTCAATACGGGCGGCAACTGGCGCACTGGGCGCGAGCTTCGTAGTCAACGGCGCCGCGCAGGCACGCGATGCCGCCCTGACCACCGCGTCCGCCGAAGTGAAATGGCGCAACGGTTTTGCGGTCGGCGCCACCTTCGAGGGCGGGTTCTCCAACGTCACCCGCAGTTACGCAGGCAGGGGATTCTTGCGCCATGTGTGGTGAGCTTCACAATCGGACCGGCATCTTCATGCTAAAATCAATTCGCCCCGCCCACGACATGGCCTTTGAAGAAGCCGATCAGCCCGCAGAGCAAGGATCGAACGAGATGGACAATGCGGTGAACCTCGCCCAGGTCAGGGCCGAACTGTCCTATCTCAATCGTCTGGACGAAATTCGCGAGACCAATGTGGCGAGTTTGAAGCGCCTGAAGGAAGCCCGTGACGCTCTGCTTGGCAGAGGAAGTGAAGTCGCGGAAATCTCAACCTCACGCAGATTCTAGAGCCGCCGAAATACTGCAACCCCGCCGTCATTGCTGTCGATGTTCACTAATTCGCTGATTGGATCGCGGTGGCCTTGGTAGCGGCGAAGGCCTTGGGAGTTTGCCCTGCCAAGGCCTGATGGGGCCTGTGGTTGTTGTAGTAGATCAGGTACTCGAACAGTTCGTTGGCGAAGTGGTCGAGATTGTCGAAGGTGGCGCCCTCGATGACGTCCTCATCGAGCGTGCGCCAGAAGCGTTCGACCTTGCCGTTGGTCTGCGGCCGATAGGGCCTGGTGTAGCGGTGTTTGATGCCGAGCTCGAGCAGCATGGCCTCGAACGGATGCTCGTCCGGCTTGGTGCGGGCGGCGAACTCGGCGCCGGCAGCGCCTTCTTGGAGGTCAGGACCTCGGCCCAGGCCAGCCGCGAGCAACTGTCGATCAGGCTGACGATGTAGGCCGTGGCCGGGGGTGGCGCGAGAAACATATCGCGCGGCAATTGATGCAGATCGACGTGGCCGAGCTCTCCGAGCTTGTCCTTGATAATGCGGCGTTTCTCCTCGCGCATCGCCGGCGTGCGGCGGTTCAGCCCATAGCGTGTCAGCACCCGATAGATGGTCGAGGGCGAGGGTATCGTGTCGCGCCGCTCGCGCAAGACGGCATGGATCTCGTAGCGGTTCATACCCTTCTGCCGGCATGCAACGATCTCCGCCTCGATGCCCTCTGGCTCGCGCCGTTCCCGCCATTTGGGTCCACGGCGGCGCGGCAACAAATCTGCCTCATCGCCGCTCTGCAGATAGCGGTTGTAATACTTGCGGAACGTCTGCGAGCAGGTTCCGTGGTGGCGGTAGAAATCCCCAACCCGCTTGAACAGCTTCGACCGGCCCGCCTTTACCGCCTCGTACTCCGGGATCAGGAACCGCCACTTCTGCAGGTAATTGCGTTCAATCGTCCGGTCATAGCTGTTATCGCGCATTGGATCGTCCTCCAGAGGAGCGATCCAATCAGCGAATTAGTGAACATGCACAATTGCGAGCGCAATTGCGCTCGTCGCCGGGCGGCGCTTTTGCGCTCGACCCGTTGGCTCGCAATGGCGGACCAAGTTGGTGATCTATCGTCTCAACTCGGCGATGCCCAGCTCCGTCCACATCCAGTCGAAGCGGTAACTCGCCATCGCACTGTCGGACTCGCCGGCCCTGGCCGTCCGGTTTTCCATCATTTTGAGCCAGTCGACGACTTTCGCGCGCCCGCTTGCGGTCTTGACCGCGGCGCGCGGCGATTTGTTTCCGAGCGCCGGGACGGGCTGATCGAGCGTGTCGCGATAATGCCGGTCCATGGTTTCGTGGATGATGGCGTTCCGCTCCTGCTCTGAAAGATCGGCCTTCTGCGGCGCACCCGCGTCGCGTGACGCCAACACTTGCTCGATGGTTTCCGTCACAACCAAGGGCTGCCCGACGCGCGCTCCGAGTATCGTGGACAACAATTTATTCCCCCGTTCCGAACGCTCCAGCGAATTGACCGATAGCACCAGGGCTCTGCCATCCAGTTTCACGCTGCCGAGCACGAGCGCGCCGTCATCGCGCGTGGTTTCGATAGTGAGGGATTTCGACGGTCGGGCGCGACCGGTCGACGCGGCGGCGCGCTTCCCCCGACGGACCCAGTTCCATTTCGTTGCGGTTGCAGGCACCAGATCGGCGCATGAATCCAGTGCCGCGCGGACGTCGTCATCCGCCGTGCCGTCGGCGAGTGGATATCTAACCGTACATTGAAGGAGTTCATCGTCGTCGGCGTTGCGCAAATCGGGCATTGCCGGCTGTTCGGCCCGATCGATCGCGTCGATGAGCCAGCAGGTCGTGAACGTCGAGCTTACCGCACGCAGCCTTTCGGTTTCCGAAAGGCTGGCGATAACGGCTGGGTCGAAATCTTCTCCGATCGCTTTGGCAAGTTCCCGCTTTTCCTTCCGGGTGAGCTTGCTGCGAAGGCCCTGGATGAGGTTCTCCGACGTCTCGTACTCGTACGGCAACACGGCGCCGCTGATCTGTGTCCGCTGCCCCACCTGAACGACGCGCCCGGCGAAGCGGTCCCATTGCTTGAGGGTGCGGGTTGCCGACCGCTCGCTGATCAGCACCGGCTCGCCTCCGCGGACGAGGTCGCGAGCGCGGAACGATTTATCGAGCACGACATCACTCACTTCATAGAGACTCACCACCGAATTTCGTAATGCGGTCATATAAGCCCGAACGTCCGCGGCTTCCTTCCATCCGCGGCGCTTCAGATACTCGTCGACGATGTTGCTGTCGTCGTCGAACTCCCGCGTCAGCAGGTCCTCGAAGGCGCAGGCCCAGACCGTGCTCATGAACAGATCTTCGCCAAGGGTCGAGACGATGTCGTCGACCGCGAGGCCGGTCTCGTCGCAGGTCGGCAGCACGTGATCTTCGAGGACCATCTCAAACCGGTCGCGCCATGGCTCGCGCGTCGCCCATTTCATCAGTCCTTCGAGCAGATGCTTGCGCGCCATACTCCAGCTCCACCACGGGACCGCCGATCGCGGTCCGTGGCGTTATTTTATCGTTCCGATGATGGTGTGCAATCGCTCGCGGCGAAATCAACAGGGTCTTGTCAATGCCGGTCCGGTTCCGGCGCCGGGCCGGCTCCAGGCTCGATCGTTATGCCGTTGATTTCGCACCATTCCCGCAGGGCCGCTTCAGTTGCCTTGCTCTCGAAATCGTACCATCGATCGAGGGCCTTTTTTCGTTGCAGCAGATCCTTGAACCGCGCATAAGCGCCCCTCTTATGGAATATCCGCTGGATTTCGTCGAGTTCGTCCGGAAGAAATTCTCTGGCGAATGCGAACACCAGCGGCGTGCCGAGATCGAGTTCCTTCTTGTGAGGGATCGAAAGATATTTTTCCTCGTCGTCGGCATCGTCCGGCCACTCGTCGACGTCGTCCCCCAATTCAGAATGCCACAGAAATTTGCCGGTTTTCCGGCAGAGCACGGCCTCATGCTCGTACGGCTGCCCGAGACTGACGAATTCGAACGTGTGTAGCAGCTCAGTCCAATCAAGTGACACCGGCATTGGTGTTCTCCTGCTTGCCGCCAGCAGCGTCTCCAATCCACTGGCGCTTATATGGTCATTACTTGATTCCTGTGCCGTTCAGCCGTTCGTCACATGCACGCCCGGCTTCTCCCCCGCGTTCCACTTGCCGCCGATCGCGCGCTCGATCTGCGCGGCCAGTTGCAACAACAGCCCGTCATTGGCCTGCTTTCCGATCGCCTGGATGCCGAGCGGCAGGCCGTGCTCGTGGGTGGCGAGCGGCAGCGAGATCGCGGGGATGCCGCAGAGATTGGCGAGCGGCGTGAAGGCAAAATTGCGCCAGAGATTGCCGAACCAGTCCAGCACGGACGGATTGTCGCTGATCGTGAGGTACTCCGTGGTGCCGACCTTCGGCGTCGGCAATGCCGTGATCGGGGTCAGGATGATGTCCCAATCCTCGAAGAAGGCGCCGAAGCCGCGCGAGGTGGTGTTGAACACCGCCTGCATGCGCGCCCGGTCGGCAAAGCTCATGTGTCGGCCCGCCTCCCAGATCCGCACGTTGACCGGTTCGATCAGATCGGCCGGCGGCTGCATCAGCCCGCGCGCGGCGAGCATGTTGCCGATGACGATCGCAAAATTGCTGATGTAGCAGGTGGTCTGCGCCGCGAAGGCTTCGCGATAATCCAGATCGGGCAAGGCGTAATCGACGTGATGGCCGAGGCCTTCAAGGAAGCGCCCGACCTTTTGCAGCTCGGCCGCGATCTGCGGCGTCGCCTGGTAATCGCCCCACTTGTACGACAGCGCGATTTTCAGCCGGCCCGGATCGCGCATGATCATCCGCGTATAAGGCTCCGGCGAACTCCAGAACGGCATGAATTCGCCCGGCGCCGGCCCGCGGCAGGCGTCGACGAAAGCCGCGGTGTCGCGCACCGTGCGCGACTGGCAGCCCTGGATGGAGACCAGCCCGCTGAGGTCGGACAGAAGCGGCGATAGCGAGAACACGCCGCGCGAGACCTTCAGCCCGATATTGCCGTTGACGCCGGCTGGGATTCGGATCGAGCCGCCGCCGTCGGTCGCATGCGCGATCGGCACCGCGCCGGCGGCGACCATCGCGGCGCTGCCGGCCGACGAGCCGCAGGTGGTGTAGTCGGTATTCCAGGGGTTGCGCGTGACATAGACGGCGGGATTTTCGGCCGAACTGCAGACGCCGAATTCCGGCGTCGTGGTGCGGCCGATCAGATTGAGCCCGGCCCCGCGCATCTTCGTCGTCATGAACGTGTCGGCCGTGGCGCGGTTACCGCGCATGTAGAGCGAGCCCATTTCCTGCAGGCGGCCCTTCATTGTCGGGCCAAGATCCTTCATCAGGAAGGGCAGGCCGGCAAACGGGCCGTCGAGGTTGGTGCCGTCGGTGCCGGGGTCTGTGACCGCATCCTCGAAGATTTCGACGACGGCTGAAAGCGCGGGATCGACTTTGGCGATGCCGGCGGCCGCCTGCGCAGCCAGTTCCGCGGCCGTCAGTTCACCCTTCGCTACGCGCGCAGCCAGCGCAACGCCGTCGTGGTCAGCCCATTCGTCCCAGCTCATCGGCAAGTTCATGCAATCGGTCCCCTCGGAAAATAGCTCGGAACCTTAGAACATGATTGGGGAGGGCGGAACTTTTTTTCACCGGTCCGCAGACCGCTTCATCGCGGCCGTCGTGACAGCGCTGAGCCGCAGCGTCAGGAACGGAAATCGATGCTGCGCACGATGATGCCGGGGGGAGTGCCTTCGAACTCCCGCGCCTGGAATTTGCGGGACGCGCAGGCTTCGATCCGGTCCCGCAACCGCGCGAACTGTTCCTCGCGCCGGTTGGCCGGCGTCCGCGGCACGTGTTCCAGATCGTCCATCGCCGAAGCGCTGACGGCGCAGGGCACTTCCCTGCCGCCGTCCATCATCGAGAACAGCAGGACCATCCGGTCATCGTCATAGCCTCGGATGTTGCCGCGCGCGAACGTCATCAGGCTTTCCTCCCGGAACGGAGCGGACTTAACTCTTCTTTTTCGTTACCGGCGGATTGATTTCTGCGATCCTGCGCAGGCAGTCCGCTTCGGAAGAATGCGGGCCCGAGACGAAGGTTCCGCTGACTTTGGTCGAGTACCAGCCGGACTCTACCCCGAGACGAAGCGATTCTTCGGTCATGACGTGACGTGGCGAGAGGTTCTGCATCAGGTGCTTTCGGTTTACGCCGTTCGATCCTGGTCGGGACGGCTGGATGAAGTGTACAGTTCTTTTAGGCCGAACATCGTCCTGTTCAGGTCTCCTCCCCGGAAAGCCGGGTAAGATCGGCAAGCACCGCGGCGACGAGGTCGCGGTGATGGGTGTCGGTCGGCGCGAGACCGGCCGAATACAGATTGAGCACGTAACGCGCCTTGGCCACCGCCTCGGGCCACGAGGTGGCCGGCACGGCAAGGAGCTGGAGTTCGACAGCGCCCTGCTCGTCACGCAACAGTTTTGCGTTGGCCTCGACGTCGGCAAGCACGCGACGGATATCGGTGGCCTTCTGCGCCGCCATGCCGCGATGCTTGTCGAGCTCGATCGGGGTCTCGGTCACGCGGGGGCGCTCGCGTCGATGCGTTGCGCGTCGGACAGATCGATCGAACTGATCGAGATCATTTCCATCGCGGAGCGGTGCGGCGGCGCGCCGGGCACCATGATCATGGTGGCGACCCGCCGAAAACACGGAAACGAAAGGCCCTCGATCATCTCCTCGTCGGTGATGATTTCGTAAGCCCCCGGTGCGAGCTGCCGATCGATACCCTTGATGCGGAACGGATGCCTGAAATGAACCGTTTCCCGTCGTGTGCGCGTGGTCATGCCGGCAGCCTCGCGTATCTGCGCACGAAGTCATCATGTTTTGCGGACATCATCGCAACGTGCGCGCTTTTGCGCCAATTAGCTATCGTTTTCTTTGGTACTCGCCGCATTTGGTCGAATGAGGCAGCCCGCGCCTTGTATTCGCCGGTTTCGTAGCCACTTCGAGCAGTCAGTAGATGGAGAAGGGCTTTCGAGTGAAGATTCGCGTCGGATTCGAAATGCTCTACGATTTCCCGCAGCCGACGCCGATGATCATGGTGCTGGGCACACACTTCACCCGTGCGTCCGACGTCATTGTGCCGGACTTCCTCACCACCGACCCCGTCGTCGAGATCGCACCCTATCGCGACATGTTCGGCAATTGGTGCAGCCGCATGGTTGCGCCCGCCGGCCGCGTGCGTCTCGCGGCCGATGGCGTCGTTCGCGACAGCGGCCTGCCCGATCCGGTGTTTGCTTCCGCGGTTCAGCATGCGGTCGAGGACTTGCCCGCGGACACCCTGGTCTATCTGCTCGGCAGCCGCTATTGCGAGACCGAGCGGCTTTCGGAAATCGCCTGGCAATTGTTCGAGAAAACGCCGCCAGGCTGGGCGCGGGTCCAGGCGATCTGCGATTTCGTGCACCGTCACATCGCATTCGGATACGAGCATGCGCGCGCCAGCAAGACGGCGTGGGAGGCTTACACGGAAGGCAAGGGCGTCTGCCGCGATTACGCTCATCTTGCCGTCGCGTTCTGCCGCTGCATGAACATTCCCGCACGCTATTGCACGGGCTATCTCAGCGACATCGGTACGCCGAAGCCCTGGGCCGCAGGCGATTTCGCCGGCTGGTTCGAAGCCTATATCGGCGGGCACTGGCGCACCTTCGATCCGCGCAACAACGTGCCAAGGATCGGCCGCATCCTGATCGCGCAGGGGCGCGATGCCTCCGATGTGCCGATCACCCAGACGTTTGGGCCAAACACATTGGCCGGCTTCAAGGTCTGGACCGACGAGGTTGCGTGACGACGGATCGTCTCGAGTCGACCGGCTTGGTTAGCCAGCCAGCTAGCTCAACAAGGTGCGCGCCTTCATGACGGCATCGTAGACCTGGACCTGAAGCATCGGATAAGCGGTCTTCAGCTTTCGGCCGGAGACTTCCGCAGCCTCGGCCGTGTCAAACTGCGACTTGAAATGGCCGTCGACGATCGTCGCGAACCCTTCGGTCGGAGGCCTGTCGGCCCGCACCGTCTTCTTCGGCTCCGGCTCTTCAATGGAAAGCAGGGGTTTCTTCATCGTCATTCCTTTCGCGTTCACCGCGATGATCTCGTCGGAGCTGGCTCGGCGGCTGGTCTGAATGGGCGGCGGCACAAGATGGAGAGATGTCAGATGGAGAGATATCGTTCCGATCTTGCCGGAGATTCGCAGGGCCTCGCCAGAACAGGCCCGGACGCCCATCGCCTTGCGGCCTGGGATAGGCGGTGATCGGGGCAGCAGACGCTCTTTTCGTCACGATGTCGAGGGAAATCCCCACAGCGAAGGCAAGGTCAGCGTTCATGCCGCATCTAATCCGATCGCGATAGAAACGTGATGTAGAACCGGGATCGATCTCCGGCGA
This sequence comes from Bradyrhizobium algeriense, assembly GCF_036924595.1. NCBI lineage: Bacteria > Pseudomonadati > Pseudomonadota > Alphaproteobacteria > Hyphomicrobiales > Nitrobacteraceae > Bradyrhizobium > Bradyrhizobium algeriense. The sequence goes on along the minus strand of NZ_JAZHRV010000001.1, from coordinate 6,493,053 downwards.
GCCGAGCCATGCTCGGCGTGCCGTCTTCTACGATATCGACCGCGCGCGAAGCAAAGTGGTTGCTATTGGGTGCGGCAGTATCCATATGACCAACAGCGTACCCGGTTTCGCAACAAGGCGAGTCCGCAGACGCGACGCTTAGCCACACAATCCTACAGACGATATCGACCAACGGCATGTCGCTTCGGCATGCGCGTTACGGGTCAGGAGACGCTATGTCCATCGAACACGCGTCCGTGCAGGCCTTGCGCAAGCCTTGGGGCGTCAGCGATCTCCAACCATGGAGCAGCGTCGACGGTACCGGGGATGCCGTGGGAGAGCTCTGGTTCGAGCGCGCTGACAGCGGTGCGCCGACTCCCGCCTTGCTTCTCAAGTTGTTGTTCACCAGCGCGCCGTTGTCGATCCAGGTCCATCCGGACGATACGTTTGCGCGCGCGATGGGGATGCCGAACGGCAAGAGCGAAGCATGGTACATCATCTCGGCGGAGCCGGGCGCGCAGATCGGCGTCGGCCTGAAGCGACGGATCACACCACAGGAATTACGCGCGGCGATAACGAATGGCTCGATCGTTGAGCTGGTTCAATGGCGTCCGGTTGCGAAAGGCGATGTCATCTTCATTCCGGCCGGCACCATCCACGCTCTCGGCGCAGGCATCGTGCTCGCCGAGATTCAGCAGCGCAGCGATACGACATTTCGCCTGTTCGACTACGGCAGAGCACGCGAATTGCACATCGACGATGGCGTAGCAGTCGCCAATGTCTTTCCGCTTGGGCCTCCACGTCAACCGACCCGCCTGACTCTTGAGCGGACGGTTCTGGTCGCGAGCCAACATTTTGTGCTCGAGCGGCTCGATCTGCCCGGGGGTTCGAGCTGGGCGCTGCTCGCCGATTCGGAAACCTGGGTTCTCGCGCTCGACGGCCATGCGGCGATCGGATTGGCCGCGCTATCCATCGGGCAGGCGATCTTCGTCGGCGGCGATCGCGCCAGCATCGAAGTCGGTGCCAACGGGTTATCCGCCCTGATCGCGTATCCCGCAAGCGGTCCGATCGGCTCCCTTTTGCACAGGCTTTCCGGGCGATCGACCAGACCTGTTCAGGCCGTTGCTGCCGACCTGGCGGAACTCACCGGCCTGGCCGAGGCGCACGTATGACGCCGCTCCGCAGGATCGCGGTGATCGGAAATTCATTGCCTCGCCGCTGCGGGATCGCAACATTTTCGACGGACCTGCAGCGCGCGATCTCGAATTCAGGGCCAAACCTGCAAACCTGCATCGTGGCGATGACCGACCACGACCAGACTTACGATTATCCGGCCTCGGTCGCGTTGCAGATCAAGGATGGAAGCATCGAGGAGTATGTCGGCGCCGCAGCGTTCCTCAACGCCGGCCGGTTCGACATCGTCTGCCTGCAGCACGAGTTCGGAATTTTCGGCGGTGAGGCCGGGGCTCATATCCTGGAACTGCTGTCGCGCCTGACCATGCCGGTCGTCACGACGTTGCACACGGTGCTGGCCGCGCCGACGGCGGCTCAGCGCGCGGTGATGGAGCGCATCGCCGAGATGTCCTCGAAGGTCGTCGTGATGGCCAACAAGGGCCGCGAGCTGCTGCGCGATATCTATCGGGTGTCGGACGAAAAGATCGAGGTCATTGCCCATGGCATCCCCGACTTTCCGTTCGTCGCGCCGGACGCGGCAAAGGCCAAGCTCGGATTTAGCAACCGGTCGGTCATTCTGACGTTCGGTCTGCTGTCCCCCAGCAAGGGCATCGAGGTCATGATCGACGCCATGCCGTCGATCCTGCAAAGGCGGCCGGACGCGGTCTATGTGGTACTCGGTGCGACGCACCCCAATCTGGTTCGCGATCAGGGCGAAGCCTATCGCGGCAGCCTGATGGAACGCGTGCGCAAACTTGGCATCGAGGACCACGTCGTATTCCTCGACCGGTTCGTTGATCAGGCCACGCTGCTCGAATTCATTTCAATGTGCGACGTCTACGTCACGCCCTATCTCAACGAGGCGCAGATGACGTCGGGCACGCTGGCCTACAGCTTCGGCCTCGGCAAGCCGGTCGTCTCGACACCTTACTGGCATGCGCGCGAATTGCTGGCCGACGGGCGCGGCGTTCTCGTTGCCTTTGGCGACGCGACAGGGACCGGCAACGAATTAGCAGGATTGCTTACCGACAGTCCTCGCCGGCAGGCGATGCGCGAGCGCGCCTACGCTGCCAGCCGATCGATGACATGGGAGCGCACCGCCGAGCGTTACATGACCGCCTTCGAAAATGCCCGGCAGGGCCACCGGCTGAAGGTGATCGCGCGTGCCGCGCCGGACGCGATCGCGCTGCACGGTCACGCGGTGGCCGATATGCAATTGGGCCATTTCCTGTCGATGTGCGACGATACCGGCCTGTTCCAGCACGCCGTGCATTCGGTGCCTGACCGCGCGCACGGCTACTGCGTGGACGACAATGCCCGGGCGTTGCTGTTGGCTTGCGCGCTCAATGAACCGGGCGAGCACCCGCTTTCGGAAAGCCAGACGGGCCGCTTTGCCGCCTTTGTGCAGCATGCGTGGAATCCCGATACCAGGCGCTTTCGCAACTTCATGGGTTTCAACCGGACCTGGCTCGAAGATGAAGGCTCCGAGGACAGTCACGGGCGAACCCTGTGGGCCCTGGGTGAATGCGCGCGGAAGGATGCCAGCCGGTCACGGCGTCGATGGGCGGCGGCCTTGTTTGCCGAAGCCTTGTCGACCGCCGCGGCCTTTCGCTCGCCTCGCGCCATGGCCTTCACGCTTCTCGGGCTGGACGCCTATTGCGCCGCAGCTCCTGATGATCAGCGGGCCCGTGAGATCAGGCATTCTCTTGCCGACACGCTGGTGTCCGCCCTCGCTCTGGTCGAGACGCCGGACTGGGTGTGGTTCGAGGGAGGCCTGGCGTATGACAATGCGCGCCTGCCGCAGGCCCTGATTGCCACAGGCCTCGCAACACAAACGTCCGCCTATGTCGATGCCGGTTTGAGAACCCTGCGTTGGTTGATGACGCTGCAGACGGCGTCGACCGGACATTTCCGCCCCGTGGGTACGACGAGCTTCGGTGAACTTCGGAAGCCTCCCGGGGCCTTCGATCAGCAGCCGGTGGAAGCCACCGCCACGATTGCGGCGTGCCTGACCGCGTGGCGCGCGGACGGCGATGCCGAATGGAAAGTCATCGCGGCGGGGGTTTTCTTCTGGTTCTTTGGCGGCAACGACCTGTCGGTTGCGCTCGTCGATTCCGAGACCGGCAGTTGTCGCGATGGGCTGCATCCCGATCGTGCCAATGAAAATCGCGGCGGCGAGTCGGTCGTGTCCTACCTGCTGGCGTTGGCCGAGATGCGCCAGCTTGCGCGCGCCAATATCAATCCGACGAACCCCGTGGCGCTTCGCGCCATCGGCGCTTGAGTTAAGCGTCCACTCACGCAAACGCGAACTGAGGACATCTTGTCACAAGCCAATTTTCTCAATCGGCAGGCACTCTACCTGCGTCCCGATCCCGCGCGCGTGATCGTGCGTCCGTTCAAGCCGGCGACCGAGCCGCGCGATCTCAACCCGACCGACAAGACCCGTGCCAATCATATCGTCGAGCGTGTTCTCAATCTCGATCCGCAGGCCGCGGCCGGCCAACTGGCCGACGTGCTGGAGAACTTCCAGGGCCGGCACCGCAACCTGCTGAAGACATTTGAGCTGCGCGCCGACGAAATGGAGGAGGCGCTGCTGGCGCACATTACGTTTTCCGAAGTGCAGCGCCAGCTTATTGGCGCCTACTTCCTGCACGAATACTCGTTCGAAGCGTCGGCATTGTTCAATCCCAGCATCGTGCCGCACCCCGACCAGTCAGGAATCCCGAACGGCAGCCTGCGCTTCATTCTGAGCCTCCGAGCCGTCGGCGAGGGGCACGTATCGTCACTGACGTTTCGCGCTGGCACCATCGCCGCTGAAGGCAGCATCAGAGTCGATCCGACGGCCCGGCTCGCTTCGAGTCCCCGGATCAGGCACCGGTTAGCTGGACCGATGGGCGACGAAGTCGACGTCGTTTTCGAGCCGGCACAGGACATCAGTGAACGCGTGATCTTTCCGGTCACCGATTCGCAATCGAACGGCATCGAAGACGCGCGCTTCGTCCAATTCAGCGATGGCGGTCGGACGACCTATTACGCAACCTATACCGCCTACAAGGGTACCGCGATCCGGTCGGAACTGATCGAGACCAGCGACTTCCTCTCGTTTCGAATGACGCCGCTGCACGGCGCAGCCGCGCGCAACAAGGGCATGGCGCTGTTCCCGCGCAAAATCGACGGCAAGTACGCCATGATCGCGCGACAGGATAACGAGAACCTTTATTTGATCTATTCCGACGACCTCTACAGATGGGAAGGCGGTCAGCCGATCCTGAAGCCGCAATTCCCTTGGGAGTTCGTGCAGATCGGCAACTGCGGATCGCCGGTCGAGCTGGAGGAGGGCTGGCTGATGCTGACGCATGGCGTCGGCCCGGTCCGAAAATATTCGATCGGCGCGGCACTGCTCGACAAGCGCGACCCCACCAGGGTGCTGGCCCGTTCGAGCGAACCGTTGTTGCGGCCCGAGCCGTCCGAACGCGAAGGCTACGTTCCCAACGTCGTCTATACCTGCGGGGCGATGGCGCACAATGATCAGCTCATTTTGCCCTACGCCGTATCGGATACGTACTCCAACTTTGCAACAATCCAAATTTCCGCGTTGATGCGATCGATGTCCTGAATCAGAAATCGCTCAGTGCGGCCCGTCCTCAAAGGAGCGCCCCATGGCTCGCGAAACAAGCTACTTCGTTCAGGTCTTCGATGCCGGCCGGGGAGGAAACCTGAAAGCGGGCGCTCCGATCGCCTGCAAAACGGCAACGGGCGCGCTTCGCACCGCGGAGCGGCTGGCCTTGAGCAAGCTCGGGGTTGTTGCCTTTTCATCCACCGGCGATCCTGAGATGGGCGACTATGATGACGAGCCGACGGTCATCTTCCGCAAGGGAGAGCTGCCATCGGCCTTCGATTGAGACAGGCTCGGCAACTTTCCGCGGATCGGGCCTGCTGTCGGACCGAACACGTGGATCTGCTTCGAGCCGGAAGCAACGGGATTGTGTCAGCTATCCTTCCGTAACCGCGATTGAGGTTGGGACACGCTAAGTGCGGGCATTACCGCTGGAAAGGCGATCGCGATTGTCTACGCGGCGTTTTAGCGCTCGCTATTCCCGCGACGCGAGCCTAGGGTCGATCATCACCGCGTTTCCCACGGCGTCGATCGGGTGATTGAGGGCTGAGAATGCTCACGCCCGGGCGAACGGAGCTTTTGTTGTCCCAGGTTTGCTTGGCCGCCGACCGGACCGTCCCGCAGTTCCATCCTTTGTCGGTGTCGGCCGTGGCATCCCTGCATGGATAGGACGACCGAACTGCATTACCTGATCAGCGGCAACAATCAATTTGGCCGGATCAATCTCAGCCGTGCGGCGGCGGGGGCGGCCGTCAAGAAGGCAAACGAGCTTTTGCAGGAAGGTTATTTGGACGTGAGGATATCCACGCCCCGGGGCCGGATCCTGTTGTCTGATGAGTTCGATCAGCTTGAAGGATAGCCGAGCGCCCACCAGAGGTCCGGGAGGCAAGCCATGAGCATCAGAGCCTGCAAGACCGCCGATGAGCTCCAGGATATAATTGTCGAGCAGGCAAGGACCCTCCATGGTCCCTGGCCGTCGGGGATGACGATGTTTGTTTTCGACGATGCTTACGGATGGAGCGCGAGCATCAGTCGGCCAATTTCGGAGGCCGACAATTTCTATCGCACCCGCACGCTCGATCTGATCGGGACCTTGAAGGTCCGATATGATCTGGACGCGCCGCGCCTCTAGTCGACCAGTCTGCGTTAGTTCCGCCATCACCATCAACCCTAAGGAGATCGACATGGCTAAAGGCGAGCAAAGAGGCAATCGGGAAACCAAGAAACCCAAGAAGGAGAAGATCAAGGTGATTGCCGCGGCACCGAGTCAGAAGACCGGAGGCTGGCAGCCGACCTTGGGTACCGGCAAGAAGAAATAATGCTTGCTGCGCCCTGGCGGGGATGGACCTCATTCCGTCCCGCGGTCGCATGGCCCATCGGGGGCTGCTGAGCAGGGCTAATCGACGATTGCTGCCAGCATCAGACTTTGATCAGCCGCAGCTTCGTGCCCCAGGGATCTGATGTCTCGATGCCGTTCTCAATCGCTGCAGCCGGCGCACCCGCCTGCTGCAGTCGCAGCGTTTGGGCCTCAAGAATTTGCTGCGTCGCGACCTCCAGCGAAAACCACGCTAGCCCGGTGGCTGTGTCGTCGCGCGGGCCGGCGCCGGCGCTCTGCCAGACGTTGATCCCGAGGTGATGGTGATAGCGCCCTGAGGAAAGAAACGCGGCGCCGCTCCGCTTGCGGGTCGGGTCGAAGCCGATGGCGTCGCCGTAAAAGCGGTCCGCCTGTTCGAGGTCGCCGACGCGCAGATGCATATGGCCGATGCGCAGGTCATCGGGGGCCTTGGCATAGTTGGTCGTGCGCGTGTCCGTTAGCGCCAGCAGGCCGTCGATGTCGAGCTGGTCGGTTGCCATCGCGACCGAGCCGCCATCCCATTTCCAGGTTTCGGGCGCACGATCGGCATAGACCTCGACGCCGTTGCCTTCGGGGTCGTCGAGGTAGACGGATTCGCTGACGAGGTGATCGGCAAAGCCGGACAGCGGGATCTTGTTTTTCGCCGCGTGCACCAGCCAGCGCGCGAGGTCCTTGCGCGTCGGCATCAGGAACGCGGTGTGATAGAGCCCCGCCGCGTTCCGTGCCTCGCGCGCCGCGCTTTCGCGCCGTTCGAGGTCGAGCAGCGCCACGCCGCCCGAGCCGAGACGCGCGCTTGTGGCCGAGCGCTGCATCACAGTCAGGCCGATCGCGTCGCGATAGTAATCAGCGACGAGGTCGAGGTTGCGCACGCGCAAGGTCACCATGCCGATCCGCATCGGCGTCCGGTTGGCAAAGGTCGGCCCGCTGCCGCCTGCGGTCCCCTCGGCTTGCGCCGCCGCGATCGCCGCCGCGCCCAGCGAGGAGGCGCCGGCGAGGTGAAGCAACGTGCGGCGGGTCAGGTCGATGGTCATGAAAGCTCCTCCGGCGATCGGTACAGGGAAGCAAATCCTGCGCCGGATTCCAAGCCGCAGTTGACCTCTTCCTCCGTCATTCCAGGGCTCGCGCTTCGCGAGCGCTCGCAATGACGTGGAGAGGCCGAGCCGCGCGTCCATCCCTCACCCTGAGGAGGCCGCGAAGCGGCCGTCTCGAAGGGCGAGTCCCACCCCAGCCTTTCAATTTTGCGATAGAAGCCATGTCCACATTCAAATTCCTTAAGGCCAGGCTGCGATCTATGGTTCGCGCCAATCACCTTGGGAATCGCAGAGGAAACTGAGCCCGATGGCGGAAGCAGCAAAATCACGGAGCGAGGCGGCACCAGCGCTGCCGACGTGGCCGGACGAAATCTATCGCGTGCTGAAGGACGCCGGCATTCGCCAGGTGGCGATAGTGCCGGACGCCGGCCACAGCCGTCTGATCCGCTCCTTCGAGGCCGGCCCTGAAACCCGCGTCGTGACGCTGACGACGGAAGAGGAAGGCGTGGCGATGCTGGCCGGCGCATGGCTCGGCGGCGAGCGGGGCGTTCTGCTGCTGCAGTCGAGCGGCGTCGGCAACTGCATCAACATGCTGTCGCTGCCCGTCATCTGTCATATGCCGTTGTTGATGATCGTCACCATGCGCGGCGATTGGGGCGAGTTCAATCCGTGGCAGATCCCGATGGGGCAGGGGACGCGGCCCTCGCTGGAGGCCATGGGCGTGATCGTGAACAAGGTGGACGAGCCGCATCTGGTCGCTTCCGCCGTGCAGGGCGCGGCGCACCTCGCCTTCAACAGCTGGAAGCCGGTGGCGGTGCTGATCGGACAGCGCGTGCTCGGCGCCAAGAACTTCAAGGAGCTTGCCAGCAAATGACCAATCCCAACGCACTCCTGCATCGGCGCGACGTCGTCAACGAATTGCTGCGCGACCGCGGCGATCTCCTTGTCATCGCCGGCCTCGGCGCGCCGAACTGGGATGTCTCCGCCGCCGGCGACCATCCGAACAATTTTCCGCTCTGGGGCGCGATGGGCGGCGCCTCCATGATCGGGCTCGGGCTGGCGCTGGCGCAGCCGAAGCGAAAAGTGATCGTCATTACCGGCGACGGCGAGATGCTGATGAATGTCGGCTCGCTCGCGTCAATCGCGGTGGAAGCGCCGAAGAATCTGACGATCGCCGTCCTCGACAATGAACGCTTCGGCGAGACCGGCATGCAGAAAACCCCGACCGCCTCCGGCGTCGACCTCGCCGCCATCGCTACCGCCTGCGGCATCCGCTCCTCGCGCATCGTGCGCACGATGGCCGAAGTCACCGAACTGCGCGACCTCGCCCATGAGGGAAGGGGAACGGCCTTCGCCCAGATCAAGATCAATCCCGAGGCGCTGGTGTTCGTGATGCCGCCGGCGGACGGCGTCATCCTGACGACGCGCTTCCGGCAATCGGTGCTGGGCGACGAGGCGCTGTTTAATTGAGAGACGCTACCCAAAGGACGTCGTCATGCCCGGGTCATCTAGCGCGAAGACACGCTTCGCACTTCTGCCCGGCCATGACGAAGAGCGAATGCCCGGCCGCACTACGCCGTCATGTTGATCTTCCACAGCCCTTCCTTCGAAAGTTGCTGAATCTCCGACATGATCAGCGTCGCAATCGTCGTCGTTGCAATCGACGGCGGATGGGCGATTGGCGAAGCGAGAATCAGTTCGCGCGACACCGAGGGGCTGACGGCCGCCATCTCCAGGCGTTTCGCCGCCACTTCGGTGCGGATGGCGGAGGGCGGCAGCAGCGTGTAGCCAAGCCCTTCCTCCATCAGGCTGATCTGCGCGCGATAGGAATCGACCTCGATCATGGCGTCGAGCTTCAATTTCTCGCGCGCCAGCGCCTTCTCCAGCAGCGCCCGCAAGCCGTGCGAGATGCTGGGCAGGATCAGCTTCTGCTTCACCAGCCATTTCAGGTCGACCTGCTTCCGCTTGTTGAGGCCCGAACCCGGCGGCCCGACGGCCACGATATCCTCGCGGCCGATCGACTGGACCTGAAGATGCAGGTCGACCGCGGGGCCGTAGATGATCGCGAGATCCATTTCGCCGCGGTGGAGCCACTCGACCAGATGCCCGCCATAGCTCTCCACGATGCGCAGCGAGACGTCGGGAAATTCGCTGATAACGCGGCGGGCGAACCGCCCGGACAGCACCGCGCTCACCGTCGGCACCAGCCCGAGGATGACGCGGCCCGACGGATTGCCGTTGGCCGACTTGAGATCATCGCTGACCTGTTCGATCTGGCGGATCAGGCCCGTGGTGCGGTCGAGCAGCATCCGGCCGGCGCTGGTCAGGAGCATGCCGCGGCCGTTGCGGACGAACAGCTCGACGCGCAGCTCGTGCTCGAGCAGCTTGATGTGCCGGCTCAGCGCGGGCTGGGCGGCGCGCAGCCGGTCCGCCGCCTTGCTGAGGCTGCCCAGCTCGGCCACGGCGCGGAAGGTGCGCAATTGTTTGAGGTCCATCGGATGCCTGGGTGCTTATCTGGTGGGCATCATATGCTGTTTTCGGCGAAGTCGGTGCAATCAGTTCAATGTTCGATGACATGAGAGTTAATGCCTCGCCCGGCGTGACGCGTGGCTCTCGATGCTGTTAATGGAGCAACGATCCCCATCCGGAATTCACGATCCATGACCGTACCCCCCGTCAGTCCCTCGCAAATCCGCACCGCGCTGCTGTTGCGCGATGAAATCGCACTGCTCGACGTCAGGCACGAGGCCGTCTTCGCCACCGGCCATCCGCTGTTTGCCGCCAACATGGCGGCTGACCGGATCACGCTGGAGGCCGCAGCGCGGCTGCCGCGCAAGGACGTGCCGATCGTTATCTATGATGACGGCGAAGGCCTCGTCGCCGTCGCGGCAGACCGGCTCACGGCGCTGGGCTACAGCAACGTCCGCCAGCTCGATGGCGGATTGCAGGGCTGGAAACAGGCGGGCTTTGAGCTGTTCCAGGACGTCAATTCCTATGCCAAGGCGTTCGGCGAGCTGGTGGAGCATCGCCGCCACACGCCTTCGCTGGCCGCCGAGGAAGTCAGCGCCCTGATTGCGAATGGCGCCAACATTCAAATCCTCGATGTCCGCCGGTTCGACGAATATGCGACCATGAATATCCCGGGCTCGATCAGCGTACCGGGCGCCGAACTGGTGCTGCGTGCCGGCCGCGCCGCGCCGGATTCCGAAACCACCATTATCGTCAATTGCGCCGGCCGCACCCGCTCGATCATCGGCACCCAGTCGCTGATCAATGCCGGCGTTACCAACAAGGTGCGGGCGCTGCGCAACGGAACGATCGGCTGGACGCTGGCCAAGCAGAATCTCGAACATGGCTCCAACAGACGCGGCGAGATCGGCACCATCGCGGGCGGTGAGGTCAGCGCGCGCGATGTCGCCTATCGCGCCGGCGTCCGGCACATCGGCGTTGCGGAGATGGCGGCGCTGCAGGCGCAGGCCGATCGTACGCTCTATCGTTTCGATGTGCGCTCGGAAGAGGAATACACCGCCGGCCATCTCGCAGGCTTTCGCCATTATGCCGGCGGGCAATTGGTGCAGGAGATCGACATGGCTGCGCCTGTGCGCGGCGCGCGCATCGTGCTGACCGACAATCTGCGTGTCAGGGCCGATATGACCGCGTCCTGGCTCGCGCAGATGGGATGGGAAACCTATGTGCTCGAAGGCGGCTATGACGGCACGCTCGAGATCGGGGCGCCGCTTGCGATCCCAAAGCCCGATCCGTCACACCGCTACCGCCGTCCCTATGAGGGCACCGATATCAAGGAAAGCGCGATGCAGGCCTATCTCGACTGGGAATACGGCCTCGTCGAGCAACTCCGCCGCGACGCCACACATGGATTCTTCGTCATATGATTCCAACCGACGAATTCAGCCGATGGATTGGGCGGACTTGTCGCGCCGTAGCTCGAAGAGCGAAGGCGGATCATTCGTCGCCGCCCATCATGCTCTCGAGCTTCTCCGCCGCATAATTCTCGCCGATCGATAGCGCACAAATCCGCGAGAGCTGCACGTAGGAAAGCCCGGTCTCCTCGGCCCAGGCGTTGAACTGCGCCTGCACTTTGGCGAGATCGCGCTTCGAGGTCACCGTCTCCGCGATGTCGAGCCCGGCGTCGCGCAGGCACAGCACGACGTCCCTAGAGGTGACAAAACCGTCCCAGCCGAGGAAGCGCAGCATCATCTGCCCGGTATTGCCGCCGAGCCGGCTGCCGCGCTTGGCCAGCAATTCCAGCAAGCCGGCCTCGTCGGACGAGGGCCAGTTCGCGAGGAACTTGCCGAAACTGCCGTGCTCCCTGGCGATGTCCCTCACGAAGCTTGCATTGGCGCGCACCGACATGATCTTGGCGCCGTTGCGGACGATGCGCGTGTCCTTCATCAGATCGTCCCAGAATTCGTCCGGCTTCAGCGACAGTGGGCCCGGCTTGAAGCCGAGAAACGCCTTCTCAAAACCCGGCCATTTGGTCTCGATCACGCTCCAGGCAAACCCCGCCGAGAACACCCGCCTGGTCATTTCCGCGAGAATCCGGTCATCGCCGAGGTTGCCAAGCGCCTTCGGGTCGGGCTTGGCCGGCAGCAGCCTGGCGAGCGCCTTGGGGCCGCCCTTGCGCTTCTCGGCCCGGGCACGAACGGTCTTGAACGCGATCACGGTATACGGCCCCTTTGAGCGACGCATGATCTGAAAACACGGGCGAAACGCCTCAAAACCGCAGTTTAGCCGATCGCTCCAGGATTCCCAGCGTCGGGATGCGTGCAACGCGAAAGGTTAATCGCCACAGAAGTGATCGGCTGATCTGCAAAGAATGGATGGCGTATTGGCTGGTTTTCGCCTAAAGCATCCCCACCTCAGTGAAATCGGTCAGGCCGTTCGGCTGCGCTTCGTGAAATGCGCAGCGTTGAGCCATTTCGGTTCGGGGCGGTATTCAACATTTCCGGCTGATAGAGCCAACCTAAGGTCTGACATCTCGTGACATTATTGCCCACCCATCCGCCGCTCGCCCGAGCTTTGGCGGAACGCAACTTCGATCGGCTTACACAGGTCCAGACCGCGGTGCTGGCCGACGACGCTGCCGGCCGCGACCTGCTGGTTTCGGCGCAGACCGGTTCGGGCAAAACGGTCGCCTATGGCCTGGCGATCGCGAAGAATTTGCTGGATGGCGCCGACCGGTTCGAGCGGGCCGCGGCTCCGCTGGCGCTGATCGTCGCGCCAACCCGCGAACTGGCTCTTCAGGTCCATCGCGAACTTGCCTGGCTCTATCAGCATGCCGATGCGCGGGTGGTTTCCTGCGTCGGCGGCATGGACCCGCGCCGCGAGCAGCGTGAGCTCGCCGCGGGCGCCCACATCGTGGTCGGTACGCCCGGGCGGCTATGCGATCATTTGCGGCGAGGCCGGCTCGATGTTTCGGAACTGAAGGCGATCGTGCTCGACGAGGCCGACGAGATGCTCGATCTCGGCTTCCGCGAGGACATGGAGTTCATCCTTGAGGCCACGCCGGAGGACCGGCGCACGCTGCTGTTTTCGGCAACCTTGCCGCGCGGCATCGTCGCGCTGGCGAAAGAGTATCAGCAATCGGCCTTTCGCGTCGAAGTCGCGGGCGAAGAAGGCGGCCATGCCGACATCGAATACCGCGCCATCCGGATTGCCTCCGGCGATGTCGAGCATGCCGTCGTCAACATCCTGCGGTTTTTCGAATCGCCAGGCACGCTGGTGTTCTGCAACACGCGCGATGCCGTCCGGCATCTGCAGGCGACGCTGCTGGAGCGCGGCTTCTCCGTGGTGGCGCTGTCGGGCGAATTGACCCAGAATGAGCGAACGCTGGCGCTGCAAGCCCTGCGCGATGGCCGCGCCCGTGTCTGCGTCGCGACCGACGTGGCGGCGCGCGGCATCGATCTGCCGAACCTCGATCTCGTCATTCACGCCGATATTCCGAACGATCCGGAAGTCATGCAGCACCGCTCCGGCCGCACCGGACGCGCTGGTCGCAAGGGTGTCAGCGTCTTGCTGGTGCCGCCGGCACGCAAGCGCCGAGCCGAGGTGCTGCTCAATCTGGCCGGCATCGATGCCGCCTGGGGTCAGGCACCGCAGCCGGATGAAATTCGCAAGCTCGATCAGGAGCGCATGCTGCGCGACGATCTGTTCGCCGCCGAGACGACGCCTGAGGATCTGGCGCTCGCGCAGGCGCTGCTCGCCGAACGCTCGGCGGAGGATATCGCCGCGGCGCTGGCGCGGCTCCATCGCTCGCGGCTTCCGTCGCCCGAGGATATCGTCGATCCCGGTGAGGATCGCGTCAAATCGCGGGCGGAACGTGCGCGGGAGAGGGCCGATCGCGAGGCCGGACGCGGGTCGAAGCCTGCGAAATCATCGCCGCGCCATCGCATGGCGGAGGATTCTGTCTGGTTCAGCGCGGCGATCGGACGCCGGAAGAATGCCGAAGCGCGCTGGCTGCTGCCGATGCTGTGCCGTCGCGGCGGCATCAAGAAGGAAGACATCGGCGCCATCCGCATTCTCGATACCACCACCGAGTTCGAGATTTCCGCGCGCATCGCCGAACGGTTCGCAGCGCAAATTCGCCGTCCCGACAAGGAAGACAGCATCCGCATCGAGGCGCTCGCAGGCGCTCCGTCGCGCGAGCCGGTTCGCGACGCGGCGGCGCCGAAGCCGAAGCACTTCGGCAAGAAGACTGAAGGCGCCGACAGAGCGGGATTTGACAAGAAACCGCGTTACGATACCAAGAGGCGGGATCGAGGCGAGCAGGCGCATGCCGGAAAGCCGCGGCATGAAAATGGGACGTCTGCAAAGCCCGCATTCGGAAAGAAGAAAAACAAGAAGTTTCGTGGCTGAGCGGCGCGACCATTGCTGAAAGCGCCGGCGCTCACCTGCCACGTGAGATGAGGAGCTATCATGAGCGTCTACATCATCGCGCAACTGAAGTTCACGCGCCGCGAACTCTACGACCGCTATCAATCGCGCTTCATGGACGTGTTCAAGAAGTTCAAGGGCAAGCTGCTGGTGGCGGACGCCCATCCGGTGGTGCTGGAAGGCGAATGGCCGCGCGACAAGGTCGTGATCATGGAATTCCCGGATGAGGCCGCGGCGCAGGAATTTCAGACCTCTCCGGAGTATCAGGAGATATCCGTCGACCGCAAAGCGGGCGCCGACGGCATTGTGCTCACGGTGAGGGGCTTGCGTTGACGGCGGCAGCGCTGATGGCTGATGGCCCGGCGCTGTTTGCGGGTTCCCTGCTCGGCATTGTTGCATTCCGGAACATCAACGAGATCGGCTTTCGCCGGACCATTCCTGTGCTATTGCTGTTGCCAGGCGCTTCGCTCGCTTTGGCTTGATTGTGTGATCACGGCCGAGGGCTGCGAGGCCTTCAAAATCGATGAGCATTGGCCGAAAGAATCATGACCGCACAGCGCAACGTTTCCCCTTCGATCGATCCCGTGAAACTCGACCGCCTCGCCGAAGTCGCGGTCAAGATCGGCCTGCGGCTGCAGCCGGGACAGGACCTGCTGCTGACCGCGCCCTCAGTCGCGCTGCCGCTGGTGCGCCGGATCGCCGAACATGCCTACAGGGCCGGCGCGGGAATCGTGACCCCGTTCCTGTCGGATGAGGAGATCACGCTGGCGCGCTATCGCTATGGCCACAACGAGAGTTTCGATCGCGCCGCCGGCTGGCTCTATGAGGGCATGGCGAAGGCGTTCGCCGCCAACACCGCGCGGCTCGCCATCGTCGGCGACAATCCGATGCTGTTGTCGGGCGAGGACCCGGCAAAGGTCGCGCGCGCCAGCAAAGCCAATTCGATCGCCTACCAGCCGGCGCTGGAGAAGATCGTCAATTTCGACACCAACTGGAACATCATCGCCTATCCGAGCCCGTCTTGGGCCAGGCAGGTTTTCCCCGATGTTCCCGAGGACGTCGCGATAGCAAAACTGGCGGACGCGATTTTTGCGGCCTCGCGCGTCGATCAGGACGGCGCCGTTGCCGCTTGGGAAAAGCATAACGCCGTGTTGCGCGAGCGGACCGACTGGCTGAACGGCCAGCGCTTCCACGCGCTGAAATATTCCGGCCCCGGCACCGACCTGACGATCGGTCTCGCCGACGGCCATGAGTGGGAAGGCGGCGCCTCGACTGCGAAGAACGGCATCACCTGCAACGCCAACATCCCGACTGAGGAAGTCTTCACCACGCCGCATTGCCGGCGCGTCAGCGGCCATGTCGTCAGCTCAAAACCGCTGTCCTATCAGGGCACGCTGATCGACAATATCGCGGTGCGGTTCGAGGAAGGCCGCATCGTTGAGGCCAAAGCCTCGCGCGGCGAGGAGGTGCTGAAGAAGGTGCTCGACACCGATGAGGGCGCCGCGCGCCTCGGCGAAGTGGCGCTGGTGCCGCATTCCTCGCCGATCTCCAAGAGCGGGCTGCTGTTCTTCAACACCCTGTTCGACGAGAACGCCGCCTCCCATATCGCGCTCGGTCAATGCTACTCGAAATGCTTCGTCGGCGGCGACAAGCTGACGCCGCAACAGATCGCGGCGCAGGGCGGCAACAAGAGCCTCATTCACATCGACTGGATGATCGGCTCGGCCGAGACAGACATCGACGGCATTCACGCTGACGGACGCCGCGTGCCGGTGTTCCGCAAAGGCGAGTGGGCGTGAGGTCGCGGCCCCACGCGGGCCGCGATCACTCAAGCTTCAGCTTGTAAAATTCCGTCGCCGTCCTGGAGAACAGCGCCGTCTTCTCCGCTTCGCTATATTGCGTGGCCAGCCGTTTGAAGGCGTTGAAGATCACCTGATAGCTGCACTGGCCTTTATCCGGTGGAAAATTGCTTTCGAACATGCATCGATCGGGACCAAACGCCTCGATGCAGGTTTCGATATAGGGACGCCACGCGGTAGCCGCCTCCTCCGAAGACGGCGGCTTCGGGCGCAGGTGGAAGTCATAGCCAAGCAGGCTCATCGCGAGCCCGCCGAGCTTGACGACGACGTTTTCACATTTGGCGATTTGCTGGATCGAGGCCTTCCACACCGGGAAGATTTCCTCGCGCCGCCCGGCATAGCTGCCGATACCGATCGGCCCGCCGCAATGATCGAGCACGATTTTGGTGTCCGGAAAGGCGCGTGCGAGATCGGTGAGTTCGCCGATCTGCGGATGAAACAGCCAGGCGTCGAAGCTCAAGCCCAGTGGCGCGAGGCAGGCGAAGCCTTTGCGGAAGGTGCTGTCGAGCAATAGTCCTTTCGGCCGTGTGGCATACATGCCGGCGACATTGGGGTCGGCATCCCACGCCGCCGAGTGCCGAATGCCGCGGAAGCGGCCGTTGCCGGCAACGATCTCCGCCTCCAGCACGACTTTCGCGCCGTCGCCGAGCAGCAAATTGACGTGGCTGACGATGCCGGCGCAGATCGCGGCCTTGCCGTAGGCGCCGCTCGCGGCCATCGCCGCCACGCCATTGGCGAACTCGACCTCGCCGACGGGGCGGAACGCCTCAGGGCCGCGCGCACGATACATCGAGCGGCAGTCGACGTAGACGGTGGCGACGATGTTGTGGCCGGAGGCGATGTCGGCGGCCATCTCCTCGATCATGTAACGCAAGCCGCCGCGGTCCCAGAGATGGTGATGCGGATCGACGATTGGGCGGGCGGGATCGATGATCTCTTCGGTATATTGCGCGAGCCAGTCCTCGCGCGGATCGGCGTAGAGCCCGCTCTTCGAGGCGGGTGCAGTGCTGGCGGCCATGGATTTCGCTCCCCTGGATTTTCTTGGATTATTGTTGGCGTGACCTTCCGTTCGCGAAAGCTTCAGCCCGGCAGGCCACGGATGAAATCGATGATCGCGGCATTAACTTCGCTCGGGCGTTCCTGCTGGGTCCAGTGTCCGCAGCCGGGCAGTATCAGTACGTCACGCAGCGTCGGGACGAACTGCCTGAGGTTGACGAGATGCTGGTCCATGCCGGGTGGAGCGGCCATCACCATGTCATGGTCGCCGGCGATAAAGAGCGCCGGGACCTTCACCGTGGCGCCCGCAAATGCCGCCATCAACTCCCAATTGCGGTCGAGGTTGCGATAATAGTTGAGCGGACCGCGGAAGCCGGTGCGCCTGAATTCGCCGGCATAGAAATCGATGTCCGCGTCGGTGAGCCACGCAGGCAATTCCGGCGGCAACGTCGGTTCCCGCAACCAACTGCCGTTGCGCGGCACCATGCCGGGGGTTCCTGTGTTATCGCCGCGGGCTATGGCCGCGCGGAATGCCGCGGCGCCTTTACCCGATATGCCGTAAAGCGAGCTGAGCAGGGTGGTCCGTGGGTCTCGCTCCATCTCGGCCTCTGCTACGCCGGGCTGCTGGAAGTACAGCTGGTAGAATTGCGCGTCCGCGGTCTGTGGCATCACGCTGGTCGGGCGCGCCGGGCCACGCGGCCGAAGCGGTACGCTGAGGCTCGCAACGGCGCGGAAGCGGTCGGGGCGCAGGCGTGCCGCTTGCCAGGCGATATGCGCACCCCAGTCGTGGCCGACGATAATTGCGGTCGGCGCTTCGAGCGCATCGAGCAACCCCACCATATCACCGATCAGATGGAACATCGTGTATTGATCGATTGCCTCCGGCCGGTCGCTCTTGCCGTAGCCGCGCATATCAGGAGCGACGGCGTGGAAGCCGGCGGCGGCCAGCGCGGTGAGTTGATGGCGCCAGGAATACCAGGACTCCGGGAATCCGTGACACAGGATCACCGGCGGCCCCTCGCCCTGCTCGGCGATGTTGAGACGGATGCCGTTGCTCTCGACCAGTCGCTGCGAAGGTGCGCTCAAGTTTCTCTCCCCTTGCGGATTGTTGTTATTCGTCATTGCGAGCGCAGCGAAGCAATCCATCGCTCCGCTTGCTGCACTATGGATTGCTTCGCCGCGCTCGCAATGACGGTGGCAGGCTTTCGCGCCCGCGTATCAAACCCCTTCCAGAATGATCACCGTCGGCGTGCCCGGCAGCGTGTCCCGCGATATCTTCAGTGTCCGCTCGGTCCGCTGGTCGATGACGAATTGCTGGCCGATCAGCCGCATGAATTCGTCGAGCGGGGTGGCGAAGCGATGCATCGGCAGCACGATGGAGGAGCGCAGGCGCTTGGTGATCTCGGAGACGCCGTCGAGCGACATCGTATAGGTGCCGTCGATCGGCACCATCAGGATGTCGAGCCGGCCTATCGCCGCGAAATGCGTCTCGTCGAGCTTGTGGTGCAGGTGTCCGAGATGGCCGATGCAGAGGCCGGCGACCTCGAAGATGAAGATCGAATTGCCGTCCTTGATCATCGCGCCGGAGCCCTCGCCATAGTAGCGGCGGATGTCGGTGGGGACGTTACGGATATAGACGTCGCCGACGCGCGTTGAGACATGCGCGGCCTGGCCATTCTCGCCCCAGCCATGCAGAACGTGCGGAATCTTTGGATCGGGAAACAGCGTGTAGTGGGTCGAGTGTGCGCGATTCATGGTGACGACGTCGGGCAGCCTGCCGGTCCGGTAGGCGCCGTTGAAGTCGGTCGCGATCCGCACGCCGCCGGGCGTGTCGATGTAATAGGTGGAATGCCCGACATAGGTGATCGCGACCTCTTCGGTCTTGGCGGCCGTGCGGCGAAGGCTGACGGGCACGGCGAGCGGCGAGGCGTTCGCCATCGCGAGGCACTCGCTGCGCAAGGGCTGCTGCTGGGCGGACGCCGGGACGATCAGCGAACCAAGCAAGGCGAGGGCGACAGCAAGGACTACGTTAAGCGATCGCAACATGGCATGACCCATCCGCGGCAAAGGCCGCAGGCCGCACTGTATCGCCGAATTTTGGAAACGTCATGATGGCATTCGCGCACGGCAGCGTGCCGGAATTGCTTCATCGGGGCGGGCGATGCCATATTGTAAAACTCAACCAGGGAGTTTTGCCGTGACTGAAAAGACCACCGCCCCGGCTCCGCATGCCCCGTCATCGAAACGGCTGGAGCCGTTGCGCCAGGTCGATGCCGGTGTCCTCAGTATCGCTTATTACGAGGCGGGTCCCGCCGACGGATCGGCCGTGATGCTGATGCATGGCTTTCCCTACGACATTCACAGCTATGTCGATGTCGCGCCGCAACTGGCGGCCCAAGGCTGCCGCGTCATCGTTCCCTATTTGCGCGGCTACGGCCCGACCCGGTTTCGCGACGCGAGCACACCGCGCTCGGGCGAGCAGGCGGCGGTCGGCGTCGACATGATGGCGCTGATGGATGCGCTTGGCATCCGCGGCGCCGTGTTCGCGGGCTATGACTGGGGTGGGCGCGCGGCCTGCGTTGGCGCCGCGCTATGGCCGGAGCGCTGCATCGGCCTCGTCTGCGTCAATTCCTATCTGATCCAGGATATTGCGAAGGCCATGGCGCCGCTGCGGCCCGAGCGCGAGGTGGCGTACTGGTACCAGTATTACTTCCAGCTCGAGCGCGGCCGTGCGGGCCTTGCCGCAAACCGGCGCGAGATCGCCAGGATATTGTGGACGCAATGGTCGCCGAACTGGGATTTTGACGACGCCTGCTTCGAGCGGACGGCGATCGCCCACGACAACCCCGATTACGTCGATGTGGTGATCCACAGCTATCGCCACCGTTTTGGTCTGGCCGACGGCGATCCGCAATATGCTGAAATCCAGCACAGGCTGGAGGCACTGCCTCCCGTCACCGTGCCAACGATTACGCTGGATGGCGCAGGCGATGGCGTTGCGCCGGCAACCGATGGCACCGCCAGCGCGGCAAAGTTCACCGGTCGTCGCGTTCATCGCGTGGTGCCGCGCGCCGGGCACAATCTGCCGCAGGAAGCGCCCGAGGCGTTTGCAGCGGCGGTGTTGGAGCTGATCAAGACATAGGTCGAGTTTGCCGCATGGCAAGCCGTTGCGAAAACCGTCATCCTTCCTGCGCAAGTCCTCCGAGAAGGACAGAAATTTTACGGGGCGGAATTCCATGGCGAAGCATCACGTCTTGCTTGCGATCTGGCTGGTGACCTTTGCCTCGATCACATCGGCCTCGGCCGAGGAATTCCCCAGCCGTCCGATCACCTGGGTCGTGCCCTTCGCGCCGGGCGGCATCACCGACACGACTTCGCGCGTCGTCGCCGAGGAAATGTCGAAAACGCTCGGTCAATCGGTCCTGATCGACAATCGCGGAGGCGGTGGCGGCACGGTCGGCACCGAACAGGTGGCGCGCGCCAAGCCCGACGGCTACACGATGATCTACGGCACGCAGGGCACGATGGCGGCCAACGTCACGTTGCGCAAAAACCTGTCCTATGATCCGCTGACGAGTTTCCTGCCGGTGCATCTGGTCGGCGAAAGCCCGAACCTGTTCGTCGCCTTTGTGGATGCGCCCTATAATTCGGTGCCTGAGTTCATCGCCTACGCCAAACAGAATCCGGGCAAGGTGACGTTCTCCTCTTCCGGCGTCGGCACCGCGACGCATCTGGTCGCCGAATTGTTCAAGACCGTCACCGGCATCGAAATGCAGCATGTGCCGTACAGGGGCAGCGCGCCGGCACTGAACGACATGATCGCCGGCCGCGTCGATGTCATGTTCGATTACCCGGTTTCGGTCGGCCCGCATGTCGAGGCCGGCAAGCTGAAGGTGCTGGCCACGACCGCGCCGGAACGGCTACGCGCATTGCCTGATGTGCCGACCATGGCCGAACTCGGCATGAAGGAGATGACCACCCAGAGCTGGTCCTCGATCATGGTGCCGGCGGGAACGCCCGCACCGGTCGTCGACCGGCTGGCGGCGGCGCATGCGGCGCTGACGTCGGAACGCGTGCGCACGCATTTCGAAAAGGTCGGCACCCGCCCGATGCTGCTGCAGAAGGCCGAGATGACCCCGTTCATCGAAAAGGAGATCAAGCGCTGGGGCGAAGTGATCGAACGGGCGGGGCTGGAGAAGCAGTAGGACTAGCCCCGCCGCGGGCTGATCTTCCATGTTGCCGCGAGAATTGCCGCGGTCATTGCGCCGCTGATCACGGCAGCGATCGGGATCGTCACGGCGAGTGCTGCGGTCGCGGCCCAGCCGATCGAGCAGAAGGCCTCTGCGAATGTCGCAAGCCGCGATGAGGTCTGGCGGCGGCGAAACTGGCTGCGTCTGGCCTGCACGCGGAACCAGAGCTGGATCGCGGCCGCGGAGACGGTTGCGACGATGACACCGAGCGCGGTGACGATCGCCTGCGTCACGGAGGCAAACGCAAGTGCTGCGATCAGTGGCGTGAAGATGGCGCCGATTGAGATGAGCACCACCTCGACCTTGGCGCGGATCACGCGCGATGGCGGCAGCGGCGCGGTCGCGACCAGGTCGGCGGCGTCTTCGCCCGAGATCGTGAGCCAGGCGAGGCCGCCGGCAAGCTGGCCGGCCGCCATCACGATCACGGGCGTGATCAGAACGATCGCGGCCGAGCTTTCGGAAAAACTTCGCCACAGCAGCAAGGCCGGCGGCACCAGATAGAGCAGTTGCATCAGGCTTTGCGACAACAGCCACGGATCGCGCCGCAGCAGCAGGAACTCCTTGGTGCGCAGCGCCTGTTGCCGCGAACCGCCGCGGAATGCGGTCGAGCGCGGCCCGCGACGGACGGACCGGACAGTTGCGGCGACACTGACGACGGTATCGGCAAATCTCGGCGAGAAGACCGCCATCACAACGCCGAGCAGCAGGAGCCCGCCCGCCATCAGCCACGACAGCACCATGCCATCGCCGATCGCCGCGCGCGCCGGCCACCACAACGGGCTGTCGAGCGCAGGTGCGTAGGCTGAAGCGGCATCGGAGGTCAGCACCGTAAAGCGCGACAACGTACCGTATGAAAGGATGGCTGCGACCTGGAGCGCGATGACGAAGCCGGCGCCGATGATGGCGGCCACGACCTGCGCGACGAGGCGGGTGCGGCTTGGGCCGATCAACCTGAACAGCGCGACCGTGATCGCGATCGCAACGGCCGCGGCCGTAAGGCCGATGGCGATGACGACGCCGAGCGCGGAGAGCCATCGGATGCCGCCGCCGATCACGAGAACGTCGACAAAGGGCGTCGACAGCAACAGCGCCATCCCGATCACGGACAGCCCGATCGCCGCGATCCGCACCGAGAATACGTTGGCGAGATTCGCCGGCGACGACATGATGAGGTCGAGGTCGGCGCGGGCGTAGAACACCCGCGTCACCGATTCGATCGCCTGTGACAGCATCAGGGCCCAGGCGAGAAAGATGGTCGCCGTGATGACGATCAATTCCGGCTTGCCGAGCGGGGCTTGCAAATCGGCGAAGCGGCCGATCACCGCATAGGCCGGCAGGTGCATGACGGCGACGAATACGATCAGGGCGATGATCGCGCGCTTTCGCTTGCCACGTCTGCCGGCAATCATCGCCAGCCATTCGCGCCACGCCAGCCGGATCTCGTGCCGGGCAAACCAGGTGAGCGCCGCGGCCGAACTCATGCGGCGGCCGCCTCGGCGTCGACGAGGGCGATGAACATGTCTTCCAGGCTGGTGTCGTTGCGGCCGTTCTGCTGGCGCAGCTCAGTGAGCGTGCCCTCGGCCACCAGTTTGCCTGCGGTGATGACGCCGATGCGGTCGGCCATCCGCTCGGCGACTTCGAGAATATGCGTCGTCATGATCACGGTGCAGCCGGCACGGACGCGGTCCTGCAGCAATCCCTTGACGTGACGCGCCGACAGCGCGTCGAGCCCGGTCAACGGCTCGTCCAGGATGATCAGCCGGGGATCGTGAACCAGAGCACCGGCCAGCGCGACCTTCTGGCGCATGCCCTTGGAGAAGCCCTCGCAGCGTTCGTGCAGATGCGGTTCGAGGCCAAGCGACAGCAGAAGCTGCTGCGCCGCTGGCGCGGAAACCGTGGGATCGATGCCCCAGAGACCGGCAACGAATTCGAGGTACTCCAGCGGCGTCAGCTTGTCGTAGATCATCGGCTCGTCGGAGACCCATGCGATGATCTGCTTGGCGGCGACGGGATCGGCGAGTGCGTCGATGCCAAAAATGGAGACAGAGCCGGCGTCAGGCCGCAGCAGGCCCGCGACCATCCGCAAGGTCGTGGTCTTGCCGGCGCCGTTGGGGCCGAGCAGGGCGTAGAACTCGCCGGTCCGAATGGTGAGGTCGAGCGCGTCGACCGCCGGGCGGTCAAAACGCTTCGTTAACCCTCGCACTTCGAGCGCCGATAGATCTGACTGCATAGTGACGGGACGGTCCGGTTCGCATTGTCGTTGTCGAAACATGGACCGAAGAACTTTCGGCGCGGTGAATCTCGCGGCCCAAATCGTGCCGAACCCCGCAACTTCCCGGGCTGCGGCATTTCTGCGCAATTCTTAACAACACAGCAGCCAGCGCTTTGTTGACAGGGCTCGGCGCTTTGGGCTCAATGCAGCGGGACATATGCAGCTGTTCGGCATCGTGGATGCCGGGTAGCGTGTAGACACAAGATGCGGAAGAGGCGATCGACAGAATCGCCCGGCATCGGGGAGGGAATGATGCTGGACTTCGTTCAGCAGCTGGTGAGTGGCATCGCGCTCGGCTGCGTCTATGGCCTGATCGCGCTCGGCTTCGTGCTCGTTTACAAGGCAACCGAGGTCGTCAATTTCGCCCAGGGCGATTTGATGATGTTGGGCGGGTTCTTCGCCTTCACCTTCATCGGCATGCTCGGCCTCAACTACTGGCTCGGATTCGCCGGCGCGGTCATCGCCATGGCGGCGTTCGGCATGCTAGCCGAACGCGTCGTGGTGCGTCCGATCCTCGGCTATCCGCAGTTTTCCATCATCATGGCGACGATCGGGCTCGGATATTTCCTGCGGTCCGTGGTCGGCATGATCTGGGGCACCGACGATTTCAAGATCGACACGCCGTTCAGCGATGGCGTGTTGCGGATCGGCTCGCTGGTGCTGGCATACGACAAGCTCTCGGTGATCGCCGCAACCGTGATCCTTTGCGCGCTGCTGTATCTGTTCTTCAACCGCACCACGCTCGGCACCGCGATGCGTGCCAGCTCCGAGAACATGCTGGCCGCCTACTACATGGGCATTCCGGTCAAGCGCGTGGTGTCGATCGTGTGGGCGATCAGTGCTGCGGTCGCGACCGCTGCCGGCGTGCTGCTGGCGCCGATCACCTTCATTCACTCCAATGTCGGCCTCGTGCTGGGCCTGAAGGCGTTTCCCGCCGCCGTACTCGGCGGCTTCGGATCGATTCCCGGCGCCGTGGTGGGCGGCGTGCTGATCGGCGTGATCGAGAGCATGGCCGGCTTCTACCTGCCGCAGGGCTGGAAGGACGTCGCGCCCTACATCGTTCTGCTGGTGGTGCTGCTGCTCAAGCCCGAAGGCCTGTTCGGTATTCATACGCGGAAGAAGGTCTGATGCGGTTCCTCTTCAAGACGGATTACGAAGACGACATCAGGCTGTTTCCGCACAGCGGCTACGTCGTCTCCTACGGCATCCTGCTGGCGTTTCTTGTGATCGCGCCGTTCGTGCTGTCGAGCTATCTGGTCAGCCAGCTGGTGTTCGTCTGCATCTACGCCACGGTGGGCGTAGGCTTGATGATTCTCACCGGCTTCACAGGGCAGGCCTCGCTCGGCCACGCCGCCTTTCTGGCGATCGGCGCCTATACGGCGGCCTATCTGCAGCAATACAACGTTCCGTTCCCGGTCTACTTCCTGGCCGGCGGCCTGTTGACCGGCGTGGTCGGTGCGCTGGTCGGATTCCCGGCGCTGCGGCTGACGGGCATCTACCTCGTCATCGCGACGATTTCCTTTGCCTTCATCGTCGAGGAAGTGCTGGCGCGCTGGGAAAGCGTGACCCACGGCAATGAGGGCATGCGGGTCAAGACCTTGAGCCTGTTCGGGCAGGCGGTGCCGCAAAACGGCCCAACCTTCTACTTCCTTTGTCTCGGCGTGTTGATCCTGACCATCATCGGCACGCTCAATCTGCTGCGCTCGCCCACGGGGCGCGCCTTCGTCGCGATCCGCGACAGCGAAACGGCGGCGCGCAGCATGGGCGTCAATGTCTCGCTCTACAAGGTGAAGTCGTTTGCGATCAGCGCTGGTATCACCGGATTGGCCGGTGTGCTGTTCGCGCACAAGCTCTCCTTCATCTCGCCGGAAATGTTCACGCTGCAGCTCTCGATCGAGTTCATCATCGTGATCCTGATCGGCGGCACCTTCAGCCTGCACGGCGCGGTACTCGGCGCGATCTTCCTGGTCATGATCGATCCGTTTCTGACCTATCTGAAGGACGACCTGCCCGGCATCATCGCGGGAATCTTCGCAACGTTCGGCACGGACAGCGTGACCGCGGGTAAGATCCACAGCAACGTCGCCGCCATTGCCTCCGCCAACGGCCTCAAGGGCGCCATCTACGGGGTGATCATCGTGCTGTTCGTCCTGTTCGAGCCGCTCGGGCTGTACGGACGCTGGCTGAAGATAAAGCTCTTCTTCCAGCTATTCCCGCTCTACAAGCGCGCCACCTTCAAGCGTCAGAAAATCTACGTGAAATCGGAGCGGAACCGATGAGCTATTTCCGTGCCGAGAACC
Organism: Bradyrhizobium algeriense; assembly: GCF_036924595.1. Taxonomy (NCBI): domain Bacteria; kingdom Pseudomonadati; phylum Pseudomonadota; class Alphaproteobacteria; order Hyphomicrobiales; family Nitrobacteraceae; genus Bradyrhizobium; species Bradyrhizobium algeriense. The sequence continues at coordinate 6,467,329 of NZ_JAZHRV010000001.1, read as the reverse complement.
TGTCTTTGCATTTCGGCGGCCTGAAGGCGGTCGATTCCGTCAGCTTCGCGGTGGAGAAGGGCGAGATTCTCTCGATCATCGGCCCCAATGGCGCGGGCAAGAGTTCGATCTTCAACCTGATCTCGCGGATCTATCCGCCCACTTCGGGCAGGATCTTTTTCGAAGACCAGGACATCACCGAGCAGCCGGCCTACGAGATTGCCGGCCTCGGCATTGCCCGTACCTTCCAGAACATCGAGCTGTTCGAGAATGCGACCATGCTGAGCAATCTCCTGGTCGGCCGTCACCGGCACTCCACCACGCAGCTCTGGCAGGAATTGCTGTTCCTGCCGAGCGTGCGCGCCGGTGAAAAGGTCCATCGCCGCCGCGTCGAGCAGGTGATCGAATTCCTCGATCTCGAAGCCTATCGCGACAAGCTGATCTCGGGCTTGCCTTACGGCGTCCGCAAGGTGATCGAGCTCGCGCGTGCGCTGTGCTCGGAGCCGAAACTGATCCTGCTCGACGAGCCGTCGTCGGGGCTGAACGTCGAGGAGACCGACGACATGTCGTTCTGGATCCGCGACATGAAGACCGAGCTCGGCATCACTGTCTTGATGGTCGAACACGACATGACGCTGGTCAATCGCGTCTCCGACCGCGTGATTGCGCTCAACTACGGCCGCGTGCTCGCGATGGGCTCGCCGTCCGAGGTGCAGCGCCATCCCGACGTCGTCGCCGCCTATCTCGGCGCCTGAGGATGATGCCATGAGCGCTTCCGACATTATCCTCAAGCTCAGCAATATCGAGAGCTATTACGGGCCGATCATGGCGATCCGCGGCATCAGCCTGGAGGTGCCGCGCGGCCGGATCGTCACGTTGCTCGGCGCCAACGGCGCCGGCAAGACCACGGTGCTCAAGACCATCTCCGGGATTCTCGATCCCCAGAAAGGCTCGATCGAATTTTTGGGCAAGCCGATCCAGCGCATGGAAGCCGACAAGATCGTGCGGCTGGGCTTGAGCCACGTGCCGGAGGGGCGTGAAGTATTCCCGTTCCTATCGGTGCGGGAAAACCTGATGATGGGCGCCTATCCGCGCAAGGACCGCGACGGTGTCGCGGAGGATCTCGAGCGGGTCTACGGCTATTTCCCGCGGCTGAGGGAGCGCATTAACCAGCCGGCCGGACAGCTTTCCGGCGGCGAGCAGCAGATGCTGGCGATCGGGCGGGCGTTAATGAACCGTCCGACCCTGCTACTTCTGGATGAGCCGTCGCTCGGGCTGTCGCCGATCCTGGTGAAGGAGATATTTACCATCATCAAGCGCGTCAACGAGGAGCAGGGCATGTCCATCCTGCTGGTCGAGCAGAACGCCAAGGTGGCGCTGGAGACGGCGCATTATGGCTATGTGCTGGAAATCGGCAGGGTCGTGATGAACGACACCTGCGAGCGGCTGATGAATTCAAAGGACATCCAGGAATTCTATCTCGGCGCCAAGGAAGAAGGCGCCCGCGGCGAGCGACGCTGGAAAAAGAAGAAGACCTGGCGTTAGAAGACATGGCGTTAACCGTCGCAGTCAAAAGCATGGCGTTCAGAACGAGTTAGGGCTAGATTCAGGCCTGCTTCAAGAAAGCAAGACCGGTTGCCAAGACCGGCACCTGAGGCAGGCGACAGAGGGAGGAAGACGCATGGCCAGACCGGCAGTGCTGACGGTCGCCGACACGATCGCGAAGAGTTTTCTGAAGTCCGTGGAAACCCGCGGCGACCGGCCGGCGATCCGCGAAAAGAAATTCGGCATCTGGCAGCCGACCAGTTGGCGCGAGTGGCTCCAGATCTCCAAGGACATCGCGTTCGGCCTGCATGCGTCAGGCTTCCGGCCCGGCGACGTCGCGTCGATCATCGCCAACGCGGTGCCGGAATGGGTCTATGCCGACATGGGCATTCTCTGCGCCGGCGGCGTTTCTTCCGGAATCTATCCGACCGACTCCTCGTCGCAGGTCGAATATCTCATCAACGATTCCTCGACCAAGGTGATCTTCGCCGAGGACGAGGAGCAGCTCGACAAGATCCTGTCGTGCCGTTCGCGGTGTCCGACGCTGCAGAAGATCGTCGTGTTCGACATGGAGGGCCTGAGCGGCTTTACCGACCCGATGGTGCTGTCGCTGGCCGAGTTCACGGCGCTCGGGCGCAACCACGAGCAGGGTAATGAGGCGCTGTGGGATGAGATGATCGGAAGCCGCAGTGCAGGCGATCTTGCCGTTCTCGTCTACACGTCAGGCACCACCGGCCCGCCCAAGGGCGCCATGCATTCCAATCGGAGCGTGACGCACCAGATGCGCCACGCCAACGACCTGTTTCCGTCGACCGACAACGAGGAGCGGCTGGTGTTCCTGCCGCTCTGCCATGTCGCCGAGCGGGTCGGCGGCTATTACGTTTCGCTGGCGTTGGGATCGGTGATGAACTTCGCCGAAAGCCCGGAGACGGTGCCGGACAATCTGCGCGAGGTGCAGCCGACCGCGTTCCTCGCGGTGCCGCGGGTCTGGGAGAAGTTCTACTCCGGAATCACGATTGCGTTGAAAGACGCGACGAATTTCCAGAAGTGGATGTACCGCAACGCGCTCGCCATCGGCAACCGGATGACGGAGTACAGACTGCAGGGCGATACACCGCCATTGTCGCTGCGGCTCGCCAACAGCGCCGCTTACTATCTCGTGTTCCGCAACATTCGCCGCATGCTCGGGCTCGATCGTTGCCGGCTGGCGTTCACTGGTGCTGCGCCAATCGCGCCGGATCTGATCCGCTGGTATCTCGCGCTCGGCCTCGACATGCGCGAGGTCTACGGCCAGACCGAGAATTGCGGTGTCGCCACCGTGATGCCGCCCGATCGCATCAAGCTCGGCTCGGTCGGCAAGGCAGCACCCTGGGGCGAAGTCGCGATTTCGCCGCAGGGCGAGATTCTGATCCGCGGCGATTTCCTGTTCATGGGTTATCTGAACCAGCCGGAAAAGACCGCCGAGACCATCGACGCCAAGGGATGGCTGCACACCGGCGACGTCGGCTCGATCGACAATGAAGGCTTCGTCAGGATCACCGACCGGATGAAGGACATCATCATCACGTCGGGCGGCAAGAACATCACGCCGTCGGAAATCGAGAACCAGTTGAAGTTCTCGCCTTACGTCTCGGACGCCGTGGTGATCGGCGACAAGCGGCCGTACCTGACGTGCCTGGTCATGATCGACCAGGAGAATGTCGAGAAGTTCGCCCAGGACCACGACATTCCCTTCACCAACTACGCCAGTCTGTGCCGTGCGCCCGAAATCCAGGACCTGATCCAGCGCGAGATCGAGGCAGTCAACGTCAACTTCGCGCGCGTCGAGACCATCAAGAAGTTCTATCTGATCGAACGTCAGCTCACGCCTGAGGACGAGGAACTGACGCCGACCATGAAGCTGAAGCGCAGCTTTGTGAACAAGCGCTATGCCGCCGAAATCAACGCCATGTATGGCGAACGGGCGGTAGCGTAGCCAGACGGATACTTGAAGCGAAATTAACGAAGCGGCGAAGGAGAAGAAGGCCCCACCCTTCGCTCAACACGGGCCAACAAGGAGGATATTGCAATGTCGAAATCGTTTAGGGCGTTGGGCCTTGCGGTGAGCGCCCTTGCGCTGACCCAACTGCCGGCCGCAGCCCAGACCAAGATTACCGATCAAGGCATCTCGGCGAGCGAGATCGTCATCGGAACCCATCAGGATCTATCCGGCCCGATCAAGGTCTGGGGCGTTCCGGTTTCCAACGGCATGAAGATGGCAGCCGAGGAAATCAATGCCGCCGGCGGTATCCACGGCCGCAAGATCAAACTGATCATCGAGGATAGCGGCTACGATCCGAAGCGCGCCGTGCTGGCGTCGCAGAAGATGGTCGAGCGCGACAAGGTCTTCGCCATGGTCGGCCCGATGGGTTCGCCCACCGTGCTCGCATCGCAGGACATCCTGTTCGATGCCGGCGTGCTGCAGCTATTCCCGCTGACGGCGGCCGAATTCACCTTCAAGTTCGATCCGGCGAAGCCGCAGGAGCGGCTGAAGTTCAACAATTTGCTGCCCTACGTCGAGAGCACGCGCGCGGCGGTCAAATACATGATCGAGGGCAAGAACTTCAAGAAGCCCTGCATCATGTATCAGGACGACGAGTACGGAAAGAACGTGCTTGACGGCTTCACGCAGCAGGTCAAGGCGATGAAGCTGGAGCCGGCCTCGGTCACCAGCTACAAGCGCGGCGCTTCCGACTTCAGCGCGCAGGTCGCCAAGATGAAGTCCGACGGCTGCGATATGGTCGTGCTCGGTACGGTGATCCGCGAAACCATCGGCGCGATGGGCGAAGCCAAGAAGCTCGGCTGGGACGTCACCTTCCTCGGCGCCACGCCGACCAACGTGCTGGAAGTTCCGGCGCTCGGCAAGGAGGCGGTCGAAGGCCTCTATGCGGCTTCGGGCTTCGAAATTCCGTACGAAGACACGGCAAAGGGCAAGGTCAAGGACTGGCTCGCCAACTACAAGAAGATGTTTGGCTCGGACGCCAATACGCAGGCGATCATCGGCTACAACGCCATGACGACCTTTGCGTTCTACGCCGAGAAGGCAGGAAAGGACCTGACCGGCCAGAAGATGATGAACGCGCTGGAGTCAGGCGAGCAGTTCCGCGACATCTTCAACTCGCCGCCGACCAAGTTCTCCAAGACCGACCATCTCGCCAACACGATCACCCAGGTCCAGCAGATCAAGAACGGCCGCTGGGTGCTGGTGAAGGAAGGCCTGATGTTCTGAGGGGCGTCGCCTCTACCATCGGGACCTCAACGACAAAGGGCTGCGCGAGATGATCGCGCAGCTCTTTTTGTTTTTTGTGCCTTTCGCTCTGACGGCAAACGCCGTCATTGCGAGGAGCGAAGCGACGAAGCAATCCATTCTTTCCTGCCGCAAGATGGGTTGCTCCGCTTCGCTCGCAATGACGGTTGTTACTACTTCGGCTGGAACTCCGCCGAAACAACAAAGGGCTGCGCGATCGTCTCGTGCAGCCCTTCTGCTTCGCTATGTGCTCCGGGTTCGCGGCTAACACGCGCCCCGGGATGACTTCGTCACTTCGGCCGTATCGCGTCAGCTGTACCCTGGATGAAGGCCTGCAGTTTCGGGATATCCTCTTCCTTCAGCTTGCCGGTGAAGTCAGGCATGCCGCGGTCGCGGAACGGGCCCTTGAACACGATGTCCTTCAGGTTGGTGATGGTTTCGGGGGCGACATAGCCGAGGTTCCGGATGTTGCCGCCGTTGTCGACGCCGGGCACGCTGTGGCAGGCGGCGCAGGCGGCGACATAGATGGCGGTGCCTTCGGGGATATCCTTCGGATCATACTTCACGCCCTTCAACAGCCCCTCGGTCTGGTACTTCACAAAGGCCGGCAGCGGCGCCTTGCCGTCGATCGCGAAGGTATAGACCGTGCCGGGGCTCTGCAGTTCGGTGGCGCGAATCCACTGGCCGATCACGCCGCCCCAGCCGACCGCGATCGACACATATTGCTTGCCGTCAAGCATGTAGGTCGAGGCCGCCGCGACCACGCCGGTGCCGGTCGGGCTTTCCCAGAGCTTCTCGCCTGATGTGGCGTTGTAGGCGACGAAGCGGCCGTCGGCGATGCCCTGGAACACCAGGTTGCCCGCGGTGGTGAGGGTGCCGCCGTTCCACGGCGCCACGTGCTCGACGCGCCAGGCTTCCTTCTGCTTGACCGGATCCCAGGCCACCAAGCGCCCGAAGGCCGAGTTCTTGGGGGGTGTAGCGTTCAGCTGGAAGCCGATATTCCAGCCCGTTGCGCTGGCGAATTTGCCGGGCTCGACGGCATTGTGCTTGAAGGCCTTTTCCGGCGTGAGGTTGGTGGGGATGCCCTGTGCCGGAATATAGACAAGACCGGTCTGCGGATTGAACGACATCGGATGCCAGTTGTGGGCGCCGGCCGGGCCGGGAATGCTGTCATACGCTTCGTCGCTACGCGCCTCCTTTATCTCGATCGGCCGGCCGTTGGCGTCGTAGCCGGTCGCCCAATTCACATCGACGAAGTTCTTTGCCGAGATGAACTTGCCGTTGGTGCGGTCGATGACGAAGAAGAAGCCGTTCTTCGGTGCGTGCAGGATCACCTTGCGCGGCGCGCCGTCGATGTTGATGTCCGCCAGGATCATCGGCTGGGTAGCCGTGTAGTCCCAGTGGTCGCCGGGCGTTTCCTGATAGTGCCAGGCGTACTTTCCGGTATCGGCATTGAGCGCGACGATCGAGGACAGATAGAGGTTGTCGCCGCCGGAGGGGCTGCGGACTTTCTGATTCCACGGCGAACCGTTGCCGGTGCCGATATAGACGAGGTTCAGGTCGGGATCGAAGGTGATGGTGTCCCAGGCCGTGCCGCCGCCGCCATTGATCCAGTACTTGCCGGCGGGATCCCAGGTCTTCGCCGCGACCGCCATCGATTCGTCTTCGAACGGCTTTGACGGATCGCCGGGCACGGTGAACCAGCGCCATGCCTGGTTACCGGTCTCCGCGTCATAGGCGGTGACATAGCCGCGCGCGCCGAATTCGGCGCCGCCATTGCCGATCACCACCTTGCCGTTGAACACGCGCGGCGCGCCGGTGATGGTGTAGGAGTGCTCCTTGCTGGCGATGGTGTCCTTCTCCCAGACCACCTTGCCGGTGGCGGCGTCGAGCGCGAACAGCCTACCGTCATAGGCGCCGAAATAGATCTTGCCCTTCCAGAGTGCGACGCCGCGATTGACCACATCGCAGCAGCCCCTGTAGCCCTTCTCGCGGTCGACCTTCGGATCGAAGGTCCAGAGCCGCTTGCCGGTGCGGGCGTCGATGGCGTGCACCACGCTCCATGACGCGGTCTGATACATGATGCCGTCGACCACGACCGGCGTCGCCTCGACGCCGCGGGAAGATTCGAGCGGATAGCTCCACACCAAGCCGAGTTTCTTGACGTTGTCGGCATTGATCTGGTTGAGCTTGGAAAAGCGCGTCTCGGCATAGTCGAGGCCGATGGTCGGCCAGTCCTGCGACGTCGCGGTATTGGCCTTGATCAATGCGCCATCCACCGCAGACGTGACGGCCTTGATGTGCTCGGGCGATCCCTTGGCGGGTGTCTGCGCCAGCGCGGCGCTGCAGGATAGCGTCAGGCCCAGCCCGACCGCGATCGCGGCCTGTGCAAGGCGCGCCGGTCGACGGGAAGTAGCGGCAATTTCAGGTAACGAACGGCAAGCAGAATTAACGCGCGGCAAACGTGTCATCTCATTCCCCTCCCAGTGATCTCTAGCGGATCTGCCGGAATGCTATGCCGGTGAGAAGGATCGCGTCAATCAATGCGGGGCGTGAAATGAAAAAGAGAAAATTCGTCTTGGCATGTTTCACTGAAACGAATGCAATCGGGCATACCGGCTGCAGCGTACCATCGGCCGTGAGGCAGGGAAGATCAGGCAAGGAAAGCAGATTGTTGTCGACTGTCGCCGTGCAATATTTGCGCGCCGTCGGTCGGCGCGATCGCGTGATCAGTCTGCGGAGGCAGCCTGATAGCTTACGACGAGCGGAGCCACAGGGTTGTTGCCCACAGCTGCGAGCAGGGGAGAATCGGCTAATCGCATCACGCCGTGTTCGCCGATTGCAAATGTCGGCCGGTAGTTTCTGACATGCGAATCCTCGATCATCGCCATGCGGCGGTTGTCGAGCATCAGCCATCGCCCGTCCAGCCGCGCGGCGGCCACCGCATGGTCCTCGCCATGAATGGTGTCGTGCAGGACCACGATCCTGAGATCGTCGGGCGCGACGCCGGCGCGGCGCAGGGCGACGAATTTCGCAATCGCATAATCCTCGCAATCGCCACCGCCGCGCGCGAGCGTTGCGAGCGGCGACGTCCAGACGTCGATCTGGCCGTGTTGGGCGAGGTCGCTCATCGGCCGGATGACGAGATTGATGGCGCGGTTGATTTCGCCGAGTCGGGCGCGGCCTTCGCGCAACTGCGCGGCGTCGACGATGTCGAGGAATTTCAGGGCGGCTGGCGACACGCAGCCGTCGCGGTCGCCCTCGCAGAGCGCAAGCTGCACCATTTCGTCGTCGAGCCGGCGTTGCACGCCGAGCCATTTGTCGCGCAGTCCGCCGCTCGGGAGGAGAGATGCCGCAAGCCCGAACGGCTCGGCCGATCGCTGGATCAATTCCGCCGGCGCGGACGGCTCCGCTGCCGCGGCCCGCAGGTCGACTGGTCCGAACCAGGCCAGGCCGCACGCGACGATGCCCGCACGCCATGCGCGCGAGGTGACTGACAACCCCATCTAACGCCCCTTGTCCGGGCATCGGCGGGCGTATTCTGCCTGCGCGTGACCGGATCATTTTGCAGGGGCAGGATGGGGCGGGGGTGCTTTTAATCCGCTTAAAACGGGGGGAGGCTGGCCGCGAACTGCGAAACAGCCCAAAATAACCGCCGCCGATTTGGCGAGAATTTAATCGATCGGCTTAAGCAAGCCGCGCGCGGGGCTGTTGGAGACAGCCTTTAACTGCGCTTTATGGTTGATTTTCCGTTAATGTGACTTTTTTGTTGAAAATTGTCTGATTTGTTAGCTGGTTCACAGTTTGAACTTTAAAAATCGCATCATAGTTCCCCGTGGAACCATGGGGAAACAGTGCCAGGTATATTTTTCAAATTTATACTTCGAATACTTGAAGTAATGTTGTTGAGGCCGGAGAATTCCGCCCGTATTGTTGCCGGGACAACCAGCGATACCTGCGATCTCCCGGGGGAATTCCACGAAGACCGACCCGCCAGGGCGTCGCTTTCCGCGATATTAACAAGCATTGGGTGGTTCCGTGCGGGACCTTCCAATGATATGCAAGCTTAGATATTTCAATATTGTATAAATATTAACCTTAGCGGCAACGGTGCCATTTTGAGCTTGGCCGGTAAATTTACCGATGTGGTGTCGGACGCCCATGGTTCGCACCCCCATGGTTCCGTCCGCGTCGACAGCGTTTCGACGCATGCGCCGGTCGATGCCGTTATCGTTCCTGATGCCCACCTGCTGTTCACCGGCGATTTCAAGCGCTCGGGCGTCGACCTGGTCCTCACCAGCGGCGACCGCGAACTCGTCCTGCCCGATTACTTCAGGGGCGAGAAACGCGCCGCGCTGGCCTCGCCCGATGGCGCCCACCTCACCGGTGACATCGTCAACGCGCTAGCCGGGCACATCCAGCTCGCGCAGGCCGACGGCAGCGCCAGCGTTGCTCCCGCTCTCATCGGCCATGTCACCAAGCTGACGGGCAGCGCAACCGCGATCCGCAACGGCGTGTCGATCATCCTGAACCAGGGCGACACCGTCCACAAAGGCGACGTCGTCCAGTCCGGCTCCGATTCGACGCTCGGCATTACCTTCATCGACGGCACCGTGTTCGGCCTCGCGTCGAACGCCAAGATGGTGCTGAACGAAATGATCTACGACCCCAACGGGTCGGACAACAAATCGCTGCTCAGCCTGGTGCAGGGCACCATCTCGTTCGTCGCCGGCGCCACCGCCAAGAAAGGCGACATGAAGGTCGACACGCCGGTCGCGACCATGGGCATCCGCGGCACCGCGGTGCTGGTCGAGATCGATTTCGAGGTGCCGTCGCAAGGTGGTGCGCCGCCGGCGAAATTCCAGGTGCTGGTCGAACCCGACGGCACCACCGGCTCCTACATCCTGTTCGACAAGACCACGCTGACGCCGATCGCAACCGTCAACCGGGCCGGCACGCAGACGATCATCAACGGCCAGGGCTCGGTCACCTTTCAGTCGTCCGTGCAACTGTCGCCCGACGCGCAGAAGGTCATCAGCGACGTGTTTTCGTTGAAGTTCACCGACCTGAACAACCCGAACACCAAGCTGACGACCAACTTTACCGACTCGATCGTTCCGCAAACGTCGTTCCTCAAGCTGGCCAGCAACGACTTCGTGCCGGTGACGCTTCAGTTCGTCAATGTCCCGGACAAGCCTGCTCCATCGCCCGGCACAGGTCCCAGCCCCCATCTCGATCACATTCCCGGGCCGCCGGCGGCCGCCGCGCACGGCGGTTCGTTTACCGAGCGCGTCGACATCACCGCCAGCGCTGCCGTGGACAGCGTGTCCGGCATAGTCAGCTATGCCGACATCAACCCCAACGACGTTCCGAGCGTCCAGGCCGCGTTTTCCTCCTTCACTTACGCGAACGCGCAGAAGGCCGACGTCACCGCGACGCTGACGGCGGAGCAGCTGGCTGCGATCAAGGCGGTCGAAGTGCCGCTCTCCGTGGTCCAGGACCCCAACGGCAAGAACACCGGTCAGGCTACCTGGACCTACAACATTGCCGATGGCGCCTTCGACTTCCTCGCCTCCGGCGAGACGCTGACGCTGACCTATATGGCGCGGGTCGACAACAACTACGCGCCGAGCAACGAGACGACGTTCGTGCCGTTTACGGTCGTTATCACCGGCACCAACGACAAGCCGACGCTCTCCGCGACCGGCGGCACGATCACGGAGCGGATCGGCACCGGCAATACGGCGGTCGATACCGTGACCGGCACCGTCACCTTCGCCGATGCCGACCTGACCGACCGGCCCGTCGTCAGCGCCGCGATCTCCGCGACCGATCCGTTCCGCTATTACGATGCAGAGGGTAACGACGTCACCGCGACGCTGACGCCGGCGCAACTGGCGGCGATCCTGGCCGTCGAGGTGCCGCTCTCCGTGGTGCAGGCGGCCGGAAACACCCACAACGGTTCGGCGAGCTGGACCTACAGCATCGAGGACAGCAAGTTCGACTTCATCGCCAAGGGCGAAAGGCTGACGCTCAACTACGTCGCCCAGGTCGATGATGGCCATGGCGGCGTCATCTCCACGCCGATTACGGTCTCGATCCACGGCGCCGACGTCGTCGTCACCGGCACCAACGACCTGCCGACCATCGCCACGACGAGCGCCGCCTTTGCCGAGTTTTCGAGCGCCAGTCAGCCGAACCCGACCGGCTCCAATGCGCTCCATGTCGCAGCCGGCACCATCAGCTTCACCGACGTCGACCTGACCGACCGGCCGGTGGCGAGCACGGCCTTCACTGCGTTCACCTACCTGAACGCATCCAGCATCGACGTAACCTCGCAGCTCACGGCCAAGCAACTCGCGGCGATCGCAGCGGTGGATGAGCCGCTGACGGTGGTGCAGAATTCTGGCAATACCAATAATGGCTCGGCGAGCTGGAGTTATAGCGTCGCCGACAGTGCATTCGATTTCCTTGCCGACGGCGAAATCCTCAACCTGACCTACACGGCAACCGTGAATGACGGGCATGGCGGCGTGGTGACCAAGCCGATCACTATCACCGTCACCGGCAGCAACGATACGGCTCAAATCATCAGCGATCTGCAGGCCGCGACCATTTCGGAAGTCGCCGACACTCACGGTTCGACGACGCCGGATACCGCAAGCGGCATGATCAAGTTCATCGACGCCGATCTGACCGACACGCATGCGGTCAAGATCGCGAGCGTCCACGCCTCCGGCGTCACGACAGGCCTCGCCAACGGCACGGTCCAACTTAGCTGGCTGTCGCTGGGCCCGCTGGCCGATTCCACCGATGGGAAGACCGGCTCGAAGTCCTGGTCGTTCTCGGCACCGGATAGCTATTTCGACTACCTTGCTGATGGCGAGACGGTCACGCTGACCTACACCGTCGAGGTCGACGATCACCATGGTGGCGTCACGTCGCAGGATGTTATCGTCACCGTCAATGGCAGCAACGACGCGCCTGAAATCGCCGATATCGCGAAGCAGGGCATCTCCGAGCAAACCGATACCGCGCCGCTGACAACGACGATATCAGTCACTTTCACCGATCGCGACCTGTCTGATGTCGGCCACACCGCTGCCATCACCGGCGCCGCGGCGTCCGGCACCACCACGGGTCTTGCGCTCGACGAGGCGGCGCTGGTCGCCCTGGTGACGCGGGGTACCGTGACCAAGGCCGCCGGCTCGTCGTCCGGCTCTGTCGATCTGTCGTTCTCGGCGGCCTCGACCGCGTTCGATTATCTGGCCGAGACCGAGTCCGTTACGCTGACCTATACGGTCGCGATCAACGATGGCGATAGCGGGATCACGTCACAGACTTTCACGATCACCGTCACCGGCACCAACGACGCGCCGGTCCTGACCGCGTCGGCGCCGTCGCTGATCACGATTACCGAAGACCAGACCGCGAATGCCGGCCAGACGGTCGCCTCGTTCCTCGGAGCCAGCATTGCCGACGTCGATCACGGCGCGCTGCAAGGCATCGCTATCACCGCTACGACCAGCGCGCATGGCCACTGGGAATATTCCACCGACGGCAGCACGTTCGTCGCTTTCCCGGCGGTGTCGGGCGGCTCCGCGTTGCTGCTGGCGGCGACCGACAAGGTCAGGTTCGTTCCCGACGGCGAAGATGGCGGGACGGACACGTTCACGTATGTGGCGTGGGATCAAACGACTGGCATCCACGGCACCATGGCGGACGTCTCGGCAGCGGGCGGCTCCACCGCTTTCTCCGTGACGTCGGATACCGCAACGCTGACGGTGACGGCGGTCAACGACGCGCCGACCGCGGCCGCGCCTGCAACGCATTACGTTGCGACTGAACAAGCGCCGCTGGTCATCAGCGGCACCGGCTTGCATGTCGCTGATATCGATGGCAATGGCGGCACCGAAACGGTGACCCTCTCCGTCGGCCAAGGCATCCTGGACGTCGCCCTGGGTGGAAACGACGTTTCGGTCACCGGCAACGGTACGTCCTCCGTGACGATCACCGGACTGGTCGACTACATCGAAGCGCTGCTCTCCGGAGACAATTCCGGCACGATAAGCTACACCGCGAATTCGGACAATCCGAGCGCATCGACCGGCCTGACGCTGTCCGTCAACGACGCTGGCAACAGCGGATCGAACGGCAGCCAGACCGCAACCGCCACCGCGACCATCGATATCACGCCGATCAACGACGCGCCGGTCGCAACCGACGATGTCGCATCGATTACCGGCAACACGGGAAGTATCACCGGTCACCTGCTCGCCAACGACACTGACGCCGAACACGACACGCTTTCCGTGTTGAACGTCGTCAACGGCGTCGCGGCGTCTGGCCACATTACGGTTGATGGCACCTACGGCCGGGTTGTCATTGACCAGGCGACCGGCGACTACACCTACACGCTCGGCGCTACCTCCGCACAGGCAGCGGCGGTCGCCGCGCTGGACCATGGCGTTACCGTGCAAGACGATTTCACCTACACCGCTTCCGACGGGGCGCTCGGAAGCGATGGGCATCTCAAGGTGAACGTCACCGGCGTCGACGGGGCGCTGGTCCTGAGCGCTGAAAGCATCAGGGTTGAAGCGAACGACGACGCCGCAGTTACCACCACCGTTTTTGACATCAACTTGTCTAACGACGACCAGGCTTCCGACGTTACGATCACGACGAGCGCTGTGTACGGCACGCTTTCCCCGGTGAGCGCGGGCAACGTTTCGGAAATCAATGCCCAGTTTGCCAACGGCATCATTTACACACCGACGGACTACAACGGCGATACCGAGGTGAGCGACATCGTCACGGTGATTGCGACAGACGCCAATGGCCACAGCGACACCCTTAATTTCGTGTTCCAGCAATCCGGATCGAATGGCGCCGCGCTCGAAGGCACGGACGAAAAGGACGTCATTTTCGCAACCGGAGGCAACGACACGCTGACCGGCAACGCGAAGGCCGACCAGTTCGTGTTTGCGCCGGCATCCCAATACGACGACCCGAGCGCCGATGAGATCACTGACTTCACGCAGGGCGAGGACCATATCGATCTCCGTGCGTTCTCCGAGGTAGATTCGTCAACTATCGAGACGTGGCTTAGCGCCCATGCGACGGCGAGCCCGACAGATGCCGCGGACACGCGGATCACGCTCGATCACGGCGACATCATCACCCTCAAGGGGGTCGCGGTCAGCAGCCTGCATGCGAGCGACTTTATCGTCTCGCCGCATCACTAGTATGGCCCTTCGCAATTCCCGCCAGCATCCTTGATGCCGGTGCTATCTTCCGGCTTGTCTGGCGCCGTCAGTTAGCGAACAATCGAAGCCATGAAGCTCCGGGCTCTACCGAGGTGGTTCAAGCGGCGCATCGGCTATGCCCGGCTGCTGTGCCTTGCGCTGCTGATCGGGTTTGCCGCGCTGCGCCTTGCTGACCCGGCGCCGGTCGAGGAAGTTCGGGTCAGGACCTTCGATTTCTTCCAGCGGCTCGATCCCCGCAAGAAGACGGCGAGGCCGGTCACCATCGTCGATATCGACGACAAGAGCCTGGAAAAGATCGGCCAGTGGCCATGGCCGCGGACGCGGATCGCCGATCTCATTACCGAGCTGACCAGGCTGGGCGCCCTCGTGATCGCGTTCGACGCGGTGTTTCCGGAGCCGGACCGGCTCAATCCCTCCGATGCGGCCGATACGTTCCGCAACCTCGATGAGGACACCCGCGCCAAATTGCGGGCGCTGCCGAGCAACGACGAGGTCTTCGCCGAAGCCATCCGCAAGTCGCGCGTGGTGCTTGGTGAATCGGGGGCCGCGGAAGAACTGGCCGCGCTCGACAAGACGCTTCCGGTGACGGGCCTGGCGATGCTGGGTGAGGAGCCGCAACGCTTCATGTTCCAGTTCCCGGGCCTGCTGCGCAACACCAAGGTGCTGGAACATGCCGCTGCCGGGCGCGGCCTCTTCACGATCAAGCCCGAGCGCGACGGCATCGTGCGGCGCGTGCCGATGATCATGCTGGCGCAGGGCCAGACCATGCCCTCGCTGAGTTTCGAGATACTTCGGGTTGCCGCCGGCTCGGGTACGATCCTGATCAAGTCCGAGAAGGCCGGCATCAAGAGCCTCGGCATCAAGGGCTTTCAGCTTCCGACCGATGGCAGTGGCCAGCTTTGGGTTCACTACGCCCGCCAAGATCCTTCGCTCTACGTTCCGGTAATCAACGTGCTGCAAAAGACCGTTGCGCCCGAAATGATCGCGGGCAAGCTGGTCCTGATCGGCACCTCGGCCGTCGGTCTCAACGACATCAAGACCACGCCGGTTTCGGAGAACATGCCGGGCGTGGAAATCCACGCCCAGATTCTGGAAAGCGCGTTGACCGGGGCGGTGATCTCCCAGCCGATCTACGGCATTGCGGTCGAATTCGCGACCGCGCTGCTGTTTGGGCTTCTGGTGATCGCGTTCGCGCCGTTGTTCGGTCCGATCACGCTGGTCGCGCTTGGCGGGGCGTTTGCGACCGCCCTGATCGGAACGTCGGCATTTTTCTACATACAGCACAGGCTCCTGATCGACTTCACCTACCCCTTGATGTCGACCACGGCGATCTACCTCACCCTGATCTTTTCGAGCTTCGTGCGCGAGCAGCAACAGCGCAAGCAGATCCGTGGGGCCTTCGCGCAATACATGTCGCCGGTGCTGGTGGAACAGCTCGCGCAGTCGCCGGAAAAGCTGGTGCTTGGCGGCGAGGAGCGCGAGATGACCATCATGTTCTCCGACATGCGCGGCTTCACCTCGATCTCGGAGACCTACAAGAACGATCCGCAAGGCCTCACCGCGCTGATGAATCGCTTCCTGACACCGCTCACCAACGCGATTCTCGCGCGCAAGGGTTTTATCGACAAATACATGGGCGACGCCATCATGGCGTTCTGGAACGCGCCGCTCGACGACAAGGATCATGAGCTCAACGCCTGCGAGGCCGCGCTCGACATGCTGGAGCATGTCGACGAACTCAATCAGGCGCGCGAGCAGGAGGCAAAGGACGAAGGGCGTCCGTTCATTCCGCTCAATGTCGGCGTCGGTCTCAATACCGGCATCTGCGTGGTCGGCAATATGGGATCCGATCTCAAGTTCAATTATTCGGTGTTCGGCGATAGCGTTAATCTGGCCTCGCGCCTTGAGGGGCAGTCGAAGGAATATGGCTTCCCGATCATCGTCGGCTCCAGGACCGCGCTGGCGGTCAAGGACAAGTTCGCGATCCTCGAACTCGACTTCATCATGGTGAAGGGCAAGAAGGAGCCGGAGGTGATCTACGCCATCGCCGGCCGTGAGGACATCGCGCAGTCCGGCCGCTTCCAGCGCCTGCGCAACCTGACCATCGAGATGCTCTCCTGCTATCGCACACGCGACTGGGATGGCGCGCTGGCGGCGATCGCGCGCGGCCGCAAGACCGACGAGGCGCGCTCGCTGGAGCTGCTGTACAACTTGTACGAAGCCCGCATCCGCGGCTATCTCGAAAATCCGCCGCCGGAAGACTGGAACGGCGCCTTCGCGCTGCTGACGAAGTGACAGAACCGTAGGGTGGGCAAAGCGAAGCGTGCCCACCATTCACGACAATGCTCGACGAGAGATGGTGGGCACGGCGCAAACGCGCCTTTGCCCACCCTACGCATTCTCCGCGGAATGCAGGATGGGTGGAGCGACTTGTCCGCCGTAGCTCAACGAGCGAAGGCGGAAGCGATATCCATCATGTTTCCGCGCAGGGATTTGATGGGTTTCGCTTCGCTCTACCCACCCTACAGCGCCAGCTATTCCGACGACAGGCGGACCATCTGGCGACCGCTATTCATTTCCTTGAGGCTGTTGACGTAGTTCTCGGGACGCTGCCAGCGGAGAGGCACTTTCAGTCCCATAAAACTTGCGATGCTGCCGATAAACGCCGTGCAATTGGATGTTTCCGCGTTCCAGACCGGTGAACTCGCTTGCAATTTCTTGATGTAAGCGAACACCCTCTTTGCGTCCGGCTCACTCAGGTAAACCCGGTAGCTCGCGGTCAGGTACTCCGGATCAAGATCGCCATAGCTCGCCCCGGTCTCGGACGGGACCCACGTCAAATGCCCCAGCACGTAGGCAAAGGTGTCTCCCGCAGGCGTGAGGCCCGCGACCTCAACTGCTCGCTCGCTCGTCTTCCCGTACCAGACGAAAGCATGTCCCCAGCTCGCCGCCGTCCTGGCTCTGAAATCGACGTAGTACGGGCCCTTGGCTGTGCCCTGCTTTTGAGCCGCCTGTGCCGCCGGTCTTGGCTGGATAGGCGCGTTACTAGACACAAGCGCATTCGCGTCAGCCAAGCGCTTGTGTGCCTCGTGTGCAGAAGCCGATGGGATTGTGCCTGGGAGCGAAGCTGCGAGTGTGAGTCCCGCAAGCAACCATGGTCCCAATCTGTTAGGTCGACTTGCCACGCTTCGCCCCTCAACCGTCGACGACAAAGGCAGGTTCAACGACCCTCGGTCAATGCCGTGCGCTAGTAGCGCGACACAACGGGCCCGGGCGCCTTGCCGATTGGGCTCTTCCCGACCGGGGTCTTGCCAATCGGCATCTTGCCGACGGCAGCTTGCTGATAGACGGGCTGTCGGCGTGGAATGTCGGCAGCGCTGGCGGCAGTCACCACGGCAAGCGTTGCACCCACTGCAATCGCAATCTTGATCACGGCAGTTCCCCATGACGTTAGACGAAACAAAGCATGCCTGCTGAGCGCTGCCCAGCAGGCATGCCGTGCACATGATCGTCGGAATACGACTACAGTACGGCGGAGGCGTTCAGCGAACGTGACCGCTGTGCGGCAGTTGTGAGACGGGCAAAATCCTCGAGCCCTATTCGTGCGGATCCGTTGGTTTGCCAGGGGCGGCGTTGGTTATGCTGAGGCGCCGCGGTGCCTTGTTTTCAAATGGGGTCATGGCTGTCTCCTTCAGATCAGGACAGCCAAGCCTGTACAGGCTGGAGCGCGCTCTGGATCAAGCCACTCTCACTCCAGCCCGATCTGCGTCAAATCCTGAAACCAGTGCTGCGCCTGCACGAACTTCTTCACCTTCGGCGACAGCGCATGCGGGTTGGTATCGTGCACGACCCAGACTAGCGTGGCGTCGTCGACGATCAGCGCATGGGCCTGCGCCAATAGCTCGTCCTGCTTGGCGACATCAAACGTCTGCTTGGCCTCGTCGATCAGCGCGTCGACCTTGGGGTTCTTGTAGCCGCCCCAGTTGACGCCGACCGGCGCGATCTGGCCGGAGTGGAAGAAGCGGACGATCGCGTAGAGCGGATCTGACGTGACATAGGCGATGTTGTTGGAGGTGATGCCGGCGTTCATCTCGTCGGCCGCGCCCTTGCGCCATGCCGTATAGAGCGTCTCGAGCTCGACCACCTTGAAGTCAACATCGATGCCGATTTCCTTAAAGCTCTGCTGCAGGAATTCGTTCATCGGCAGCGACAGCATCTGCCCGGTGCCGCCTTGCGCGATGATGAAGGTCGCCTTCAGCGGCTTCTCCTTCGAATAGCCCGCTTCCTGCACCAGCTTCTTCGCCGCCGCGACATCGTATTTGAGTTCAAAGGACGGCTTGCCGAACCACGGGCTCGACGGATCGACCTGGCCCTTGGCGGGTTTTGCCAGGCCGTTCATCAGTCCGACCACGGCCTCGCGGTCGATCGCGAGATTGAGCGCCTTGCGAAGCCTGACATCAGTCCAGGGCGAGCCGGGCAATACGCTCAAATGATAATTCCAGACATGCGGCGTGACGTTGTCGACGATCTTCATGCCGGCGGATTTAAGCTGGGGCACCGCGTCCGGCGCCGGTGTCTCGATCAAATCGACCTGGCCTGCCAGCAGCGCATTGGTGCGCGTCAGCGCTTCCGGCATCGGGATCAGCACGATCTTGTCGGCCTTCGGAAGCCGCTTCTTGTCCCAATAGTCGGCGTTCCTGGTCAGTTCAGCCAGTTCGCGCGGGACAAGTTTGGTCAGCTTGAACGGCCCGGTGCCGGAAGGCTGGCTGGCGAACTTGTCCCAGTCCTTGCCGAGCTTTTCATATTGCGTGGGGCTGGAGACCAGGAACCACAGCATCTGGTAGGGGAAGAAGGAATCGACCGCCTTGGTCGTGATCTCGATGGTCGAATCGTCGATCTTGGCGTAGCTCGCCACGGAGGGTAGGCGGGTTTTCACCTGCGCGCTCTGGCGCTTGTCGAACTGCGGTGCCTTGTCATTGAGCACCTTGTCCAGATTCCAGATCACCGCGTCGGCATTGAATTCGCTGCCGTCGTGGAATTTGACGCCCTTGCGCAGGGCAAAGCGCCATTTCTTCTTGTCGCCCTCGTCGACTTTCCACTCGGTGGCCAGGCCCGGCACCAGCTTGCCCGGCCGGTCCGACACGTCCATCTCCCAGGCGACCAGCGGATCGTAGATCGTATAGGCCGAGAACTGATAGGCGCCGGCGCCGCGATCCGGCTGGCCGGTGGTCAGCGGGATATCCGCCATCGAAATGCCGTAGCGCACAACGGTTTCCGCCCGCGCCGAAATCGTAGGCAAGCCTAAAGACAATCCGAGGATTGCCGCGGCAGCAAGAAGCATCGAATTTCGGGTGCGCATGAATTAAGCTCCATCGGGCGGGGTTTGGAGCTAAAAAATGCAAGCTTGATGCCAGATGGAGCATGGAAAGCGCGCTTGCATGCGCATTCACAGGGAGTTGTGCGGCTAATGGCCCCTCACGAAGTGGCTGCCTCAACGCCTGCCTTGGCACAGGCGTTGCATACCTTTGCATAAGAATTAGTCACCCAAGTCGAGAAGGAATTGCTGCATATGCGTAACGACAAATCGAAAAAGACGGCCACCGCGTGGCTGCTGGCAACGGCGCTGGTCGTGGGACTGCCGCAGCTCGCCGGCGCCGAAACGGTGCTGCGGATCGGCATGACGGCTGCCGATATTCCGCGCACGCTCGGCCAGCCCGATCAGGGTTTTGAGGGCAACCGCTTCACCGGCCTGACCATGTATGACGGGCTGACGGCGTGGGACCTCTCGTCGGCCACCAAGCCGAGCGTGATGATCCCGGGGCTCGCGACCGAATGGAAGGTCGACGAGGCCGACAAGAAGAAATGGACCTTCAAGCTGCGTCCCGGCGTCACCTTCCATGACGGCTCGCCGTTCAACGCCGATGCCGTGGTCTGGAATGTTGAAAAGGTGCTGAAACAGGACGCGCCGCAATTTGACGCCAGCCAGGTCGGCGTCACCGCCTCGCGCATGCCGACCTTGGCCTCTGCCCGCAAGATCGACGACATGACGGTCGAGCTGACCACCAAGGAGCCGGACAGCTTTTTGCCGATCAACCTGACCAACCTGTTCATGGCCAGCCCTTCGAAGTGGCAGGCGTTTTATGACAAGGCAGAAGGCGCCGACGCCAAGGCGAAGTCGCAGGCCGCCTGGGCGGCATTTGCGAAGGAAGCCTCGGGCACCGGCCCCTGGAAGATGTCGAAGTTCACGCCGCGCGAGCGGCTCGAACTGGTCAAGAACGAAGGCTATTGGGACAAGGGTCGCGTGCCCAAGGTCGACAAAATGGTGCTGCTCCCGATGCCGGAGGCCAATGCCCGCACCGCGGCATTGCTGTCCGGTCAGGTCGACTGGGTCGAGGCGCCGGCGCCCGACGCGGTCAAGGAAATCAAGCAGCGCGGCTTCCAGCTCCAGGCCAATGAATCGCCGCATGTCTGGCCGTGGCAGTTCTCGCGCATCGAAGGCTCGCCCTGGAATGACATCCGCGTGCGCAAGGCGGCCAATCTGTGCGTCGATCGCGAAGGCCTCAAGGAGGGCCTGCTCGCCGGGCTGATGGTGCCGGCAACCGGAACGTTCGAGGCCGGCCATCCCTGGCGCGGCAAGCCGACGTTTGAGATCAAATACGACAAGGCCGCTGCCCAAAAGCTGATGCAGGAAGCAGGCTTTGGCCCGAGCAAGAAGCTGACGGTGAAGACCCAGACCTCCGCCTCGGGATCGGGCCAGATGCAGCCCTTGCCGATGAACGAATATCTGCAGCAGGCGCTGGCCGAATGCTATTTCGACGTCCAGCTCGACGTCATCGAGTGGAACACGCTGTTCACCAACTGGCGCCGCGGCGCCAAGGATCCCACCGCCAACGGCGCCAACGCCACCAACGTCACCTATGCGGCGATGGACCCGTTCTTCGCGCTGGTGCGCTTCCTGCAATCGTCGATGGCGCCGCCAACGTCGAATAATTGGGGTTACATCAACAATCCCAAGTTCGACGAGCTGGTGACGAAAGCGCGCCAGACCTTCGATCCGGCAGCGCGTGACGCGGCACTCGCCGAACTGCACGCGGCCTCGGTGGATGACGCGGCGTTCCTCTACGTCGCCCATGACGTCTCCCCGCGCGCGATGAGCCCGAAGGTCAAAGGCTTCGTGCAGCCGAAGAGCTGGTTCGTCGACTTCTCGCCGGTGTCGATGGCGCCGTAAGGTCGGGAGCGTGATGCTTGCTCACCCTCTCCCCTTGCGGGAGAGGGTGGCTTCGATGCGTAGCATCGAAGACGGGTGAGGGGTTCTCTCCGCGGATATATGTCCCTCATCTGAATGTCTGCGTCCGCGGATAGAACCCCTCATCCGGCGCAGACTAAAGTCCGCGCCACCTTCTCCCACAAGGGGAGAAGGGAAGAAGAAAAAGTGACTCGTGTTTGCTTATATCGCCCGCCGTATCGTCTATGTGATCCCGATCGTGGCCAGCGTGGCGCTGGTGTGCTTCCTCTTGGTGCACATCACGCCCGGCGATCCGCTGGTAGCCGTGCTGCCGGCAGACGCATCGCAGGAACTCGCCGCGCAGCTGCGCACCGCCTACGGCTTTGATCGTCCGCTGCCGGTGCAGTTCGGGCTTTGGCTGTGGCGCGCGCTCCATGGCGATCTCGGCAATTCGATCGCTACCGGGCGTCCGGTGCTGTCGGAAGTGCTGCGCGCGGTCGGCAACACCGTCACGCTCGCGATTGCCGCAGCGCTGATCGGCTTCACGCTCGGGCTGCTGTTCGGCCTGATCGCCGGCTATTTCCGCGACACCTGGATCGACAAGGTCGCGACTTCGATTGCGATCGCCGGCGTCTCGGTGCCGCATTACTGGCTCGGCATGGTGATGGTCATCATCTTCTCGGTGCAGCTCAACTGGCTGCCCGCAGTCGGCGCCGGTCCCGGCGGTTCCGGCGCCTGGGGGTGGGATTGGGAGCACATGAAGTATCTGATCCTGCCCGCGATCACGACCTCGGTGATTCCGATGGGTATCGTCACCCGCACGGTGCGCGCGCTCACCGGCGATATTCTTTCACAGGATTTCGTCGAGGCGCTGCGGGCCAAGGGCCTGCGCGAACTCGACGTGTTCAAACACGTCATCAAGAACGCCGCACCCACCGCGCTCGCGGTGATGGGGCTGCAACTGGGCTACATGCTCGGCGGCTCGATCCTGATCGAGACCGTGTTCTCATGGCCCGGCTCGGGATTACTGCTCAATTCCGCGATCTTCCAGCGCGACCTGCCGCTGCTGCAGGGCACGATTTTGGTGCTGGCGCTGTTCTTCGTGGCCCTCAATCTCTTGGTCGATATCGCGCAGGCCGCGATCGATCCGCGCATCAAGCGGGGCTGATTCATGACCGTGATGTCGGATACCGTCCTGCAAGCCGCACCCGCCACCAAGGCGCGCGGCTATTGGGCGACCGTTGGCCGCCGCATCTCACGCGACAAGGTCAGCATGGTCTGCGCGTTTGTGCTGGTGCTGATCGTTCTCTCGGCATTGTGCGCGCCGTGGCTTGGCCTTGCCGATCCCTACCAGGGCTCGATGATCCGCCGGCTTCGCCACATCGGCACGCCGAACTATCCGCTCGGCACCGACGAACTCGGCCGCGACATGCTGGCGCGGCTGATCTATGGCGGCCGGCTGTCGCTGATCATCGGCATTCTTCCGGTGATCCTCGCCTTCATGATCGGCACCTCGCTCGGGCTCGTCGCCGGCTATGTCGGCGGCAGGCTCAACACCGCGATCATGCGCACCATCGACGTGTTCTATGCCTTTCCGTCGGTCTTGCTGGCGATCGCGATCTCGGGCGCGCTCGGCGCCGGCATCGTCAATTCCATCGTCTCGCTGACCATCGTGTTCGTTCCGCAGATCACCCGCGTGGCGGAAAGCGTGACGACAGGCGTGCGCAACATGGATTTCGTCGAGGCCGCGCGCGCTTCCGGCGCCGGGCCGTTCACCATCATGCGCGTGCATATGCTCGGCAATGTGCTGGGCCCGATCTTCGTCTACGCTACGGGATTGATCTCGGTGTCGATGATCCTTGCCGCCGGCCTGTCATTCCTCGGCCTCGGTACAAAACCGCCGGAGCCGGAATGGGGCCTGATGCTGAACACGCTGCGCACCGCGATCTATGTCAATCCATGGGTGGCGGCGCTGCCGGGCGTGATGATTTTTGCGGTGTCGATCTGCTTCAATCTGCTCAGCGACGGCATGCGCAGCGCCATGGACATCAGGAACTGACTGGATGAGTGAGACGTATCAGTCAGTCGAACTACTGGAACCGGTCGCGGACGTCGGTGGCGCCGCGCAGCCGCTGCTGCAGGTCACCGGCCTCACCAAGCATTTCCCGGTGCGCGGCGATCTGTTCAGCCCTCGTAAAACCGTGCGCGCGGTCGATGATGTTTCCTTCTCCATCGCCAAGGGCGAAACCGTTGGGATCGTCGGCGAATCCGGCTGCGGCAAGTCGACCACCGCGCGGCTTTTGATGCATCTGATGAAGCGCGATGCCGGCGACATCGTCTATGACGGCATGCAGG
The DNA here is from genome assembly GCF_036924595.1 of Bradyrhizobium algeriense. Taxonomy (NCBI): domain Bacteria; kingdom Pseudomonadati; phylum Pseudomonadota; class Alphaproteobacteria; order Hyphomicrobiales; family Nitrobacteraceae; genus Bradyrhizobium; species Bradyrhizobium algeriense. Next base: position 6,443,673 of record NZ_JAZHRV010000001.1, on the reverse strand, counting down.
TCGGCCGCGCGCTGTCGCTGCGTGAACTGCGCCGCGGCATGCAGATGGTGTTTCAGGACAGCTACGCCTCGCTCAATCCGCGCCTGACCATCGAGGAGTCGATTGCATTCGGCCCAAAGGTTCACGGCATGGCGGATGGCGCGGCGCGCACGCTGGCGCGCGAGCTGCTCGGCAAGGTCGGCTTGCGGGCCGAAACTTTTGCCAACCGCTACCCGCACGAGATTTCCGGCGGCCAGCGCCAGCGCGTCAACATCGCACGTGCGCTGGCGCTGTCGCCGCGGCTCGTGATCCTCGACGAGGCGGTATCCGCGCTCGATAAGTCGGTCGAAGCGCAGGTGCTCAACCTGCTCGCCGATCTCAAACGCGAATTCGGCCTCACCTATCTGTTCATCAGCCACGACCTCAACGTGGTACGCTACATCTCGGACCGCGTGCTGGTGATGTATCTCGGCGAGGTGGTCGAACTCGGCCCGGTCGATAAGGTCTGGGATGCGCCGGCGCATCCCTATACGCGAGCGCTGCTGGCGGCGATGCCGTCGTCCGATCCGGATAACCGCACCGAAACGCCGCCGATCTCGGGCGATCCGCCCAATCCGATCGATCCGCCGCCCGGTTGCCGGTTTCACACCCGCTGTCCGTTTGCGGAGCCGCTCTGCGCAAATGCGACGCCAAAACTCAGCGATGTCGATACAATGGGCCATCAGGCGGCGTGCTACATGGCCATTGCAGGTTCCGGGCACAGCCGCGCGCCGGCCAAAGAAAATGACAAGGGAGCAACCGCCGCATGACAAGACCCGATCCCAAACAGGTCAAGGTAATGACCGACGTCGCCGGCGTGCCGCAGGATTCTGAAGTCTCCGCGCGCATCGCCCATTCCATCGGTCCGGCCTTCGACGGCTTTGCGCCCATTGCCGGCACGCTGCCGATGGATCTCGAGCCTGCGAGCTTTCTCGTGGTGCAGCGCGCGATGGTGTCGAAATGAGCGGCGAACCGGCCCTGATGTCAGCGGTCGCGGTCGCGAAAGCGATCGCGGCTAAGAAACTCTCCTCGCGCGAGGTCACGCAATCCTGCCTCGGCCGGATCGCGCAATGGCAGCCGCGCGTCAACGCCTTCATGGCGATCGAGGCGGACGAGGCGCTCGCCGCGGCGGATGCTGCCGATGCCGCGCTCGCCAAAGGCAAGAATCTCGGCCCGCTGCACGGTGTGCCGATGGCGCACAAGGACATGTATTACGACGCCGGCAAGGTCGTGACCTGCGGCTCCAGGATACGCCGCGATTACGTCGCGACGACAACATCGACCGCGTTGCAACGCCTGAAGGACGCCGGCTCCGTCAGGCTCGGCTCGCTGCAGATGGTGGAATTCGCCTACGGTCCGACCGGCCACAACGTCCATTACGGCGCGGTGCGTAACCCCTGGAACGTCGATCACATCACCGGCGGCTCGTCGTCCGGCTCCGGTTCGGCGGTCGCGGCGCGGCTGACCTTTGCGGCGTTGGGCTCCGATACCGGCGGCTCGATCCGGATGCCCGCGCATTTCTGCGGCGTCACCGGATTCAAGACGACCGTCGGCCTGATCAGCCGTGCCGGCGCGATGCCCTTGTCGCAGTCACTCGACACGGTCGGACCGCTCGCACAAACGGTCGAAGACTGTGCGCTGCTGGTCGGGCTGATGGCGGGCGCTGACCCTGAGGACCCGACTACCTCGACGCTCCCGGTGCCGAACTACATGGCCGCGACCACAGGCTCGCTGAAAGGCCTCAAGATCGGCGTGCCGACCGCTTTCTATGTCGACGACCTCGATCCCGAAGTGGCGCGGGTCCTCGATGAGACCATCGCTACCCTCGGACGCGAGGGCGCCGAGATCGTCAAGGTCGAACTGCCGGATCAGCGTCAGCTCACCGCCGCCTGCCAGATCGTGCTCGCCACCGAAGCCGCTGCCTTCCACAAGCGCTGGATGATCGAGCGGCCGCAGGATTACGGCGCGCAGGTGTTGATGCGGCTGCAGAACGGGCTTGCGATTCCTGCCGTGACCTATCTCGAAGCGATGCGCTGGCGCGGTCCCGCGCTTGCGGCGTATCTCGCAGCAGTGGCCGGCACCGATGCCGTGATCGCACCGGTCGCGCCGATGCCGGCGGCGACCATTGCCGAGAGCGATGTCGGCAACAGCCTCGATGCGGAGGCCGTGATCCAGCGCATCACAAAATTCACCCGCCCGATCAATTATCTCGGCCTGCCGTCGCTTTCGATTCCCACCGGTTTCACTGCAAAGGGCTTGCCGGTCGGCATGCAGTTGATCGGCCGTCCCTTCGACGAGGCAGGGCTAGTGCGGATCGGATCAGCATTCCAGCGCGCCACCGACTATCACCTCCAGGTACCGAAAGCTGCATGAGCAACCTCGTCGAAATCCGCGACCTCAACATCCGCTTCACCGGCGAGCGCACGGTTCATGCCGTCAACGACATCTCGCTCTCGCTTGGCGAGGGCGAGGTGCTCGGCCTGCTCGGTGAATCCGGCTCCGGCAAGAGCGTGACCTTGCGCGCGCTGATGCGGCTGCTGCCGAAGAAGCGGACGCAGATTTCGGGCACAGTGAAGGTGCTGGGCCGCGACGTGCTGGCGATGAACGACGAACAGCTTTCGGCGTTCCGCGGCCAGACCGTCTCCATGATCTTCCAGGAGCCGGCGCTGGCGCTCGATCCCGTCTACACGATCGGCCACCAGATCGCGGAAAGCGTGATGCGCCATGAAGGCAAGAGCCAGAAGGAAGGGATGGCCCGTGCGCTGGAAATGCTGGAGGTGGTGCGGATTCCCTCCGCCAAGCGCCGTCTCGATGCCTATCCGCACGAAATGAGCGGCGGCATGCGGCAGCGCGCGATGATCGCGCTGGCGCTGGCCTGCAAGCCGAAAATTCTTCTGGCCGACGAACCGACCACGGCGCTGGACGCCACGGTGCAGATCCAGATCCTGCTGCTGCTGCGCGAATTGCAGCGCGAGTTCGGCATGTCCGTGATTTTCGTGACCCACGATATCGGCGTCGCCATCGAAATCTGCGACCGTGTGGCCGTCATGTATGCCGGCCAGATCGTGGAGCAGGGCCGCTTGCGCGACATCGTGCGCACGCCGGTTCACCCTTATGCCAAGGGGCTGCTGGCCTCGACCGTGCACGGCGCCAAACGCGGCGCGCGGCTGGAGACCATTCCGGGCACACCGCCTTCGCTAGACAAGGCGCCCGCGAGCTGCTCATTCGCGCCGCGCTGCAGTTACGCGCAGCCGCGCTGCAGCGAAGGATTGCCGCCCAATGTGCAGGTATCGCCGGATCGAACCGCGCGATGCGTGCTGGCGGAGGCGGCGGAAGTTTCTGCTGCTAGCTGATGTGACGAGGCTCGGCTCCGCGGGGCGTTCCCCGGATGCTGCGCAGCGCGCCGCACTTTGCGGCGTGGTACGCTGCTGGTCCGGGGTCCAGATGTCGCGGCGCTAGGTCCCGGCCTGCGGTGCACCCGTTTCGCGCGTCCGGGACACGAGTGAATGATTCACCCACCCAGCCCCGGATCGGCCCAGCGCTCGATCTGCGCCGGCCCCACGACCTGCTTCGGCTGATGGGGATTGAGCGTGCCCGCGCTGGCGGACCAGCCCTTGGCGAGAATTTGCATCGCAAAAAGCTTGGCGTCGATTTCAGATTTAAAGGTGCGGGTCGAGCGCGTCATGCTCTCCGCCGTCTCGTCCGTCCTGTCCGGACCAAAGGTCACATACCAAATGTCGCCATTCTTCATGCCGACATAACGCGGGTGACGCAAAAAAGTTTCACTTCGCAGGCGTTGTTGGAGGGCGTGCGGATTGCGGCTCGTCACATCGGACAATGATGGATAGGCTGTCGTCGGCCTGCGCGTCGTGAACCTGGGGGACTTCAAATGCAGATTTCCAACGAAGGCATTCTCGTCATTCTTTTCGTCGGCCTCGTTGCCGGTTGGCTCGCCGGCAAGATCGTGCGCGGCACCGGCTTTGGCATCATCGGCGATATCCTCGTCGGCATCGCCGGCGCGCTGCTCGCAAGCCTGCTGTTTCCCAAGCTCGGCATCCGCCTCGGCACCGGGCTGGTGTCCGAGATCGTCTACTCCACCATCGGCGCCATCATCTTGCTGTTGATTGTGCGGCTGCTCCGCACCGGCGGCCGGATGTAGCGCGCGCTATTTGGCGTGGCCAACCGCCTCCACGATCCATCGCCGGATGGCAGCAATCCGGCGGTCGCGCGCCTGCTCGGTGCGGGAGACGAGATAGATCGTCTCGCTATGGGTGGCCTCTAACGCAAAGGGCGCGACCAGCTTCTTGCCAAAACCCGGACGCGCCTTGATCAGGGGGGACATGCCGAGCGTGACGCCGAGCCCCTGCTCGGCGGCCTCCAGCATCGCCGGGACGCTGTCGAGCCACAAATGCCCGCGCGGCGTGAGATGCTGAAGGCCGGCTTCCCGGAGCCAGACCGGCCAGGCGCGCGGCTGGGTCGTCAGATGTATCAGCACCTGCCGCGACAAATCTTCCGGCTGCTTCAATCCAGCCTTGATCAGCGCGGGCGCGCAGACCGGCAAGCCCTTCACCGCGACCAGTGGTTCGAATTTCAGTCCTGTCGAATGTTCGCGGCCGTAGCGGATCGCGACGTCGACCCGGGAGGCGTTGAAGTCGGCATATTGATGCGTGGCCTCGATGCGCAGCGTCAGCTGCGGATTGCGCCGCTTGAACTCCGGCAGCGCGGGGATCAGCACGGCCGAGGTGAAGAACGGCAGCGAACTGATCCAGAGTTCGGCGCGCGCATCGCGGCGATGCTGCAACATGTCGCGGCTGGCATCCTGCAGCACCGCCAGCGCGGCAGAGACTTTTGCGAGATAGCGTTCGCCATCGGCCGTCAGCCGGACGGAACGCGCGCCGCGCACAAACAGTTTGACGCCGAACTGCTCTTCCAGCCCGCGGATCTGATGGCTGATCGCCGACGGGCTGAGCGAAAGGTCGCGCGCCGCGCGACGAAAGCTCAGTTGCGAAGCGGCGCGCTCGAACGCCAGCAAGGCTGTCAAGGGCGGGATCGCGCGCAGCGGTGAAGGCGGCGCTTCCAAAGGTTGAATAATACTCATCTGAGGTGAGGAAATCCCTTTTGTGGCGAACTCTGGCTTCCGCCAGACTAGCTTAAGGTTCAACATTTCTCACCTCAGGATACCGCAACCTTGGCCATCTTCGAGTCCGTCGGCCCCAATCGCTGGCAACCCACGGCACTTGCCGCCGGCCCCTTCGCCGGCCTGCAGGGCGGGGCGGTCGCAAGCCTGTTGACGGCGGAAGTCGAGGCGCTGGCGGAGAAGCGTAAATGGGGCACGGCGATCGCATCGTCGGCCTGGTTCCTGCGCCCGACCCCGATGACGGTTTTGCGAACCGCGCTTTCGGTCGTGACCGAGGGCGGCCGCGTCAGTGTGATCGACAACACGCTCTGGCCCGACGACGAGGACCAGCCCTGCGCCACCGTGCGGGTGACGCTGTCGCGCGAGCGCGCGGTCGAAGTGCCCGGCTTTGGCGATCCCGCAAGCGATGCCGCCGATCCCACCCGGTTTCCGGTGCGCACAGGGCGAGCGGCGCATGGCCGGCCCTGGTTCATGGATGCCATGGAGGCCCGCGCGGGTGACGGCGTCGCCTGGTTTCGCATGAACCAGCCGATCATCGATGGCGCGGGATCGCTGTCAAAGGTGCCGCTATCCTCCGTGCTGGGACCGGCGGACTGGACCCATGGCATCGCCCGGCCGGTTAGGGATGTGGTGGCGGATCCGAACCCCAATCTGACGGTTCAGTTGTTCCGCCAGCCTGCCGGCGAATGGGTCGGCATTCGCGCGCAAGCCCGATGGCGGCCGGCAGGTGGAATTGGCGCCGGAAGCGGCGTCCTGCTCGATATCAAAGGCGAGATCGGCCGGGTCTCGATGTCCGTGATTCTGGTGCCGTTTCCGCACCAAACGAAGCCCGAATCCGCCGCGGGGCTGGCGCCGGTGTCGAATTAGCGGCCCCAAGGCGCGACTTCCATCTCCACCTGCTTCATGGGGGTGAATTGGATACAGGTTAACGTGACTTAAAATAGACGGTGTCCAAAAACATCGGTAAAACCAGCACGTCACCTGATCCTTTTGAAGAGATACGCATAAATGGCAGCCGCTCCCGTCCGGCGTTCCGAGCTCGGTGAAGCGCTGCGCGCTTGTCGCAACGCCTTTATCGGCGTCGGCGTCATGAGTTGCATGATCAATTTGCTGTACCTCACCGGCTCGATTTTCATGCTGGAGGTCTACGACCGCGTACTGCCGAGCCGCAGCGTGCCGACCCTGGTTGGCCTCGTGATTCTCGCTGGCGGCCTTTACATCGCCCAAGGCGGCCTCGATCTGATCCGCGGTCGCATTCTTGGCCGCATTGGAACTGCACTCGATGAAGCCCTCAACACGCGCGTGTTCGAAACCGTGGTGCGGCTGCCGCTGCTGGTAGGCAGCCGCAACGAGGGCCTGCAGCCGCTGCGCGATCTCGACAATGTCAGGTCGTTTCTCGGCAGCATGGGGCCGGGCGCGTTCTTCGATCTGCCATGGCTGCCGTTCTATCTCGCGATCTGCTTTGCATTTCACTGGCTGCTCGGCGTCACCGCTCTGGCCGGCGCCGTCATTCTGGTGACGCTGACACTGATCACCGAGTTCCTGTCGCGCACGCCGGCGAAGGAGGCGATGACGCTGGCGGCGCGGCGCAGCGATCTGGCCGCCGCCAGCCGGCGCAACGCCGAAGTGCTGGTCGCGATGGGCATGTCCGGACGGCTGACCAGGCGCTGGAGCGAGGCCAACGAGATCTATCTGGCAGGCAATCAGCGCGCCAGCGACATCGCCGGCGGCCTGGGCGCGGTCGCAAAAGTCTTGCGCATGATGCTGCAATCGGCGGTGCTCGCGGTCGGCGCCTACCTCGTGATCCACCAGGAAGCCACCGCCGGCATCATCATCGCGGGCTCGATCCTGAGCGCGCGGGCGCTGGCGCCGGTCGATCTCGCCATCGCCCACTGGAAAGGTTTTGTCGCCGCGCGCCAGAGCTGGCATCGCCTCTCCAAGCTCCTGGAACAGATCCCGGCTTCGAACCAGCAAACCCTGCTGCAGGCCCCGACCAAGCGGCTGTCGGTCGAGGCCGTCAGCATCGTGCCGCCGGGCGATCAGCGCGTCATCGTGCAGGACGTCAATTTCGCGGCCGATGCCGGCACCGGCGTCGGCGTCATCGGCCCGAGCGGTTCCGGCAAATCGTCGCTGGTGCGCGCGCTGGTCGGCGTCTGGATGCCGGCCCGCGGCAAGGTGCGGCTCGATGGCGCGGCGCTCGACCAGTGGTCGTCGGACGTGCTCGGCCGCCACATCGGCTATCTGCCGCAGGACGTCGAACTGTTCGCCGGCACCGTGGCGCAGAACATCTGCCGCTTCGAATCCGAAGCGAAGTCGGAGGCGATCATCGCCGCCGCCAAGGAAGCCGGCGTGCATGAGATGATCATCAAGATGCGCGAGGGCTACGACACCCAGATCGGCGAGCAGGGCGCGGCGCTGTCTGCCGGGCAGGCCCAGCGCGTGGCGCTGGCGCGGGCGCTCTACGGCAATCCGTTCCTCATCGTGCTCGACGAGCCGAACTCCAATCTCGACAGCGAGGGCGACGAGGCGCTGACGCGCGCGGTGCGCGGCGCGCGCGCACGCGGCGCCATCGTGGTCGTGGTGGCACACCGGCCGATCGGCATCGAGGCGGTCGATCAGCTTCTGGTGCTGAAGGACGGCCGCATGCAGGCGTTCGGTCCGAAGGAAACCGTGCTCGGCCAGGTGCTGCAGCGGGTGCCGTCGCCGCCGACGCCGATCAAGATCGTTTCCGAAGCAGGAGCGAAGAAATCATGACCGCCGAGCTGACAGGCGCGCGCCGTTCGATCCGCGCGCATCTGATTCTGGGTCTTTCGCTGATGCTGGTGCTGGCCGGCGGGTTTGGCGGCTGGGCCTCGACGGTGCAGATTTCGGGCGCGCTGATCGCGCCGGGTTCGGTGGTGGTCGATTCCAACGTCAAGAAGGTGCAGCACCCAACCGGCGGCGTGGTCGGCGAGGTCAGGGTGCGCGACGGCGACATCGTCAAGGCCGGCGATGTCGTGGTGCGGCTCGACGAGACCGTGGTCAAGGCTAGTCTGGCCATCGTCGTCAAGACGCTGAACGGATTGTGGGCGCGCGCGGCGCGGCTGGAGGCCGAGCAGCGCGGCCTCGACAAGATCAAGTTTCCCCCACAGCTGATCGATCAGGCCGGCGATCCCGATGTTCGCGACGTCATGGCGAGCGAAACCAAGCTGTTCGAGGTTCGGGTATTCGGTCGGGCCGGGCAGAAATCGCAGCTGCGCGAGCGGGTGTCGCAGCTCAACGAGGAAATCGCCGGCCTCACCGCGCAAGAGCAGGCCAAGGACAAGGAAACCGCGCTGGTTGAGAAGGAGCTGGTCGGCGTCCGCCAGCTCTACGAGCAGCGCCTGATCCAGATCTCGCGCCTGACGGTGCTGGAGCGCGACCATGCCCGGCTGTCTGGCGAGCGGGCGCAATATATCGCCGCGCGTGCGCAGGCGAGGGGCAAGATTACCGAAACCGAACTGCAGATCATCCAGGTCGACAAGGACGTGGTCAGCGAGGTCTCCAAGGATCTGCGCGAGACCAACGACAAGATCGGCGAGTTCGTCGAGCGCAAGGTCACCGCGGAGGATCAGCTCCGCCGCATCGACATCCGCGCACCGCAGGACGGCGTCGTGCTGCAATCGACGGTGCACACCGTGGGCGGCGTGATCACCGCCGGCGACGCCATCATGATGGTGGTGCCGCGGGCCGACGATCTCTCGGTCGAGGCCAAGGTCAATCCGCAGGACATTGACAAGCTGCAGATCGGCCAGAAGACGCTGCTGCGGCTATCCGCCTTCAACCAGCGCACCACGCCGGAACTCAATGGTGTGGTGACGCGCGTCTCCGCCGACGTCACCACCGACCAGCGCACCGGCCAGAGCTACTACACCATCCGCGTCTCGCTGCCGCCGGCCGAAGTCGCCCGCCTCGGCGACAACGTCAAGATCATCCCGGGCATGCCGGTCGAAGCCTTCGTCCAGACCGGCGACCGCACCATGTTCTCCTATCTGATGAAGCCGTTCAGCGACCAGCTGATGCGCTCGTTCAGGGAGAGGTGAGTCTCTCTCCGTCGTCCCTGCGAAAGCAGGGACCCATAACCACCGGCTTCAGTTGTTGAAACGAAGCCGTCGAACAGCGTCCCTCAAAACACACGGCACGGCGTATGGGTCCCTGCGTTCGCAGGGACGACAGTGTGCCCGCCCCCCTACCTTCTGTCATACTCATCCGGCCCCATCGCGTAAGGCCACTGCTCATGGCCGGGTGCGTAGGTGCGGTTGGTCTCGGCCGGGTCGCGGTTGACCAGCGGCCGCATGAACATCGGGTGCGTGGCGCTGCGGACCTCGTGTTCGACAGTGAACAGATGCCTGCCGCCATCGAGGTCGACGATGTCGCGAAAGCGGTATTGATACTGGTTGTCTTCCTGCGAGATCAGGCCGCGCTCCCGCAGGCGGCGGTAGGGACCTGAGAAGTCCGTGATGTAGATCTGCACATGATGCCCGTCGAACTCCGGCCGCGCGCGGTCGGTCTCGCGGAACTGCAGGTACTGATCCTTGCCGGCCTTGACCCGCGCCACGGCGTTATCGCCGTTCAAGAACTCGGCCTGCATCCCCATGATCGCGGGATAGAAGGCGCAGATCGCTTTCGCGGTGCCGACTGGTACGTCGAACTCGACATAGGGAATGCCGAGCGTGATGCGCCCGAAGCGCGCGGCGTCCGGCTCATAGCAGCGAACGCGGTTGCCCCAGGGGCAGATCGCCTCGACATGGTCGTTATGCTCGGTGAACGCGAACGACGTTCCTTCCAGCTTCTTCGCGACCGACGCCAGCCGCGCCAGCAGCGCCGCGCGGCCTGAGATGACGATGCCGGTATGGCCGCGCAGCACCTGCGGCGCGCCATCAGGCAGATGAAACTGGCTCCTGCCGACATTGACCCACATGTTGGTGTCCGACACCATCAGATAGGGATCGCGGGTCAGTCCGAGGCCGGCGATATAGAACAGCGTCGCCAGGCGTTGATCGGGGATGGTGACGTTGACATGCTCGAAATGGATCGAGTTGCCGAGATCCTCTGCGGCGCGGTCGAATTGTTGTGGCATGGGTGCGATCCTCGGATGGGCCTGCTCTTGTAGGGTGGGCAAAGCGCAGCGTGCCCACCATTCATTGAACGGGATCGAATTGGTGGGCACGCTGCGCTTTGCCCACCCTGTACCCTTCTGGCGTTCGGCACCAGTCGTTGATGTAGACTGGCTGCACGGGCCGATCTGCCGGGAGCTGCCTGACCCACCCGTGCTATGAGCCACCTTCGTAGGACCTGCGCCCCGGTGGAGCGGCTGCGATCAATATCCACTAGGAGGTTTGCGCCAAGAGCGCCAGTACAGGGATCGATCGGGATCGCAGTGGGCCCGCTTTGAGAAGCGAGGAGGTCCAGTAATGGTTGAGGATGTGCGTTGGTTTGTCGGGATCGATTGGGCAACACAGAGCCACCGCGTTTGCCTGCTTGATAGCGAAGGAGGACGCATGGGCGAGCGGGAGTTCGCCCATGGCGGAGCCGGACTGATGGAACTGCGAGATTGGTTGCTGCAGAAGACCGGGGCTGCGCCGGGGCAGATCGCCGTCGCGATCGAGATGCCGCATGGTCCCGTGGTGGAGATGCTGCTCGAGCACGGGTTTGTGGTCTTTGCCATCAATCCCAAGCAGCTCGATCGTTTCCGCGATCGCTTCACAGTCGCAGGCGCCAAGGATGACAGCCGAGACGCCCTTGTCCTTGGAGACTCACTGCGTACCGATCGGAAAGCCTTCCGGCAGCTTGCGATCGACAATCCGGTGGTGATCGAGCTGCGCGAGTGGTCGCGCCTCGTGGACGAGTTGCAGCAGGAACGGACGCGTCTGGCCAATCGTCTGCGTCAGCAGCTGTGGCGCTACTATCCGCAGGCGACCGAACTAGCCGATGATGTCGGGGACGACTGGTTCCTGGCGCTGTGGCAAAAGGTGCCGACCCCCGCCGCCGCCGCGAAGGTAACGGAGAAGACGGTTGCGCGCATCCTCAAGGACCACCGCATCCGGCGTCTCGATGCCGCCACCGTGCTGCAGACCTTGCGCAAGACGGCCTTGTTCGTCGCCCCAGGCACGACGGAGGCCGCTTGCGTGCATATCCGCAGTCTCGCGGCGCGCATGCACCTGGTCAATCAGCAGATCAAGGAAGCCCACAACGCCCTGGACGGCCTCTGCGCCGGGCTCGCGGCACCGGACGAGGAGAGCCCGTCGGGGCAGAGCCGTGAGCAGTGTGACGTGGCAATCCTTCGCTCCTGGCCGGGAATCGGCAGGATTGTTCTCGCCACACTGCTCACCGAGGCAGCGCAGCCGCTGCAGGCCCGAGATTATCACGCCTTGCGTGCGCTGGCAGGGGTTGCTCCGGTGACGCGGCAAAGCGGCAAACAACGCTTCGTGATCCGCCGCCACGCCTGCAACAGGAGGCTGCAGACCGCCGTTCATCATTGGTCGCGCGTTGCCATCCAGCACGATGCTGCCGCGCGGCGCCGCTATGATGCCTTGCGGCAGCGCGGCCACGGCCATGCACGTGCGTTGCGTAGCGTGGGCGATCGCCTGCTCTCGGCTCTATGCTCGACCCTCAAGAGCCGGACCCTGTATGATGCCAACCGCGGGAGTTCGCAGATCTCCGTCAAACAGTAAGCCTCATTCCTTGGTTCGGCCGCTTGCGACCATTCCTTCGTCCCGACCTGCCGAACCCGACAGCGACGCGCGCAGACGCTGTCCAGGATGCCATCGGCACCGGCGTAGCCGGCGCGGAGCGTCCTGGACGGCGGCGAGCACGGCGCTACGCTCGTCATTCAAGGACGCCCAGCTCCTTGACGAAAGCTAGGAGGTCCTACGAATCTACTTCGACAAATTCTCCAGCAGCAGATTGAGCGCCGTCTTCGCAAACGCCTGCATGTTGGCCTGCCGGTCGGCGCGGCCGGTTTCCAGCGTGAACACCGATTGCGACGGCCCCGCCACCGCCATGCAGCTATGGCCGGCGGCGTCGCCGTAACGGTTGCCGGTCGGTCCCGTCGCACCCGTCTCCGACAAGCCCCAGTCGGTTGCAAAGCGCTGGCGGACCTGGCTTGCCAGCAGTTTCGCATAAGGCTCCGACGCAGAACGGATGCCCTTCATCGCCTCGTCAGGAATATCCATCAGCAGCCGCCGCGCATCGCGCGTGTAGACCACGGCGCCGCCGAGGAAATAGGCGGATGCGCCCGGCACCGAAAGTAATGCCGCCGAAACCAGGCCGCCGGTTGAAGATTCCGCAACTGCAATCGTCTGTTTGCGCGCGATCAGTTGAGCGGCAATCTTTTCGGCGATTGTCACGAGCTCTTTCATTTCAACTCCCTAAAAATTCCCGCCAGTCATGTCCTCCTAGCACAGGAGGTCCACATTTGCCGAGTTGCGGCGCAGCGGCCGCCCTGATTGAATACCTCAAACAACCGCGGCCCACGCGGGCCGAAGAGGAAACATCATGACGTCGCCGCTTTCCGGCGGCGTGGATTGCGATCTGCATCCCGCCGTTCCTCATCTGACCAGCCTGCTGCCCTACATGAACGACTACTGGCGCGACCAGGTGACGACGCGCGGCATGACTGACCTGGTCTCGCAATCCTATCCGACCAATTCGCCGATCTCGTCGCGGCCGGACTGGCGACCGGGGCAGGGCAAGCCGGGTTCAGACCTCGCCGACATGCAGAAGCAGGCGCTCGACCGGTTCGGCACAGCTTACGGCATCTGCAATCCCTTGTACGGCGTGCAGATGGTGTTCTCCGAAGACATGCAGGACGCGTTCTGCCGCGCGCTGAACGACTGGCTAGCCAAAGAATGGCTCGACAAGGACGCGCGGCTGCGCGGCTCGATCGTGATCCCGACGCAAAGCGTCGAGAAGTCGGTCGCCGAGATCGAGCGCTGCGCCGCCGACAAGCGCTTCGTCCAGGTGCTGGTGCTTGTCATGGGCGACATGCCCTTGGGCAAGCGCGCCTACTGGCCGATCTATGCGGCGGCCGAACGGCTGGGCCTCACCATCGGCATCCACGCCGGCAGCGCCTATCACAACCCGCCGACCTCGGTCGGCTGGGGCTCCTACCACATCGAGGATTACGTAGCCCAAGCCACCGCGTTCCAGACCCAGCTCACCAGCCTGATCGTGGAGGGTGTGTTCGCCCGCCACCCTGGTCTGAAGATGGTGATGCTGGAAAGTGGCTTCACCTGGCTGCCGGCCTATCTGTGGCGGCTGCACAAGTTCTGGCGCGGCATACGGATGGAAACGCCGTGGGTCGATCGGGCGCCGCTGGAGATTGTGCGCAGCAATATCCGCTTCTCGCTGCAGCCGGTCGATGCGCCGCCCGATCCCGCAACCCTGAACCGCCTGTTTGACCATATGCAGTCGGACGAATTGCTCCTATTCTCGACCGACTATCCGCATTGGCAATTCGACGGCGACGCGGTGCTGCCCGAGGGGATTTCCCCCGATCTTGTTCGCAAGATCATGATCGACAATCCGCTTAAGACCTACGGCCGATTGGAATTCGCAAAGGAGACGACGCCATGAACGTCCAGTTCCGCGACCGTCCGGAGCCCGCGTCACCCGTCAACGTCAGGACCGCGATCGCGGATTGCGACATCCATCCGGCCCGTGCGACGGCGGACGAACTCTATCCTTTCCTGGAAAGACGCTGGCACGAACATCTCGAGGCCTATGGCAAGCAGGCCTATCACGGCATGATGGAAGGCCCGCCCTATCCGAAGGCGCAGCCGAACGCCTCGCGCCGCGATGCATGGCCGCCGGAAGGCGGTCCGCAGGGCTCCTCGCTGTCCTTCATGCAGAAGCAGCTTCTCGATCCCTACAACGTTGCGCTCGGCGTGCTCAATCCGCTCGCCAGCGGGCAGGGGTTGCGCAACCAGGATCTGGCCGGTGCGATCTGCTCCGCGATCAACGACTGGCAGATCGAGAAATGGACAGCCAAGGATTCTCGCCTGAAGGGCTCGATCGTCGTCGCCAATGAAGACGGCGTTTCCGCCGCCGCCGAAATCCGCAAGCGCGCCGGCGACAAGAACTTCGTTCAGGTGCTGCTGCTCTCGCGCAATGTCGAGCCGCTCGGCCAGCGCCGCTACTGGCCGGTCTACGAGGCGGCGCAGGAGATCGGCCTGCCGGTCGGCATCCACGCTTTTGGCTTCGGCGGCAATCCGCTCACCCCATCCGGCTGGCCGAGCTTCTACATCGAGGAGATGGTCGGCCATGCGCAGTGCCAGCAGACCGTGCTGGCGAGCCTGGTGCTCGAAGGCGTGTTCGAGCGATACCCTAAGCTGAAGATGGTGATGATCGAGGCCGGCTTCGGCTGGGCGCCGTCGCTTGGCTGGCGGCTGGACAAGAGTTTTGAGCGGCTGCACAGCGAGGTGCCGTATCTCAAGCGTAAGCCATCGGAATATATCCGCGACCACATCTGGTGGACCACGCAGCCGATGGAAGACCCGGAGCGCCGCGACCATCTGTTCCAGGTGATCGAATGGATCGGCTGGGACAAGCTGTTGTTCGCGACAGACTATCCGCATTGGGATTTCGACGAGCCGTCGCGCGTGTTGCCGGCCGGCGTCAGCGACGCCAACCGCGAAGCGTTCTATCTCGGCAATGCGAAGAAGCTTTATGGTTTGAGCTGATGGTTCGTCATGTGATTGCCCCGGTAGACGAGTTGCCGCCGGGTACGCGAAAATTCCTGACCATCGACGAGCGGCCGATCGCGATCTTCAACATCAAGGGCGAGTTCTTTGGCCTGCTCAACCGCTGCCCGCATCAGGGCGCGGCCTTGTGCGAGGGTCCGCTGATCGGGCTCGCGCAATCCTCCGATCCCGGCGAGATCGAATACACAAAGCTCGGCGAGATCATCCGCTGCCCCTGGCACGGCTGGGAATTCGACATCCGCACCGGCCAATCCTATTGTGACCCCAAACGCTTTCGCGCCCGCGCCTATCCGGTCAATGTCGAGCCGGGATCGGCGGTGGTGAAGGGGCCTTATGTCGCGGAGACGCTCGCCGTGTCGGTCGAAAGCGATTACGTCGTGGTGGATCTATAGCGAGCGTCATTCCGGCGACGCGAGAACCCGGATGCGTCATTGCGTGGCTCTTGCCGTAGCGATGGGTGATCGAACAGAAATATTGTTTGGCGCGTCGCGGCTATCGCGCGGCGAGTTCTGCTTCCAACTCGGAATACGATCTTTTCGTTCTTGAACACGTTGAACGTGCAAGATGGCGTTGGCGCGGGGCTGTCGCTGCCCTCACATATGAACTATTTCACACTGTGACTGACTTGCTGTGCTTGAGGCTGACGTTCGCGAGGCCTATGCTGGCTGGATTAACGAAGGAGAAGCTGCGCCCAGTCGACAAGGGAGAAAATCATGCGTGCATCGCTATTTGCAATTGCCTTAGCAGGCGTCACAGCGCTTGGATTTGCCAGCCCGGGTCTCGCACAAGAATCCGCCGATCAGAAGTTGGGGACTGTTCACTTCGAAACGTCCTGCAATGAAACGGCGCAACGACGATTTGATCGCGCGATGCGATACCAGCATTCGTTCTGGTACACCGCATCAAAGGAAATTTACGAAGAGACGCTCAAGGCCGACCCGGGATGCGCCATAGCATATTGGGGTATCGCGCTATCGTATCTGAACAACCCGCACAGCCCGATTCCGGCTCCCAATCTTCCGCTTGGGCTTGGTGCAATTGAAAAAGCAAAGGCAGCCGGCGCCAAGACTGAACGCGAGCGCGACTATATCGATGCGCTGTCGGTCATGTACGTCGATTATGAGAAGATTCCGCATCAGGCGCGGGTTCAGTCCTACCTGAAAGCCATGGAAACTCTTGCCGGCCGTTATCCCGCCGATGACGAGGCGCAGATCTTCTATGCGATCGCGCTGAACGTCGCGGCCTCGCCGTCGGACAAGACCTATGCCAATCAACTGAAAGGCGCGGCGATTCTCGGGCCGATCCTGGAGCGCCAACCTCAGCATCCGGGTGTCGCCCATTACCTGATCCACCTGTACGATTATCCGCCGATCGCTGCCAAAGGTCTGCCCCCGGCGCTGCGCTATTCAAAGATCGCGCCCAATGCGCCGCACGCGCAGCACATGCCTTCTCACATTTTTACGCGGGTCGGCTATTGGAAGGATTCAATCGCCGCCAACCTGGCATCCGTTCAAGCTGCGAAGGGCAGCAAGGAACTGGGCGATCAGATGCACGGCCAGGATTATCTGGTCTACGCCTATCTGCAGCTTGGTCAGGACAAGGAGGCGCTCGGCGTCGTCACCGAAATCGAGGCGTTGCGGCCCGATGCAGACGCCTTCGCAGCCGCGTTTTCGCAAGCGGCTGCGCCGGCGCGCTATATGGTGGAGCGCGGCGATTGGAACGGTGCGGCGAACCTCGAGGTCAGGCCCAGCAAATTCCTGCATGCCATGGCTATCACGCATTTTGCCCGGGCGATCGGCGCTGCCCGCACCGGGAAGATCGATGCGGCCAAGGCCGATACGGCCAAGCTCGCTGAATTGCGCGACAGGCTTCGAGAGGCCAAGAACGGCTACTGGGCCGGGCAGGTCGATGTTCAGGAGCAGGTTGCGACCGCCTGGGTTCTTTATGCCAGCGGTAATCACGATGAGGCGCTCAAGGCTATGAGCGCCGCTGTCAGCGCCGAAGATAATACCGAGAAGGCGCCCGTCACGCCCGGTCCGCTGGCGCCGGCGCGTGAATTGTATGGAGCCATGCTGCTCGATCGCGGCATGGCCAAGGAGGCACTTGCGGTGTTCGAAGCCACGATGGCGAAGGAGCCTAACCGTTAC
The DNA here is from genome assembly GCF_036924595.1 of Bradyrhizobium algeriense. Taxonomy (NCBI): domain Bacteria; kingdom Pseudomonadati; phylum Pseudomonadota; class Alphaproteobacteria; order Hyphomicrobiales; family Nitrobacteraceae; genus Bradyrhizobium; species Bradyrhizobium algeriense. The sequence continues at coordinate 6,426,649 of NZ_JAZHRV010000001.1, read as the reverse complement.
AACGGCTATGTCGGTGCGGCCATGGCTGCACAGGCTGCAGGCGATGCGGCCAAGGCCAAAGCCACCTACGGGAAGCTGATCGCGCTGGCTGCTGAATCCAGTTCCGAGCGGCCGACGCTGGCGGCGGCACGGTCATTTGTCGCGAGCAATTAGGCGAGTAACCGGGATCGTTCGACTGGCGGGCATACGATGAAACGGACAGTTGCTATTGCTGCCATCGCGGGCTTTAGCCTCGGCGGGTTAGTCGCGCTTGCCTGGTATCAATGGCCTTCATACGTGCGCGACGGCGCGGTCGAAACACCACGTCGTCCCGCATGGACGGAGGCTCAATGGCCCTTTCCCGTGGACGAGTGGGGCAAAGGCAAAGCGTTTCGTTGCGCAGCAGCCGATTGTGGGGTCGAGGTCAACGTTTACGTTCGAGCCAAGATCGGCTTCTGCAACTGTACGACCGGAGTTGCAGACGACGAGGAGCTTGATCGCGTGGCTGACCTCAGGCTGATGGGTGAAAGACCTTCGGCCTTGGCTGCCGGTAGCCCCATCACTGTTGCATGGATGAAGGGGCGCAGCCGCGCATACACTACCCAGCGCCCGCAAAGTTCAGCGCTTGCGATTGCGTTCAATGATCGTTGCGACGTCGTTGTCGCAACAGCCATTGTCGCACATCCTCGTCCGGCACCGCTTGAGCCCAGCATAGTCGCTTTCCTGAGCAGCGAGACTGTCATTCGCTGGGCCGAGGTAACGCTCGGTCTTTAGTGCGGCAAATCATCACAACATGGCCGCGTCCTGGGCGAGGTGCGTGCCCATTGGGCTTTCGTGGCCTTCCGCGGAGTGCTAGCGTTCAGGCCGAACCCACTCATCTGGGGGAACACTCCAAGAGCGAATTTGGGTGGGCTTACATTGCTGTTTCCGACGGATCTGACCTCGTTCCTCGACCTCATACGCCAGCATGGCGATGCGGCCTACAGTTTCATGTTTGCCTATGCGGCCTCGCATAGCCTGTTGCTTGCGCTGTTCGCGGGCTACGCGGCGCATTCGGGCGCGCTGGCTCTTGGCACGCTCATCGTGATCTGCTGGTTCGGCAGTTTCGCCGGCGACATCATTCGCTTCTGGATCGGGCGGCGCTACGGTGCCCGCTTGCTCCTTCGTTTTCCGCGGTTCGAGCGCCCCGTGAATACCGTCGTCCGCCTGACGGACCGTTATTATGTCTGGATGATCCTGTTTCATCGTTTCCCGCATGGCATCCGCGGGCTCGCGGGGTTTGCCTACGGCATATCGCGGCTGCCCTGGTCCACATTCCTCGCGCTCAACTTCGCAGCTGCCGGCCTTTGGTCCGGCGTCGTTGTCTCGGCCGGCTATGCCTTCGGTCAATTCTCCGAGACGTCCATCAACAATGCCTCTTCGGGCCTGGGCATCGTGATGCTGGTCGCGTTCCTCGGCCTGTCCTGGTTGCTCAGCAGGAAGCTCGAGCAGATCGTGGAGCGATACTGAAGCGGGCGGCGCGACCGGTTGCGGATCGCCGGACGGCGATGCGCACAGCGTAGAAAAGCCACCGGGGCGCACGAATGCACGCCCCTCGACGAGCACAATTGCGCTCGCGCGGTGATGACGGGCTCCAGGTGCCCAGAGCGTATGCGCGATGATGGAGCACGGCGCTTCCGCGCCTTTGCTCACCCTGCGCTTTCGCTTACTCCTCTATTGGGCCGGCAAGGGTGCGACGAAGCCGCTGCGCTTCGCGCCACGTCTCACCAACCTCGTTGCCAAAACGGGCGAGCTTGGTTGCCAAGTGCATGAGGATGAGTGTGACCATGGCTATTGGCCCGGCTTGACAAGCAAGCGACTGATTTGCCGCTCTGCATCATCAGACAGCTTCTGCAGCCCGTGGGCAGCAATATACGCCTCAACAACGCGGTCAGCCCGCCGCTGATTGGATTCGACGTGGGCGCGCAATAATCGTGCGAAAAATGAGGGTTTTTTGGTCGGAGCAGAAAGCCAGGCCCCAGTGGTTAGAACATTCGCCATTAGATGGCTCCATTATAGGAGTTGTCCTTGGGGCGAATTTCCTTCCTGATTCACAGATAGGTACTGGTAAGCGCTAATGCCAGACCAAATAGCGCGCATTCGTGCATCAATTAGCACCTTCCCGTGCAAATGCGCGAAGCAGTCACGTTGCGGTGAATCGAATCAACGGCTGAGGATGGTGTGTGAGCGGATTGAGCAATGGATGTCGTCGGGTGAGCAAACCGATTTGTCCGCCGTAGCTCAACGGACGAAGGCGGAAGCGTGCCCACCATTCAAGGTAACGCTGTTGATGGAATGGTGGGCACGGCGCAATTGCGCCTTTGCCCACCCTGCGGCGCTAATCCGCCATCGCGCATCGCGAGGTCGGTATTATTTATCGGCCACCGCTGCCACCTCCGCCACCACCACCACCACCTCCGCCGCCACCACCGCCGGCATCACGCAGCGCCTGGTTTTCGCGCGGATCGAGATTCCTCATGTAGCTCAGTGAAATGTCGCGGCGGCCGCGGGCGCGAAGCTGCTCCACATAGATGATATGATTGCTGCAAGCCTGCCGCGACACCGCCTGCTCGCAGTACGGGGCCGCCACGAAAGCGGGGGCGGCCACGGCGCTCGTCGCGCCGAGCGCGGCCAAGGCTGCCGCAGACAGCATTAACTTCATCGACATCTGTACTCTCCATTCCTTCATCGGGCGAAGCCGGAATGGCTCGCACGGGAGTTCGACGACGCCAGACGAAAACCGGTTCGGGGGTGCGGCTGAAAAATTCGGTCCCCGAGTAACCGCAATGTGAATGAACGTGCGCTTTGCTTGTTCTCGCTTCGCCCACCCCACGAACTCTCGCAATGACGATGTGGAGGCAGGAGGTGCGACAAAAACCACTTGTCGGGCAAATCACCTGAATCCTGTCCAGCCCCTCGCGCAAAAATATTCTGCTTTCGTTCTCACCCAAATCAGTCCCATAACTCCGCCCGTCTCACGGCGGATGAGGGGCGTTGGCCATCGTCACGAACGCGCGGTGAGATGCGGTGGACGCGAGAGCTGCGACTGACGTGTGTGGCTTGAGCGTACGGCGAAGTCGTGTGGTTCGGGCGCCGCGGTGCTGGCGCTAAGTCCGGGAGAGGCAAAGCTTCTCTCGTGGCGACGGAGGCAAGAAAGCCGTTCTCCGGGAAGAGCACGAAGTAAGCCGTAAAGCCATTGCGCAGGGAAGGCCGGAATGCTCCCGCTGCCCTGTATGCTCGTGTGCACTTTTGTTTGCGCAAATCGCACGCGAGACCGCGGGTGCAGCAAGCACCCGGTCTTCCCTGCGCCCTCTATTTCGAGGAGGGCAAACGAAGATGCAAACCTCGGGCGATCAGCGCCGCGAGAAGGCGAATCTATATCCGCCGTCATTGCGAGCCACCGGGTCGGCGCGAAGCGCTGCCCGATGACAGGCTCCGCGAAGCAATCCACTTCTCCGCATGCCGCGCTATGGATTGCTTCCGCCTTCGCTCGCAATGACGTGGAGAGAATAGTGCCCCTGGATTCCGTAGCCCGGATGAGCGCAGCGACATCCGGGACCACTCCAACACCGCCCCCGGATATTGCTTCGCTCATCCGGGCTACAAGCCTCGCTCGCAACGACGAAGTCAGATATGCCCCATCGCCTTCCGCTCCATCGCATAACGCATCAGCGCGACGAAACGATAGATGCCGTGCACGAACTTGCCGTAGGGCATGGTGATGAACAGCGAGAACACCACGCCGAGATGCAGCGCCAGCAGCGGCCCCATTGCCGCCGTCTCGCGCAGGATCAGCAATGCCATGCCGGTCAGGCTGGTAAGAAACAGCATCACGATGAACGCGATATCCATGCCGTAGCGCGCTTCATCGACCAGCACGGGATCGCGCTTCCATCGTTCAGTGAGCAAGCCGACCGGCCCGATCAGCAGCCCGATGCCGCCGAGCGTGCCGAGCACGACCGGCAGATCCCACCATGCATACGGCGCCTCGCGCGCCAGCAGATAATGATACAGCGTCGCGACGCAGGTCGAGGCGAAGCAAAGGACAAAACCGTAAAAGGTGAAATGGTGATAAAGCTTGCGGCGATCGGTCGGGCGGTCGTCCTCGTTGAAGCAGCCGACCCCGCCGCCGTCGAGGTAGCGCAACTCGCCGGCATCACGGATCGCTTGCAGCAGAGCGCCGATATCGGTCTTCATGCCGACGGGCTCACCGATGTCGCGCCAGAACGCGCGCACGCCCATCACGAGCGCGACGATCGCGTACAGGAACGCCGCGCCGAACAGGGCCGCCATCGCATTGTGCGGCATCAGTTTGTAGAACGCGCCCGGCCCGGTGTGGGCGCCAAACAGCACCTGCCGGTCGTTCAGCGCCGCGAAGCCGAAGATGAACGCGGCGACGCTGAGCGCGGCAACGAGGCTGATGACGAGCCCGTTGCGCGCGAAGGCGCCGGAGAAGGCGCGGGGCCACGTATAGGCCGCGTAGGACTCGGCACGCGCCACGGCCAGCGTCTTCGGCACATTGACGTCGAATTCATGCGGCGGCGAGAACTGGCAGTCGGTGTAGCAGGCGCCGCAGGAATGGCAGAGATTGGCGAGGTAGTTGAGGTCGCCATCAGAAAACGCCCGGCGCATTTCCATCGCCGGAAATACCGCGCAGAGCCCCTCGCAATAGCGGCAGGAATTGCAGACCGTCATCAGCCGGTCGGCTTCCTCCAGAATTCGGGTTCCGTGCATCTGTTGCTTCCTGCGCTCGCGCCGGCCCGCTTACTTCGTCAGCCCCTTGCCCTCGAGCCATTTCTGGATCAGGGCGGCGACCTCGGCATTGTTCTTGTCCATCATCACCATGTGCGAATTGCCCTTGATGCCGGCTTGCGGCAGGTCGACGACATCGACGCTGCCGCCGGCGGCCTTGACGGCGTCCGCAAAGGCGATGCCGTTGGCGCGTATTTTCGGCCAGCGCGAATCCTTCTCGATGTAGTCGCCGTAGACGATCAGCGTCGGAATGCCTTTCAAGGCATCGACCTTGGCGGGATCGCCGAGGCCGGCCGGCTCGATCGCAATCAAGGCCTTGACCTTGTCGGGCCGCGCCTGCGCCACCTTGAAGCCAAAACTGCCGGCCTGGCTGTGGAACAGGATGATGGAAGGACCGACGCGGTCGATCTCGGCGATATAGGCGGCGATGATCGCGTCATCGGTGGTGGTCCAGCGCGGCACGTTCTGCTTGACGAAATTCTCATAGCCTTCGTTGGGAAACTGGCTGCCCGGCATCAGCTTGCGCTTGGCCGGATCGGGATCATAGGAGCCCGCGCCGTCGCCGATGCGAAAACGCTCGAACGGATTGGCTGTCGTGAGGAACACCGGCTCGCTCTTGAAGACGTCAGGGTATTGCGCCCAGCCGGCGCGGCCACGCTCGACCGCGTCGGAATTGTAGACGGCCCAGCCCTTGCGCAGGAAATAGTTCAGCCAGCCCTCGCGTCCGTCCGGCGTCGTCTCGTAGGTGACGCCAGTCAACCCGCCGCCGTGCCACATCAGCAGCGGATAGGCGCCCTTTTCGTTGGCGGGCAGAAAATACTGCACATACATCTGCTCGACCTGATAGGTGCCGTTGGGATCAACCTTCGCAGGCACGCCGCCGGGCGTGAAGGTGACTTCCTTCACCGGCTTGCCGGAGATCTCGACCAGGCGCCCGCCGACATGGAACGAACCCATGTCGCGCAACGCAATCGGCTCGGCAGCGTTGGCGAGCGTCGTGCTGATCAAAACGGAAACCGCAGAAACAATCGCAAGGCGCATCATCAATCCTCCCGTCGTTATCTTCTCCCTCTCCCCGCCCTTCGCGGGGAGAGGGTAGGGGTGAGGGGCTCTCTCCGCACACCGTGTCCGCGGAGAGTGAACTCCGTCCTAATTCCTCGCATTCTTCGCCGCTTCCCGTCCCGCCACGCGGCCGAACACGCTGCCGATGGTCATGCCGATGCCGGCGGCATATCCCTTGCCAAGCACATTGCCGGCCATGATCTCACCGGCCGCGAACATGTTGGCGGAAGGCTTGCCGTCCTTCATCACCATGCGCGACTGCTTGTTCACGCGGGTGCCGAGATAGGTGAAGGTGATGCCGGGCCGCACCGGATAGGCGAGAAAAGGCGCCGTCTCGATCCTGCGCGCCCAATGCGTCTTCGGCGGCGTGATGCCTTCGGTGCGGCAGTCGTCGAGGATGGTGTGGTCGAAGGTGCCGGGCTGCACCGCGGCGTTGAAATCGGTCACCGTTTTCTCCAGCCCGGCCGGTTCGAGTCCGAGCTTATCGGCGAGTTCGGCAAGCGTTGCACCCGCAATCGGCGGAAACAGCGTCGGCATGAAGCTGGTGACAACAGTGGAATCGAAAATGATGTAAGCGATCTGATCCGGCTGGGCTGCCACCAGCCGGCCCCAGATGGCGTAGCGCTTCGGCCAGATGTCCTCGCCCTCGTCGTAGAAGCGCTGGGCGTGCTTGTTGACGACGATGCCAAACACGACCGAGTCGTGCCGCGTGATGATGCCGCCGTCGAATTTCGGCGCGCGGGCATCGATCGCCACCGCGTGGCATTGGGTGGGATCGCCGATGTCCTGCACGCCCTTGTCGAGCAGGAGCTTAAGAATGGAGCCGCGGTTATAGGGCGTGCCGCGGATCAGGAAATTATCGGCGGCATCGCCCCAGTATTCCTTGAGCCATTCGATGTTGGCTTCAAATCCACCGGCGGCGGCGACCAGCGCCGAAGCGCGGATTTCGGCGGCGCCATCGATCGGCTGCTTCAGCGTCGCGGACAGAAACATGCCCTCCTCGATCTGGAGATCGGTCACTTCAGCATCGTAGGCGATCTCGACGCCGAGTTTTTCCGCGGTGAGATAAAGCGCGTTGAGCATCGCGCGTCCGCCACCGAGGAAGAACGAATTGGTGCGGCCGAGGCTCAGCGTGCCGCCGAGCGAGGGTTGCCAGCGCACGCCCTGTTCGACGATCCAGTTCAGGATGTCCTTGGACTCGGCGATCATGAACTTGGCCAGTTCCTCGTCGGTCTGCCCGCCGGTCAGGCGCAGCAGATCGTCCCAGAATTCTTCTTCGGTGTACGGGCCGGTGAGGATGTCGGTCGCGGCATCATGGGCACAGCGCATGTTGCGGGTGTGGCGGGTGTTACCGCCGCGATAGAACTTTGGCGCGCCTTCCAGCACCAGCACGGAAGCGCCCGCTCGCCGGGCGCTGATGGCGGCGCACAAAGCGGCGTTGCCGCCGCCGATCACCAGCACATCAAATTTCCGAGTCAAATCAGCCATGCGCTCTTGTTATCGTTGTTGGCATGGAAAGCCGGCAAGCAAATCCATCCGCCCCGGCGATTTTCTAGCCTGCTCTCGCGACCGCGTCACGTCTCTCGTGCTCGAACTTCGTCGATAAGTGCCGCCGTATGCGACGATGTCGCGTGCAACTCGGATCGCGGAATATCTGCGATGTCACGGCTTGCTCTGCACGGAGGCGAGCAGCCATTGCCGGAAGGCCGCGAGTTTGGGCGGGTCGGTTCGCCCCGTGGGCGAGACCAGATAAAAACCGGCGTCGACCGGAAATGCGATGTTGAAGGGAACGACCAGCCGTCCCTTGGCGATGTCCTCCTGCACATAAGCGGTGCGACCCATGGCGACGCCGAGGCCATCGATCGCGGCCTGCACCGTCATGAAGATCATGTCGAAGGTCAGGCCCGGCTGTTTCGAGAAATCGGCCGGCAACCCGGCCGCCGTCAACCACAGCCGCCAGTCGTCGCTATTCGCGTTGCTGGTATGCAGCAGCACGTGATCCCGGAGGTCTTCGGGGCATTTCAGCGGCTTGTTGCCCTTGAGCAGCGCCGGGCTGCACACCGGGAAAAGCTCGTCCGCCATCAGCCAGTCGGCGCGAACGCCAGGCCACTGGCCGCGGCCGTAGCGGATCGCGGCATCGACCTTGTCGCGCTGGAAGTCGACCAGGTTGATCGAGGTCGTGATGCGAACGTCGATCCCCGGTTGCGATTCCTGAAAAGCCGTGAGGCGCGGCAGCAGCCATTTGGCGGCCAGCGAGGCCAACGTCGACACCGTCAGCACATGGTCGTCATCTTTGCGCAGCAGGCGATCGGTCGCGAGCCGGAGATCGTTGAACGCGGCGCGAATGCCGGGAAGGTACTCTTGCGCTTCCGCCGTCAGCGTCAGCGAGCGGTTCTGGCGGATAAAGAGGCGAACGCCGAGCTCTTCCTCCAGCCGCTTGATCTGGTGGCTGATCGCGGTCTGCGTGACGTTCAGCTCGGAGGCCGCCTGGGTAAAACTCAAATGTCGGGCCGCGGCCTCAAACGCCCGCAATCCATTCAGCGACGGCAGCCTGGAGGTCATTCCGTGATCTCCAAATACATGAGTTTATATCATCCGAAACGGTACAAAGTGTCGTTTGTGAATGGCTCAGATAGGACAGATATTCGCAGCAACAGATTACTATAGGAGTTGAGAATGTCCACTTACACGCATGAATCGATGATAAATCATCATGGTACGGGCTTTTTGACCCAGGTGGCCGAAACCCTCAATCTCTGGCGGCAGCGCTACCGGTCGCGTCGCGAACTGGCCCAGTGGTCCGAGCGGGAACTGCACGACATCGGCATCTCCTGGAGCGACATCGCCTACGAGGCCGAAAAGCCGTTCTGGCGGGCTTAGATGGCAGCCAGGCTGGCGTCGCCTGATCACGGGGACGCCGGCCAATTTTCCTGAGCTCCGCGGGAGCGACCCATGAGCACGATGCGCCTCGACGATCTCACGCAATATTCCGACGTGCTGCGTTCGCGGCGCGGCGAGGCTGTGACCGTGCGCTTCGTCGAGCCCCGCGATGCCGGGGCGCTGCAGAACTATTTCCGCTCGCTGACGACGCGCTCCCGCTACAACCGTTTCCTCGGCGCGGCCAGCGAACTGCCGCCATCGCTGCTCGAGGATTTCATCCATATTGGCGAAGCCGACCGGTTCAGCGTGGTCGCGACCATGATGGTCGAGGGCCGCGAGACCATCGTCGGCGAAGCGCGCTATGCCTTCGACAGCGAGACCGCCGCGATCGAATTCGGCCTGTCGATCGACGACCGCTGGCAGGGCCATGGCATCGGCAAGGCGCTGTTGAAGAATCTGGAATGCCGCGCGGCTTCGTTCGGTGCCGCGCGCGTGTTCGGCGACACGCTGCGCTCCAACGACGCGATGATCGCGCTCGCCCGCAAGGCCGGCTACGCCTTCACCAATACCCCCGGCGACTGGAAGCTGACGCGCTTCCAGAAGCAGATCCATGTCGAACCGCAGGAAATCCCATGCGCCAGTTGGCGGCTTGCCGCCGTCTCTCCCAGCGCAATGTCCTCGCTTGCGGTTTGACGACTGAGCCCGGTTCTGGCCGTACCAGAACCGGGCTATTTTCTGCCGACAGCGCCACGGCGTTGATAATCCCCATGTCCCGGTCTAGCCTCCACCTCGCCGATGTGAGGGCCCGGTCATGACAGTCGATGCTGGTTTCGTGCGACAGATTTTCGCCGGTCTCGAGCAGGGCGATGGCGCGGGCTTTTTCACCCACGTCGCCGACGACGCCGATTGGACCGTAATGGGCACGCATCCGCTCGCCGGGCGCTATTTGTCGAAAGCCGATTTCATCGCCGGCACCTTCGCCAAGCTCGGCCAGGTGTTGCCGAACGGGGCGCAGTTGCACGTCGATAACCTGATCGTGCAGGATGATATCGCCATCGTCGAACTGCATTCCGAAGCGATCGCGAAGAACGGCTTTCGCTTCGACAATCATTATTGCTGGGTCTGCTACTTCAAGAGCGACACCATCATGCGCGTCCGCGCCTATCTCGACTCGGTGATGGTGGCGCGGCTGTTTGAAGAGAATCCGATCTAGACTCGTAGCCCGGATGGAGCGCAACGCAGTCCGGGGACGGTCTCTCTTGCCGCATGTGAGAGCGGCCCCGGATTGCGCTCCGCTTCATCCCGGCCACGGCAACGCTCAACTTCCCCTGAACACCGGCTTGCGCTTGTCGATGAAGGCCTGCACGGCCTCCTTGTGATCGGCTGTCACCTGTGCCCGGATCATGCGCTCGGCCTCATGATCGCGCGCTGTGGCGAAATCGAACATCAAGGCTTCGTCCAGATTATCCTTCATGTAGCGGATCGCGATCGTCGGTCCTTCGGCGATCGATTTAGCGAGCGCGAAGGCCTCCGCGTGCAGCCTGTCGTCGGGGACCACGCGGTTCACCAGGCCGATCGCCTCGCACCTGGCCGCATCGACCCTGTCGCAAGTGAACATCAATTCCCGTGCCCGCGAAGTGCCGACCAATCGTGTCAGGAGCCAGGCGATGCCATAATCGCCGCTCAGACCCACCTTGAGGTAGCCGGTGGAAAGGAATGCCGATTGCGCGGCGATTCGCATGTCGCAGGCCATCGCCAGAGCGAGACCGGCGCCGACCGCGGGGCCGGGCAGGGCGGCAATGGTCGGCTTGCGCACCGAAACCAGCGCGCCGGTCAGGAGACGCTGTCGCTCCTGCAGATCGGCGACCCGCTCGTCATGGGACATTGCGAGCTTCGTCTTGTCGCGATTCGCCCCCATGCCCTTGACGTTGCCGCCGGCGCAGAACGCCGTGCCGGCGCCGGTCAGCAACAGCACGCCGACATCGGGATTCTCGCCGCAGGCCTTGATCATGCTGCGCAAGGCCGGGGTCAGATTATCCGACATCGCGTTGCGCGCCTCGGGGCGGTTCAGCGTGATGATGGCGACCCGGTCGCGGATCATGCAGAGCAGTTCGTCGGTGCCGGTGTCGATCTTGGTTTCGGTGGTCATGGGTCCCCATTCCTGTCCCCGTCATTGCGAGGAGCGTAAGCGACGAAGCAATCCATCTTTCCGTACTGCGGCGCCATGGATTGCTTCGCTGCGCTCGCAATGACGGCGGTGGCCGTCTCAAAACTTCTCCACCCACGGCCGCAGTTCGACCTCCCAGGTCCAGGCGCTACGCGGTTGCTGCAGTACGCTCCAGTAGCTCAATGCAATCGCATCCGGATCGAGCATCGAGTCCGGCCGGTCGGTCGGCTCGCTACGCGCCGCGCTGCGGATGCCGCCATCGATGACGAAATGCGCAACGTGGATGCCCTGCGGCGACAATTCGCGCGCCATGCTCTGGGCAAGCCCGCGCAGCGCGAACTTGCCCATCGCAAACGGCGCCGATTGCGCATAGCCTTTGACGCTGGCGGAGGCACCGGTGAACAGGATCGCGCCGTGCTTGTTGGGCAGCATGCGTGTGGCCGCCTGTTGGGCCACCAGAAAACCGCCGAACGCCGAAACGGCAATCGCCTGCGCGACATCTGCCGGCACCAGGTCGGTGAAAGCGCCGCGCGCCCGTCCGCTGGCGTTATAGACGACGATATCCGGCGTACCGATCTCGCGCTCGACCATGCCGAACAGCCGCTCGACCTCCTCAACCTCGGTCGCATTGCAGGCAAAGGCACGGGCGCCGGTCTCGGTGCAGAGCGCGCCGAGCTTCTCTATCTTGCGCGCGGCGAGCGCAACCTTGATGCCTTCGCGGGCGAACAGCCGCGCCAGCGATGCGCTCAATCCTTCGCCGACGCCGACGATCAGGGCAATCTTGTATTTTGGCAATTCCATGGGCGCGGTCCTCCGATGGTCGGGACTTAGTATCTAGGAACCCGATTCCGCCTGGCAATCGTCCGCCATGGGGAGGCCCTCCAATTATGCTTGTTGACGGCACGTCCGCCTGCGTTATCGGTAGTTGACCAACATCGGGCGAAACGAACAAGGGCTAAAAATGCATCCACTCATGCAGGACGGTGCATCAGCGTCAGCCAATCAGCCGGGATTGCTCGCGCCGGATACGACGGGAATGAATTTCTACCGGGCCGATCCGGCATTGACGGATCTGCTTCGCTTGCATCTCCCTGATGCACTGTTCCGCCATATCGAGCCGCATCTCGATCGCCTCGGCGAGTTGGCCGGCGGCTATCTCGACGAATGCGCGCGGCTCGCCGACCGCCACACGCCGGTGCTGCACCAGCGCGACAAGTTCGGCCGCGATACGCAGTACATCGAATATCACCCGGCCTATCGCGAGCTGGAAAAAGCCGCGTTCGGCGAGTTCGGCATTCACGCGCTGTCGATCCGCAAGGGCATCATGGGCTGGCCGGACAAATACCCTGTGGTGGCCAAGCACGCCTTCACGTTCCTGTTCAATCAGACCGAGTTCGGCATGGGCTGTCCGATCAACGTCACCGACGGCTGCGCCAAACTGCTCAACAATTTCGGCAGCGAAGCGCTAAAGGCGAAGTATCTGGACGGCCTGACCCAGACTGACATGAGCAAACTCACCCAGGGCGGCCAGTTCATGACCGAGAAGGAGGGCGGCTCCGACGTCGGCACGCTGACGACGAAAGCCGTGCAGGAAGGGGACCACTGGCGGCTCTATGGCGAAAAGTGGTTCTGCTCCAATGCCGATGCCAAGGTGGTGATGCTGTTGGCGCGACCCGAGGGAGCAGGTCCCGGCACGCGCGGCGTCGGGCTGTTCCTGATGCCGCGGCACCTCGACGACGGCTCGCAAAACCACTACCGGATCGTTCGCCTGAAGGACAAGCTCGGCACCCGTTCGATGGCATCCGGGGAGATCAAGTTCGAGGGTGCGATTGCCTATGCCGTCGGCAAGCTCGATCGCGGTTTTGTACAGATGGCCGAGATGGTCAATTCCTCGCGGCTTAGTAATGGCGTCAAATCCACCGCGCTGATGCGGCGCGCGTATCATGACGCGATGACGGTCGCGAAAAATCGCGTGGTGTTCGGCCAGCGTATCGTCGACTTGCCGCTGGCACGCCGGCAATTGATGAAGATCATGCTGCCGACCGAGCAGGCGCTGTCGATGAGTTTTCTCACGGCAGATGCGCTCGATCGGGCGGAGGCCGGCAGCCAGGATGCGGCGGCGCTGCTGCGGATCCTGACGCCGACCTTGAAATTCCGCGCGACGCGCGATGCGCGAAAGGTCTGCGGCGATGCGTTGGAGATGCGCGGCGGTATTGGCTATATCGAGGAATTTGCGACTGCGCGGCTGCTGCGTGATGCCCATCTCGGATCGATCTGGGAAGGCACCGGCAACATCGTCGCGATCGATGCGCTGACGCGCGCGGTCGGTCGTCACGGTGCCGATGCGGCGTTGGCGGCGGACCTGCACGCCCGTCTCGACGACAGCGCCAACGTGCCGCAGGCCTGGCGCGACCGCCTGCGGGACTTGACCGACCGCGCCGTCGGCTTCGCGCGCGAAGTGGCCAGCCGGAGCGACAATGAGGGCGATGCGCGGCGCGCCACCAGCCTGCTCTATCATGTCGCCAGCGCGGTCGCGCTGGCCTGGGAGGGCGGTCGCATCCACGAAATGCGCGGCGATGCCAGGCGGCTATTGCTGTCGCGCATGGTGGTCGACCACCGCGTTGCGGCGGGCGATCCGTTCCGCTTAACGGAAAATGCTACCCAGCGCGCCATCACCGACCATCTGCTCGGCGATCGCGATGTCGGCATGGCCGAGGTTGGCGAATTGCTCGTCGCAGCGTAGGCTGATTTCAATACTGGTTCAAAAATAACAGAAGTATAGAGGGAGCATCCGATGAAGGCCGCCGTTCTGCATGAAGTCAACCAGCCGCTGATGATCGAGGATGTCAGCGTGCCGAACCCCGGCCCGCGCGAAGTCCTGATCCGCACTCGCGTCGCCGGCCTCTGTCATTCCGACCTGCATTTCATGGAAGGGTTGTATCCGCATCCGCTGCCGGCGGTGCTCGGGCATGAATCCGCCGGCGTGGTCGAAAAGGTCGGCTCCGACGTCACCTACGTAAAACCCGGCGATCACGTCGTCACCTGTCTGTCAGTGTTCTGCGGCACCTGCGACAACTGCACCACCGGCCGCACGGTGCTCTGCACCGACACGACAGTGAAGATGCTGCCCGGCCAGTCCAACCGGCTGTCCTGGGCGCGTGAGGAGAAGCTCCATCAGTTCCTCAACCTCTCGTCCTTCGCCGAGCAGATGCTGGTGCACGAAAACGCCATCGTCAAAATCCGCAAGGACATGCCGCTGGAGCTGGCGGCGCTGATCGGCTGCGGCGTCATCACCGGCTACGGCGCGGTGGTGAACACCGCCAAGGTTCAGGCCGGCGAAACGGTCGCCGTGATCGGTTGCGGCGGCGTCGGCATGGCGGCTATCAATGGGGCTGCGATCGCAGGCGCCGGCCGCATCATCGCCATCGATACCAACCCGGCCAAGCTGCAGTTGGCCACCAAGCTCGGCGCCACCGACATCGTCGACCCTGCAAGGGGCGACGTGGTGCAGCAGGTGCGCGAACTCACCGGTGGCGGCGTGCATCACTCCTTCGAGGTGCTGGGCCGCAAGGAAACCGCGGAGCAGTCTTTTGCGATGCTGGCAGCCGGCGGCACCGCGACCATCGTCGGCATGATCCCGTTCGGCCAGAAGATCGAACTGCACGGTTTCGATTTCCTGCGTGAGCGCCGGATCCAGGGCTCGTCGATGGGCTCCAACCATTTCCGCGTCGACATGCCCCGCCTCGTCGAGTTCTACATGCGCGGCAAGCTGCACCTGGAGGACTGGATCTCGGCCAAGCTGAAACTCTCCGAGATCAACGAGGGCTTTGCCAACATGAAGGCCGGCAAGACGCTGCGCAGCGTGATCATGTTTGATGCGTGAGATAGATCGAGCTCGTCATGCCCGGGCTTGACCCGGGCATCCATCGATCTTCACAAGAAGCCTTCCTTCGACGTGGATGGATTGCCGGGCCAAGCCCGGCAATGACGGCGTTGGCCTACCGCGACACGTGCGCCGAGACGGCGAGCCACTTCCCGTTCTGTTTCGCCCAGCAATCGGTGTAGCGGCCGTGGGCCTGCTGGCCGTCCGCGGTCGTATAGCTGGTGGCGGCGTGGATGATGGCGAAATCGCCGAGCACGCGGATTTTCACGTCGTGTGCCGTAAGGTCCCTGATCGTCACCGGGATCGCGGTCTGCTTCAGGAACGCCGCGCGGTCGACCAGCGACTTGTCGGGATTCGAGCAATAGAAGTCCGCTGCAAGAATTTCATCGAAGCGTTTGACATCGCAGTTCTGGACTGAAGCGACATAGTCGTGGTTGAGCTCTGTCAGCTCGGCGAGGTCGTTGTTCATGATTTCCTCCGGTCCTTGTTCGTCAATGTGGAGCGGCCATCACGCTGTTCTCGGCGAGCGTTTGATCACGAAGCGGACGAGCGAACCAAGCACGTAACCCGCAAGCGAGAAGGCGACTGGCGGCAAGAGCGCCTTGAGATCAAAGATGGTTTGAGACAGGAATTGTTCAAGCGTCGGTGGCGCCAGCAGAAGATCCAGGTTCAGGAAGACAAGCGGCGATATCACGAGCAGCGCCAAACGGAGCCGGTGTTTGGCAAAGATGCATAGTGCTGCAACGATAACGGCCGTGGCGCTGAACAGGCCATAGGCAATCTCAAAGCCGAGAGCGTGGCGGATGTTGAAAGCAGTGGCCAGCAACAGACCCCAAACAAGGCCGGCGATCAGAAGCGCGGCGTCGTCGATGCTCCGGAAAAGCGGCAGATACCCCAGTGCCAGGAATGCCAGGATCGAGAGGGTAGGCCAGGCCGCGACAAATGTGCCATGCATCAGCCCCCACAAGTGGAATGTTGGCCAGCCGAGCGCGGCATAGGCATAGCCAAGCGGCCACATCAGCAGGAAGCCGGCAACGACGGCGATGACGCTTTGAATGAAAGTCCGCATGGCGCTTTCAACGGTGCCGCTTCACCCTCATGGCGAGGAGGTGCGCTTGCGCGCAACTCGCCGGCACGAGGGGTCTCTAATCATCAAACATTGGCGGCGGCTTGAACCCGCCGAATTCGCGCTCGATCAGTTCCGCCAGCTTGAGCGGCGTGCGGTCCTCCAGCGAGGGCCCGACGATCTGCACGCCGACCGGCAGTCCATCCGGCGAAAAGCCAGTCGGGATCGCTGTCGACGGCAGGCCGGGCAAGGTGGCGATGCCGGGCCAGGAAAGCTGGTCGGGATAGATGTAATCCTTACCGTCGATCCTGATGCGGCGTTTTTCCTGGTCATCGGAGTGATCGTGCGGATAGGCCGGCGTCGGCATCAGCGGGCAGATTACGGCATCATAGGTCTTGAACAGTTCGCGCCATTGCGCGCGCAGCCGGGAGCGTCCGCCATCGGCCATCAACCAGTCGCGGTGGCTGAGCGTAATGCCGCGCAGGCGCTCGGCGGCGAGGCTTATGTCCTCGGCGGGCAGCGACGCGGCGGCCGCCAGCGCGCCGGTGTAGGCTTCGGGCGCAAAGGAAGCCGCAAGGAACGACATCAGCATCCGCATGTAGAGCCGGCTCGATACTGCGAAATCAGGCAGCAGCGGACTGGCGCGGTCGACCTTGACGCCGGCCCTGGCGAGATCTGCGGCAAGTGCTTCCAGCGTTCCGCGCACCACACTGTCGGTCGGCATGACAGGATCGCTGTCGATCAAGAGCACGCGGAAGTTCTTCATCTCCGTGTGACGCGCCGGTGGCAGCGTGAGGCTATAGGCCTTGCCGGATTCGAGCGGATCGGGCCCTGCGATCACGTCGAGCAGCAGCGACAAATCGGCCACGCAACGCGCCATCGGACCGATCACGCTGAGATCGCGCGTGGAAGGCAGCGGCGGCAGGGGTGGCGGCGTGTGGCCGCGCATGGCGACGAGGTCGAAGGTCGGCTTATGCGCGTAGATGCCGCAGTGAAACGCGGGCACGCGCAAGGAGCCGCCGATGTCGGAGCCGAGCGAGAGCGCGCCATAGCCCGCCGCGAGCGCCGCCGACGAGCCGCCGGAAGAACCGCCCGGCGTGCGGCCGAGATTGAACGGGTTGTTGGTGGTGCCGTAGATTTCGTTGTAGCTCTGCCAGTCGCCGAGCCCGAGCGGCACGTTGGTCTTGCCGAGGATCACGCCGCCGGCGTCCTTGACGCGGGTGATCGGCAGCGCGTCTTCGGTCGGCGTGAAATCCTTCTGCGCCGGAATGCCCCAGGTCGTCGGCAGCCCCGCAATGTTGAAGGACTCCTTCACCGTCATCGGGATGCCGAGCAGCGGCTTCTTCACCCCGCGGGCTAGTTCCGCATCGGCAGCCCGCGCGGCGGCAAGGCCGCGCTCGAAATCACGGACGCAAATCGCATTGATCTTGGCATCGTGCCGCTCGATCCGGCCGATCGCGTCCTCTGCCAATTCGACCGCTGAGACTTTCCTGTCAGCAAGCGCAGATGACAATTCGACGGCGGTCTTGAAACTCCATTGCGATTTGGCCAAGGCGTACTCCCGATCTGTCCTTCGATGCGGCGCGGATGATGCTCAGTTTGCGCCGACGCCGCAAGAGCAATGGCTGTACAGCGGCAGAACGGTCACGTTGCTATGCTCTTGGCGGCAACACCGTTTGCGCGCTAGTCTTCCGCTCAACGAAAAATGAAAACAGTGCGGGAGGCTCCGATGAGATTTGCGCGGATGAAATTCGCAAAATTCATGCGCCGGGTCGGCGCCATCAAGCACGAGCCTGCTTCGTGGAAGGACATGTTCTTCCCCGAGATCGGCGGGCTCAACGGCAGTTGATGCCACTCTTCCGGAATGTCTGCGAACCAAAATCAACGGGCAGAGGAAACCATGCCACACAGCGCGAGTCGGAAATTTCCCGTGTTGTCCACTAAGCGGCTGACCTTGCGGGCCGCGGCGCCAAAGGACGTCCCTGCGTTTCGGGCGTTATTGTCGGTTCCCGACGTAACGCGTTTTTCCAATTGGCCCGACGCGCCGTCCACGACGCAGGTCGAACGTTTCGTGCGCTGGATGTCCAAGGTCCACGGCTCCGGCAAGGGGTGTGCCTGGATCATCGAGATCAGCGGCTCAAAGGCGCTGGCCGGCGCGATCCGCTTCAACAGTTTCGAGAAGAAATGGCGCTGCGGCCAAATCGGCTACGAGTTGCATCCGGATTATTGGGGCAGGGGCCTGATGACGGAGGCGGTGCGGGCCGTGGTCGCGTGCGGACATGAGACCTTCAGGCTCAATCGTATCGATGCCTGGACGATGCCCGGTAATGCCGCGTCCGACCGCGTGCTGGAAAAGTCAGGCTTTCAGTATGAAGGCACGTTGCGGCAAAAGGCATGGTTCAAGGGCGCGTTCCATGATTTTCGAATGTTCGGCCGGATCGCGGGAGACGCCGTGAGTGCGAACTGAGGCGCCGGCTACGCCGTCCCGATCAATATCCCGACCGCGAGCACGATGGCGCCGCCGAGCACGATCTGGAACACCGCCTGAAGGAAAGGCGTGTCCATGTATCGCGCGCGGATAAAGGCGATCGCCCACAATTCAAAGAACACGATGATGCAGGCGATCACGGTCGCGATCCAGAATGCGTTCGGCCAGGGGTCGGGAACGAGATAGGGCAGGGTGTGGCCGATACCGCCCAGCGTCGTCATCAACCCGCAGGTGATGCCGCGCAGCCATGGCGAGCCGCGCCCCGTCAGCGAGCCATCATCCGAGAGCGCTTCGGCAAAGCCCATGCTGATGCCGGCGCCGATCGAGGCGGCCAGTCCCACCAGAAACGTCTGCCAGTTCTGATGCGTGGCAAAGGCGGCGGCGAACAGTGGCGCCAGCGTCGAGACCGAGCCGTCCATCAATCCGGCCAACCCCGGCTGCACATATTGCAGCACGAACATACGCCGGCGCGTCTTGTCTTCCTCGGCGCGCACATCCGGGCTGAGGATCTCGCCGGTCAGCTTCACTGCGAGCTTCTCGTGGCCCCTTTCTTCCTCGGCGAGGTCGCCGAGCAAGCGGCGCACGCCGACATCGTCGGCCTGCTCTGCGGCCTTGATGTAGAATTGCTCGGCCTGGAGTTCCATCGTCTCGACTTCCTTGCGGATGGTGTCGAGCGACAGGTTCTTGGTCAGCCAGATCGGCCGACGCCTCAGGAAGCCCTTGACGTCCTCGCGGCGGATCGGCGGCAGATGCGCGC
Source organism: Bradyrhizobium algeriense (assembly GCF_036924595.1). Lineage (NCBI taxonomy): Bacteria > Pseudomonadati > Pseudomonadota > Alphaproteobacteria > Hyphomicrobiales > Nitrobacteraceae > Bradyrhizobium > Bradyrhizobium algeriense. The sequence goes on along the minus strand of NZ_JAZHRV010000001.1, from coordinate 6,407,576 downwards.
CAAAGCGCTGCTCGTACAGTTCCAGCAGCCGATGGCGGTGGCCGCGTTCCTCCTCGGCCATCTCCTCGAACACCTTGGCCGAATCCGGATAGCGTTCCGCGAGGTCTTCCGCGAACGTCATGTAGATGCGGCTGTCCTCCTCCTCGGAAGAGATCGCGACAGCCAGCACTTCGCGTTCGGTCAGATCGGCGAAATTCTTCACGGGACAGCGCCTTTTTCTTAATTTAGAATAATTCTAATATTGGCTGTCGCCGCGGTCAATTGCCGGGCCTGGCCTGGTTCGCCTTGGTCTAAGCGTTCGCGTTCGTCCCTCGCAAGAATTGCACCAGCAACCAGCTCACTTCGTTGGCCTGCTCCTGCTGCACCCAGTGGCCCGCGCCATCGACGAGATGGCTGCCGATCATGTTGGTGCAGGCCTTCTGCATGGCCTCGTACACGCCGGGACGCTGATAGGTGCCCCAGTCCTGCTTGCCCGAGATGAAGGCAGAGCGCACGTCGATGGTGCGGCCCGACCAGGTCTGCAGTTCCGGCAAAAACGCGCCCGAGGTGCCGCAGCGATACCATTGCAGCCCGCCCTGGAAACCGTTGCGTTCGTACTCGGCGCTGTAGAAGGCAAGCTCGCTATCGGGCAACCATTTATTCGCGGCGATCTCTTCCGCTGACGGCATCTCTTCCGCAACCGTCGCGGCCATGTCCTTGGCGAGGTCCATCACATAATAGGTCGGCAGTTTTGCGATTTCGCCCGCCGACCATGACTTCAGCGGATATGGCTGGTTGTCCTTCCAGTCCGCGCTCTTGTGATGATAGTAGGCGCGCAGGAAATCGTGCACGCCTTGCGGCGCGCGGTGCATGTCGGCATTCGCCTCGCGCGTCGAGTAGTACCATTGGTAATGCTTTCGCGGGCGCGGCAGCGCTGCGAGGTCGTGGTGAATGGGATCATCGACGGGCCTGGCGGGTTCGTGCACCGTGTTGAAGGGCAGGGGTGGCGGGCCGCCGAACGGCGCGCTCATCATGAGGACCGAGCGAAACACGTCGGGCCGGATCAGCGCGCACCAGGCGGCGACCGAAGAGCCGAAATCATGCCCGATGACGGCGTCAACGCTGCGATAGCCGAACGCCGACACCAGCCCAAGCGTGTCGCGCACCAGGTTGGTGAGCCGGAACGAGGCGAGATCGCCGTCGTAGTCCGGGTCCCATCCGGTGGTGCGGCCATAGCCGCGCTGGTCCGGCGCGATCACGTGATAGCCGGCTTCTGCGAGAACCGGCATCACCTTGCGCCAGGAGAAGGCGAGTTCGGGGAAGCCATGCAGCAGCAGCACGCAGGGCCGGCCGCGGGTTTCGAAGCCGGCCTCGAGCACATGCATGCGCAGGCCGTTGATGCCGTCGACATAGCGCGAGCGGATGGAAGGCGGGAGCGGGATCTCGGGGAGGATGGGCATTGTTCGCGCCTTTCTTCCCCCTCTCCCTTGTGGGAGAGGGTGGATCGAATGAGCGTAAGCTCATTTGAGACGGGTGAGGGGTCTGTCTCCGCGGATAGAGACCCCTCATCCGCCTTGCCTTCGGCAAGGCACCTTCTCCCACAAGGGGAGAAGGGAAGAAAGTGCCGCGTGCTTTGGCCGGATGCGTAGGGTGAGCAAAAGCGTAAGCGTGCCCACCATCAGGTGTAGGCGAGCAGATGATGGGTACGGCGCTTAGCGCCTCTGCCCACCCTGCGATTCCCGCGCTACCCCTTCGCCGCCGGCTTCGGCCAGTACTTGTCGCGCAGATGCCGCTTCACCAGTTTCCCGGTCGGCGTCCGCGGCAACTCCGCCTCGAAGTCGATGCTTTTCGGGCATTTGATCGGCGACAAATGCTTGCGGCAGAACACGATCAGTTCGGCCTCGAGCTCCTTGCCGGCTTTTGCCATGTCGTGCGGCTGCACCACGGCCTTGACCTCTTCGCCCATTTCCTCGTTCGGCACGCCGAACACCGCGACGTCGGAGACGGCGGGATGGGTGATCAGGACGTCCTCGGTCTCCTGCGGGTAGATGTTCACGCCGCCCGAGATGATCATGTAGCTCTTGCGGTCGGTGAGGTAGAGGAAACCTTCCGCGTCGAGATAGCCGACGTCGCCGAGCGTCGACCAGCCTTTTTCATTGTAGGCCTTCTTCGTCTTCTCGGGATCGTTGTGATAGGCGAAGGCAGGCGCATCGGCGAAATAGACAGTGCCGATTTCGCCCACGGGACGCTCCTCGTCGTTCTCGTCCAAAATCTTCACCTTGCCGACCACGGCGCGGCCGACGGTGCCGCGGTGCGTCAGCCATTGCTGCGAGGTCGAGACGGTGACGCCGTTGCCTTCGGAGCCGGCGTAATATTCGATCAGGATCGGTCCCCACCACTCGATCATTTTTGCCTTCACGTCGACCGGGCAGGGGGCCGCGGCGTGAATCGCGCCTTTCAGCGAGGAAACATTGTAGCGCGTGCGCACCTCGTCCGGCAGCTTCAGCATGCGCACGAACATGGTCGGCACCAGCTGCGACTGCGTGGCCTTGTATTTCTCGACCAGTTTTAGAAATTCCTCGGCGTCGAAATGCTCCATGATGATGGAGGTGCCGCCGAGCGTGATCGCCATCATGTTGAAGCGCAAGGGGGCTGCGTGATAGAGCGGCGCCGGCGACAGATAGATGCTGTCGGACGACATGCCGCACATGTCGGCGCAGAGAATTTTCAGGAGCGGGTTCGGCACGTCGATCGCCTTGCCCTCGAACTCCTTCTTGATGCCCTTGGGCCGCCCGGTGGTGCCGGACGAATACAGCATGTCGTAGCCCGCCAGCTCATCCGCAATCGGCATGGCCGGCTGCGCGGCGGCTTCCCTGTCAAAGGAACGGAAGCCCGGCTCGGGCTCATCCATCATGTAGAGCAGCGGTCCATCAGGCTGGCCAACGAGGCCCCTGACCTGGTCGGCGCATTTCGGCGTGGTGATGAAGACTTTTGCGCCGCAGTCTTTCACGATGTAGGCGATTTCGTCCTGCGTCAGATAGCGGCTGATCGCGGTGTAGTAGAGACCTGCGCGCTGCGCCGCCCAGCAGATCTCCATGAAGGCGAGGCGGTTTTCCATCAGGAGTGCAATGTGGTCGCCGGCCCTAAGCCCAAGTGAACGAAACAGTTGCGCGCCCTGGTTCGAGAGCTCGTCGAGTTCACGATAGGTGATCGCCTTGCCGGTCGTCGCCATCTGATAGGCGATCTTGTTCGGATAGGTGCGGGCGTGGACGGAGGGATGGGTCATGGGTGTTTCCTCAATAAGAAAATGGCGAGCAGGAAGCGCACTCCCTGCTCGCCAGTCGCCAAACGCTTTTCTTGTTTTTAAAGCCGCTCGACGATGGTCACGTTCGCCATGCCGCCGCCTTCGCACATGGTCTGCAGGCCGTAACGCTTGTTGTTCTGCTTCAGCGCATTGACCAGCGTGGTCATCAGCTTGGTGCCGGAGCCGCCGAGCGGATGGCCGAGCGCGATGGCGCCGCCATTGACGTTGAGCCGTGCCGGATCGGCGCCTGTCGTCTTCAGCCATGCCACCGGCACGGCCGCGAAGGCCTCGTTGACCTCGAACAGGTCGATGTCGTTGATCGACATCCCGGCCTTCTCCAGCGCCCGCTTGGTGGCGTGCAGCGGGGCATCCAGCATGATCACGGGATCGCCGCCCATCATGGTCATGTGATGGATCCGCGCCAGCGGCTTGACGCCGAGCGACTTGAGGCCGCGTTCGTTCACCACCAAGACGCCGGAAGCGCCGTCGCAGATCTGGCTGGCGCTGGCCGCGGTATGCTTGCCGTTCTCGGCGATCAGCTTGACGCCCTTGATGCCGTCGAGGCTGGCGTCGAAGCGGATGCCTTCGTCGATGTGATGGGTATCGGTCGAGTTGTCGGCGCGGGTGATCTGCAGCGGAACGATTTCTTCCTTGAACTTGCCGCCTTGAGTCGCGGCAATCGCGCGCTGGTGGCTGTTGTAGGAGTATTCGTCGAGCTGGTCCTTCGAGAGGCCGTACTTCTCCGCCATCATTTCCGCGCCGGTGAACTGGCTGAACACGATGTTCGGATATTTCTGCTCGAGGCCCGGGCTCTTGTAGTGGCCAAAGCCGTTCTTGGCGGGCAGCTGCGAGGCAAGGCCCATCGGCACCCGCGTCATCGATTCCACGCCTGCGGCGATCACAATGTCCATCGAGCCGGCCATCACCGCCTGCGCCGCGAAGTGCAGCGCTTGCTGCGACGAGCCGCACTGGCGGTCGACCGAGGTGGCGGGCACGCTCTCGGGAAGTTTCGAGGCCATCACCGCGTTGCGGGCGATGTTGTTGGACTGCTCGCCGGCCTGCATCACGCAGCCCATGATGACGTCTTCGATCTGGGCGGGATCGACGCCGGAGCGATCGACCAGCGAATTCAGTACCGAAGCGGCGAGATCGGCCGGATGCCAGCCTGCGAGACGTCCCCCCTTGCGGCCACCCGCGGTACGCGCGGCGGCGACGATATAGGCCTCGGCCATGTCTGTTCTCCCTGATGTTTATGGATGGCGTTTGAAAGTTGGGCCGGATTTAAGGGGCGCTGCGGGATTTAGTCAATCAATCAATTAACTCTTGAGTGCAGGCGCGGCATGCGCTTATGTGCGGCCCGGATTTCCGGACCAGGCAGCGATGGCATCGCAGTTGAATACCAGCATACCGACCAGGCCTCAGGGCGGTAAAAACAGCACCGCCGAGAAGCTGCTTATCGCGGCGAGCGAACTGATGATCGAGCGCGCCTCGATCGAGGTGTCGCTGTCCGACATCGCGCAGAAGTCGGGCGTCAACGCCGCGCTGGTGAAATACCATTTCGGCAACAAGGACGGGCTGTTACTGGCGCTGCTGGCGCGCGACGCCGCGACCGAGATGTCGGGGCTCGAATATCTCATCAGCCAGCCGATATCGCCGACCGCAAAACTCAAGCTGCATATCGGCGGCATTATCCGCGCCTATTACCAGTTCCCGTATATGAACCGGCTGATCCACTATCTGCTGCATGAGAGCAGCACGGAAGCGGCCGACGAGGTGTCGAAGTTTTTCGTGGCGCCGCTCCTGGAATTCCAGCGGCGGCTGCTCGCGGAGGGCATCAAGGCCGGCGAGTTTCGCAACATCGATCCGGTGATGTTCTACACCAGCCTGGTTGGCGCCTGCGATCACCTGTTCTTCGGCCGCCACGCGATGTCGCGGGCGACCGGTGTCGGCCCCGTCACCGACGAGGTCTGCCGCGAATATATCAAGCATATGGAAGCGCTGATCTGCGGCGGGATGCTGAACGGGAAAGAAAAAGGTGCCGCCGCCGGATAACGATCGCGACACTCAGTAGCCTACGAATCCAGAGAAGAAACTCCCAAGGAAAGGTTGTTACAATGCAGTTGCAAGACGTAGCCGTTCTCATCACCGGCGGTGGCTCCGGCCTCGGCGCCGCGACCGCCCGCGCCATGGCCGCCAAGGGCGCGAAAATCGGCGTCATCGACCAGAACAAGGAAAACGCCGAAAAGGTCGCCGCCGAAGTGAAGGGCGTTGCCCTTCATGCCGACGTGACTGACGAAGAGGCGATCAAGGCGGCGATTGCCAAGGCCGAAGCCGCCCACGGCATTACGCGCGTCTTGATGAACTGCGCCGGCATCGGCGGTTCGCAGCGCACCGTCGGCAAGGACGGCGTCTATCCGTTGGCGAAGTTTGTCCGCATCATCAATGTCAATCTGATCGGTACCTTCAACGTGCTGCGCCTGTTCGCTGAGCGCCTCGCGACCGCGCCGCCGGTCGGCGAAGAACGCGGCGTCGCCATCAACACGGCTTCGGTGGCGGCTTATGAAGGCCAGATCGGCCAGATCGCCTATTCGGCGTCGAAGGGCGGCGTCGTCGGTCTCACGCTCCCGGCCGCGCGCGATCTCGCCAGCCTCAAGATCCGCGTCAACACCATCGCGCCCGGCCTGTTCCTGACGCCGCTCTTGATGGGCCTGAACGAGGAGGCCCGCAAGAGCCTTGGCGCCCAGGTGCCGCATCCGGCCCGCCTCGGCGACGCCGCCGAATACGGCGCGCTCGCGGTTCACATCGTCGAGAACCCGATGCTCAACGGCGAAACCATCCGTCTCGACGGCGCCATCCGCATGGCGCCAAGGTAAGGCGCACTCTCTCGTCGTCCCCGCGAAAGCGGGGACCCATACTCCGCGGCGGTTTTTGCTCAGGAAGGTCTCTGCGACCATGCCCCATCGACACGACACGGCGTATGGGTCCCGGCTCGCGCTTCGCTTGGCCGGGACGACGGTGGGGAGGCTTGCGTGACAAGCCCGCTGCTGATCGAACATCATGACGGGGTCGATTGGGTCACGCTCAATCGTCCGGACAGCCTCAACGCGCTCAACCCTGACATGATCGATGCGCTGAACGCCTATTTCGAAGGCCTGCAGCGCAATCGCTCCATCCGCGTGGTCGTACTGAAGGGCGCCGGCGCGTCGTTCTGCGCCGGGCTCGACCTCAAACATGCGATGAAGCGCCGCGCCGGCCAGCAGGAGCCGCCCGGCGTGACCGAATCGCTGGACTCGCAGCGGCGCATTGCCGACATCGTGATGCTGATGCGGCGCGGTCCGCAGCCGATCATCGCGCTGATCCAGGGTGCGGCGGCCGGCGGTGGCTTTGCGCTGGCGCTCGCCGCCGATATCCGGATCGCCACCAAGTCCGCGCGGATGAACTGCGCCTTCATCAAGCTCGGCCTCGGCGGCTGCGACATCGGCACCTCCTATTTCCTGCCGCGGCTGGTCGGCGTGTCGGTGGCGTCCGAACTGATCCTCACCGGCCGCTTCATCGGCGCAGAACGTGCGCTTGCGGTGGGCCTCGTTTCCGAAGTCGTTGAGGAAGGCGGGCTGGACGCAGCAGTCGAACCTTACGTCGATGCGATGATGACGGCTTCGCCGGTGGGCTTAAGGCTGTCGAAAGAATGCCTCAACATGAGCGTCGATGCCGGCTCGATCGAAGCCGTGATCGCGATGGAAGACCGCAATCAGGTGTTGTGCAGCCGTTCGGAAGATTTCAACGAAGGCATCAGCGCCTTTCTCGAAAAGCGAAAGCCTGTCTATATCAAGCGATAGAACTTGAAGTCCGCAAAGGACCGAATTCCGGGAGACGCAATATGAGTGGGAGTGCTGCCGCAGTGTTGACCAAGCCGGCCTTTCGCAAGATCGAGTGGCTGGCGCGCGACATCGCGGTCGAGCGTCGTCCCGATGGCGTCATCATCCTGAAGTCGCGCATCCCGCTGCAGCCTTACGAGAAGCATATCCCGGCGTCGCTTTCGAAATGGGCGAAGCAGGCGCCCGAGCGCATCTGGCTGGCGCAACGCGGCGACGCGGACCGGCAATGGCGGAAAGTCTCCTACGGCGAAGCCAAGCGCATCGTCGACGGGCTGACGCAGGGCCTGCTCAATCTCGGTCTCGAAGACCAGCCCGTTGCGATCCTGTCCGGCAATTCGATCGAGCACGCGCTGATGACGCAGGCCGCGATGCAGGCGCGCTCTCCCGCAGCGCCGGTGTCGCCGGCCTATTCGCTGATGAGCCATGATCATCTCAAGCTCAAATACCTCTTCGACCTGATCAGGCCTGCGGTCGTGATGGTGCAGGACGGGCCGACCTTTGAGAAGGCCTTGAAGGCGCTCGACCTGACCGGCGTTACTGTCGTCCACGTCGCGCGGCCCTGCGATGGCATCAAGAGCGTGTCCTTTGCCGATCTCGCCGCAACGCCGGTGACCAAAGCGGTCGAGGAGTCGATTGCGAAGATCACGCCCAAAACCGTCGGCAAGCTGCTGTTCACATCGGGCTCGACCGGCATGCCGAAGGCCGTCATCAACACGCAGGAGATGATGTGCGCAAATGCGGCGATGATGATGCAGGTGCGCCCGCGCGATCCGAACGGGCCGATTGCGACCGTGCTCGACTGGATGCCGTGGAATCACACCATGGGCGGCAATGCCGCGTTCCATCCGATCCTGGTCGATGGCGGCACGCTGTATATCGACGACGGCCGGCCGATGCCCGGCCAGATCGAGGAGACCCTGCGTAACCTGCGCGAGATTTCGCCGACTTATTATGCCAACGTGCCCGCCGGTTATGCGGCGCTGGCGGCGGCCATGGAAAAGGACGACGCGCTATGTCGATCTTTCTTCAAGAATCTGACCGTGATGGCCTACGGCGGCGCGCGGCTGCCTGATGATCTCTACGACCGCATGCAGGCGCTGGCGGTGAAGACCACCGGCGAGCGCATCGTGTTCTATACGGGGTGGGGCTCGACCGAGACCGCGCCGACCTCGACCGGCACCTATTGGGACACCGAGCGCGTCGGCCTGATCGGCCTGCCGTTCCCCGGCGTCGAGCTGAAGATGGTGCCGTGCGGTTCGAAGTACGAGTTGCGCCTGCGCGGCGTCAACGTCACGCCGGGCTATTTCGGCCAGCCTGATTTGACGAAGAAGATGTTCGACGAGGAGGGGTTCTATTGCATCGGCGATGCAGGCATATTCGTCGATGAAAAGGATCCATTGCAGGGCATCATCTTCGCCGGCCGCGTGGTCGAGGACTTCAAGCTCACGACCGGTACCTTCGTCCATGTCGGCTCGCTGCGGACCGATGCGATCGCTGCCGCCACGCCTGTTGTGCACGACGCACTGGTGGCTGGGCAGGACCGGGAATTCATCGGGCTGTTGGCCTGGCCCAATCTGCACGCCTGCCGGCAGATCGTCCGCAGTCCCGATGCGACGTTTGAAGACGTGGTCAAGCATCCCGAAGTGATCGCCTGCCTGAAGCGCGGGCTGGAAGCGCACAACGCGGCCGCCACCGGCAGCAGCATGCGGATCGCGCGCGCGATGCTGATGGCCGAGCCGCCCTCGATCGACGGCAACGAGCTCACCGACAAGGGTTACATCAACCAGCGCGCCGGCCTCGAGCGCCGCGCCGCGCTGGTGGAGAAGCTATACGCCGAGAAGCCGGGAGAGGACGTGATCATTTTGAACTGACCGTAGGATGGGTAGAGCGCAGCGAAACCCATCAACCGCAACCAAACAATGATGGGTATCGCTTCGCTCCACCCATCCTACGAGCCACCATCAACGCGAGTAACCCGCCATGAACTTCGATTTCTCCGACGAACAAAAACAGATGCGCGACGAGGCGAGGAAGTTTCTCGCCGAAAAATGCCCGCCGAAGGCCGTGCGTGAGGTACTCGACGGCAAGGCGCCGTACGACAAGACGCTGTGGAAGGGCCTCGCCGAGATGGGTTTTCTCGGCGTCGCGATCCCCGAAGAATTCGGCGGCGCGGGCGCGGGCCATCTCGAGCTCTGCGTGATCGCGGAGGAAATGGGTCGCGCGAATGCGCCGGTGCCGTTCTCGTCCACCGTCTACCTCGCTGCTGAGGCTTTGTTGCTGGCAGGTTCGGACGCGCAGAAGCAGAAATGGCTGCCGAAGATTGCGAGCGGCGAAGCGATCGGCACGCTGGCGCTGTTCGAGGGCAAGGGCAATCCGTCGCCGAAGGCGATCAAGCTGCAGGCCTCCGGCGGCACGCTCAGTGGCGTGAAGAAACCGGTGCCGGATGGCGCGATCGCCGATTTCGCCGTGGTCGCCGCGCGTACCGGCTCCACGGGTCGCGATTCCGATATCTCGCTGTTCCTGGTCGACCTGAAGACCGGCGGCGTCGAAGCCAAATCGCTGACCAATGTCGATCCGACCCGAGGCCAGGCCGAACTCACCTTCAAGAACGCCAAGGCCGAGCCGCTCGGTGCCGCCGGTGACGGCTGGAGCATTTTGACCCAGGTGCTCGACCGCGCGGCAGTGCTGCTGGCGTTCGAACAGGTCGGCGGCTCCGATCGCGCGCTCGAAATGGGCCGCGACTATGCGCTGGATCGTATCGCGTTCGGCCGGCCGATCGGTTCGTTCCAGGCGGTGAAGCACATCCTCGCCGACATGTATGTCTCGGCGACGCTGGCGCGCTCGAACTGCTACTACGGCGCCTGGGCGCTCTCGACCAACGCCTCCGAGTTGCCCGAAGCAGCAGCCGCTGCGCGCATCAGCGCGACGCAGGCGTTCCAGCACTGCTCCAAGAACAACATCCAGGTTCACGGCGGCATGGGTTTCACCTGGGAGTTCGACTGCCACATGTACTACCGCCGCGCCAACACGACCGCGCTGACGCTCGGCAGCCTGTCGTACTGGGAAGATCAGTTGATCGACCGCATGCGCAAGAAGAACGCGGCGTAGGCTATCACCGCCGTTGTCGTCCCCGCGAAAGCGGGGACCCATACGCCGAGAAGTTTCGATTGGATCACGATGCGAGAGCCCGGGTTAAATTTGTAGGCCGGTGGTTATGGGTCCCTGCGTTCGCAGGGACGACCGATAGAATTGAAGGACCACGCTCATGAACTTCGACGACACCCCGCAGGAAGCCGCGTTCCGCGCAGAAGCCAAGGCGTGGATCTCCGCCAACGCGCCGAAGCAATATGAGGAAGAACTTCGAAAGTCCTCGCTCGGCCGCACCGTGCTCAAGGGCGCCAATATTCTCGAGGTCGCAAAGGCCTGGCAGAAGAAGAAGGCCGACGCCGGCTGGGCGTGCCTGCACTGGCCGAAGGAATATGGCGGCCGTGGATCATCGCCGATCGAGCGCGTGATCTGGCAGCAGGAAGAGGGCCCGTTCGGCAAGCTCTCCGGCATGTTCATCATCGGCCACGGCATGTGTGGGCCAACCATGATGGCGTTCGCCGGCGAGGAGCAGAAGCGCAAATACCTGCCGCCGCTGGCCTCGGGCGAAAAAGTCTGGTGTCAACTATTCTCCGAACCCGCCGGCGGCTCCGACGTCGCAGGTCTGCGCACCCGCGCCGAGAAGAACGGCGACGACTGGATCATCAACGGCCAGAAGATATGGACCTCGGGCGCGCATTACTCTGATTACGGCATCCTGCTGACGCGAACCGATCCGAACGTCGCCAAGCACAAGGGCCTCACCATGTTCTTCCTGGACATGAAGAGCCCGGGCGTCGAGGTGCGGCCGATCAAGCAGGCCAGCGGCCAGTCCGACTTCAACGAGGTCTATTTTACCGATGTGAAGATTCCGGATTCGCAGCGGCTAGGCACCGTCAATGACGGCTGGAACGTCTCGCTGACCACGCTGATGAACGAGCGCATGTCGATCGGCGCCGGCGTCTCGACCGGCTTCCCGGAACTGTTCGACTTCTGCAACAGCCTGATGCTGGAAGATGGACCCGCGATCGAGGATCGCAGCGTCCGCTCGAAGCTTGCGAATTATGCGGTGAAGGCCAGTGGCCTCCGATACACCAGCATGCGCGCGATCTCGGCGCTGTCGAAAGGCGAGCGTCCGGGGCCGGAAAATTCCATCGGCAAACTGGTTGCGGGATCGATGGTCCAGGAAGTCGCGATGTATGCGCTCGACCTGCAGGGCGCCGCTGGCGTGCTGAGCGGGCCTGAAGAGGCCGAGGTTGCAGGCAAATTCCAGGCGATGCTGCTGCGCGCGCCGGGCACCCGCGTCGAGGGCGGTACCGACGAGATCATGCGCAACATCATCGCCGAGCGCGTGCTTGGCCTGCCCGGCGACATCAGGGTCGACAAGGACGTGCCGTTCAACAAGATCCCGACCAAGGGAAGAGCGTAAAGATTCGTAGGGTGGATAACGCGCAAGCGTTGCCCACCGCGTCACACTCAGATGGTGGGCTCGCTTCGCTTAGCCCACCTACGAAGAACAAAAAGGAAGCCGCCATGAACTTCGATGACACCCCGCAGGAAGCCGAATTCCGCACTACCGCGCGCAAATGGATCGACGCCAACGCGCCGAGGCAATACGAGGCGGAGCTGTCAAAGTCCTCGCTCGGCCGTATCCGGCTGGAGAAGGAAGAGATCGTCGATGTCGGCAAGGCCTGGCAGAAGAAGAAGGCCGAAGGCGGCTGGGCCTGCCTGCACTGGCCGAAGGAATATGGCGGCCGCGGCGCGACCCCGATCGAGAAGGTGATCTGGCAGCAGGAAGAGGGCGTCTACGGCAAGCTGACGCAGCCGTTCCAGATCGGCGAGGGCATGTGCGGCCCCACCGTGATGGCGTTCGGCAGCGAGGAGCACAAGCGTCATTATCTGCCGAAGCTTGCTTCCGGCGAACATATCTGGTGCCAGCTGTTCTCCGAGCCGGCCGGCGGCTCCGACGTCGCAGGCTTGCGCACGCGAGCGGAAAAGCAGGGCGACAACTGGATCGTCAACGGCCAGAAGATCTGGACCTCGGGCGCGCACTACTCTGATTACGGTCTTCTGATCACGCGCACCGATCCCAATGTGCCGAAGCACAAGGGCCTGACGATGTTCTTCCTCGACATGAAGAGCAAGGGCGTCGAGGTGCGGCCGATCAAGCAGGCCAACGGCATGCAGGAGTTCAACGAGGTCTATTTCACCGATGTGGTGATTCCCGATCACCAGCGTCTCGGCGCCGTCGGCGACGGCTGGAATGTGTCGCTGACCACGCTGATGAACGAGCGCATGTCGATCGGTTCGCGGCTCGCGACGGGTTTCCCCGAAATGTTCGAGTTCTGCTCGAACCTGATGACCGATGACGGGCTCGCGATCGACGATCCGGCGACGCGTTCGAAGCTTGCGGGCTGGGCGGTGAAGGCGAGCGGCTTGAAATACACCAGCTACCGCGCGATTTCGTCGCTCTCCAAGGGCGAGCGTCCGGGCCCGGAAAATTCCATCGGTAAACTGGTCTCCGGTTCGATGCTGCAGGATATCGCGACTTACGCGATGGATCTTCAGGGTGCGGCCGGCGCGCTGACCGGCGCTGACGAGCAGGAGGCGAGCGGGCAGTTCCAGCAGATGCTGCTGTCTTCGCCCTCGATGCGCATCGCCGGCGGCACCGATGAAATCCTGCGCAACATCATCGCCGAACGGGTGCTCGGCCTGCCCGGCGATATCCGCGTCGACAAGGACGTGCCGTTCAACAAGATCCCGACCAAGGGGCGATGACCATGGACGCTGCGGCAAAGGCGCGTTACGAGACGGACGATCGCATCGGCGTGCTCAAGGAGCTCTTGAACGAACGCTATTCCGTTCGCGCCTTCCTGCCGCAGGAGGTACCGCGCGAGACCATTGAGCACGTATTGAACGTGTCGCAACGCACGGCGTCATGGTGCAACAGCCAGCCCTGGCAGGTGCTGATTGCGAGCGGCGAGGCCAAGGAGAAGTTTCGCAAGGCGATCTATGCCGAGGCCGCCTCCGGCGCCAAGGACGATCATGATTTCGCGCCGCCGCGCGAATATCTCGGCGTCTATCTGGAGCGCCGCCGCGAGAGCGGGTTTCAGCTCTACAACACGCTCGGCATCGCGCGCGGCGACAAGATGGCGTATGCGAAGCAGGCGCTGGAGAACTACAATTTCTTCGGCGCGCCGCATGTCGCGATCATCCACACCGACGAGCCCCTCGGTATCTACGGCGCGGTCGATTGCGGCGCCTATGTCTCCAACTTCATGCTGGCGGCGCAGGCGCTCGGCCTCGGCACTATTCCGCAGGCCGCACTGGCGCGGCATTCCGGGCTGATCCGGCGGCACTTCAAGCTCGCCGACGATCGCAAGGTGGTTTGCGGTATTTCGTTCGGCTACGCCGACCATTCCCACAAGGTGAATAGTTACCGCACCTCGCGGGCGAGCGTTGCCGATACCGTGACGTTCATCGATTAGAGGGCAACAAAAAGTGGAACACAGAAGAATCAACGTCATGCGCCTCGTCTGCAAACATTAAAACAGGACAGCCGCGGGCTTGACCCGGGCATCCATCGGCTTCAAAGCAGGCTGCCATCTTTTCGATGGATTGCAGGGTCATCCCCGATCAGGTCGGGGACAGGTGCCCGGCAATGACGAGATGAAAAACGGAAGGCCTGCAATGAAATTTGGACCCGCAAAGCACTTCATCGCGCTCCTGCTGGCAGCCCCATTGCTCACCGGTTGCCTCGAACGCGGCCAGCCGACCATGGTCGACACCAGCGCCGACGACGACGCATTCTGCCGCGCCAACAATGTCGCCGCAGGTTCAAACGATTATGTCATCTGCCGCAAGAACCGCGACGTGCAGCGCGGCAATGCCAACGCCCGCACCGATCGTGCCCAACGCAATCTCGCCGAGCAGATGCTGAACAATCCGACCAGGCCCTAACCAGGAGGCCCTCATGAACGAAGACGTCTTCAATGCCAGCCTGCGCGGTTTCCTCAAGAAGGTCGGCATCACCTCGCAGCGCGAAATCGAAAAAGCCGTGCGCGACGCCATCGAGGCCGGTAAGCTCAAGGGCAATGAGAAGCTGCCGGCGAAGATGGTGCTGACGATCGGAGGCGTCAGCCTGTCGCATGAGATATCCGACGAGATCGAATTGGGTTGAGGAGGGTCCCTTCCCCTCTTCCCTTGTGGGAGAGGGGTGGATCGAATGAGCGTCAGCTCATTCGAGACGGGTGAGGGGTCTGTCTCCGCGGATAGAGACCCCTCATCCGCCTTCGCTCTCGCGAAGGCACCTTCTCCCACAAGGGGAGAAGGAAAGAAGCGAGCGCCTCGCGATCATTCCAAAAGAAAGCATCACATGGACATCAAGGTCAGGGATTCCAACGGCGCGCTGCTCGCCGAAGGCGACAGCGTCACGCTGATCAAGGATTTGAAGTTGAAGGGTTCGTCCACCGTGCTCAAGCGCGGCACCGTCATCAAGAACATCCACCTCACGGACGATCCCGACGAGATCGAAGGCCGCACCGACAAGGTCAAGGGCCTGGTGTTGCGCACGGAGTTCTTGAAGAAGGCGTGAACCGTATCGGCTCACCCGGTCGTCGTTCGCAAATCCATCTTCGAATCGATGCTATAAGCGCGGCATGGAACAACTTGCTATCAAGCTGCTGGGGTTTGCGGCTGCAGCGTGCACGACCCTCGCTTATGCGCCGCAGTTCGTGAAAGTCTGGAGAACCCGCTCCACCGAAGACATTTCGCTTGGAATGTTCCTCGTCATGGTGCTCGGCATTCTGCTTTGGCTGTTGTACGGCCTGCTTTCCGGAGATGCGCCGCTGATCGTCGCGAATGCGGTTACGATCGTCCTGGCCGGCGGAATCCTCTGGATGAAGTTGAAGTACGGTTGAAGCGCGGCCAGCCGGCGGTATTCGCCGCAAACAAAACGCGGCGGGATGAACCGCCGCGTTCGAAATCTGGCAACCCGAATAGGGGCAGCCGTTGTTCCTCGTCGCCCTGCTTCTCGCCGCCGATGGTCTTGAACTTGGCGAACACAGCGTCGACGTTGAGATCGTCGCGCTGCTTTTCGGTCGGCCCCAATTCCGGTTCCTTCTTCGTGGTAACGCGCTACGGCGCGCGTGAACTGCACCAGCAGCTGGATTGCACTTGTCAGCCCACCACAGACACTGGATACTGAGCGGTCAAGCCATTTAATTACAAGGAGCGGTCGAACGAAGAAGCGAGACTCGAGCGGCAATTTAAGCTGAATTGCGTATGCTTGGCGGGTATGCACGATGAGCTTGGATATGGCCACAAGTGATGCGCCTCCAACGCACTCGACTCTGGCGTGGCCGCCGTGGGCCATCTCCATCTCAGTCGTGATTGTTTATTTCCTCGCCGCGCGCCTTAGCCTCGCTCTGATCGACAAGGCGGACGGCGTCGCAGTGTTCTGGCCTGCAGCGGGCGTAGCCACCGGTATCCTAGTGGCGTTCGGGCCGACCGTTCGGTGGCCGGTCGTCATCGGCGTGGTCGTTGCCACTTTTGCAGCCAATCTGCTCGGCGACCGCAATCTTGCCAGCACGACGTTTTTTGCCGTGGCGAATGCGGGCGAACCCGTCATCGTCGCAGGGCTTATCCAGCGATTCTATGGCGCACCATTTGAGCTCAATCAGCTGCGTCGTGTCTTTGGATTGTTCGGCGCCACGATAGTTACAGCCTTTATGAGCGGTATCGTAGGCACGCTTGGATTTATGTACTTTCACCCCTCAGCCTCATCCGCCGTAACGATATGGCGTCACTGGGTCGCTTCCGAAACACTGGGTACTATTACGGTCGCACCGCTGGTGATTGGGCTCGCGTCGTTCTTGCGCAAGGCTCCGCCACGGCGCGAAATTGCGGAGGGGACCTTCGCGCTTGCGATCGTGGCTACGCTGTGTTTGCTCCTGGTCTTTCTGCCCCATGAGCCGTGGACTCGCGAACTGGCGATTGCCTCGCTCTGTCCGCTGTTTGTGTGGATCGCCGCCCGCGTTCGCGCCGCCTTTACAGCTGTGGCAACGTTCATGTGCGCAATGACGATTGTATGGACGACAATATTTGCCATTGGCCTCTTCGGCGATACCCGCTTGCCGCTTGAGGAGCGTATCCTGTCTGCTCAGGCGACCATTCTGGCCACTTCGTTCGGCGCGCTTGTGCTGGCGGCTCTGTTCAGCGAGCGACGGACACACGAACTCGCGATCCTCGAAAGAGAGCATCGACTGGAAGAAGCGCTTCGGGCCGGCGGTGTGATAACCTTTGATTGGGACCTTCGCATCGGCCTGATACGGCTGAGCCAGAACGCGGCCGAAATCCTGGGTCTTGGCCCGAGACAATCTCTCAGCAGCGCGGAATGGGTAAGACAAATCCATCCCGATGATCGCCCGTCGGTCACCACTCGCTTGAACACGGCCCGTCCGGACGAGCATTCACATTCGATGACGTTCCGATTTCTGCGGCCGGATGGACGCGGCGAAGTGTGGCTGGAGCAAATTGCAGTTACGCATTTTGACGCAAGCGGAGTGCCCACGCGTATCAACGGCCTGACGACCGACGTCACGGAGCGGATGCGATTTGAGGAAGAGATTTCCCGTGCCTGGAAATCAGCGGCGTTGGCAGATCAGGCAAAAACCAGCTTCCTGTCTGCCGCCAGCCATGACCTGCGACAACCGCTGCAAACGTTGAGATTCCTGCAAGCGGCACTTGAGCCGCGCCTCCCGGATGGAGAGGGACGCAACCTTGTCGGCGGAATAGCGCGATCTCTCGACACCATGTCCAGCATTCTGTCGAGCCTGCTCGATGTCAATCGTCTGGAGGCCGGGGACCTCCGTCCGTCGAAGCGCGACTTCGCGATCAATGAAGTGTTTGATTCCCTGGCAGCCGATTTCCTCGATTCCGTTGCCGAGAAGGGGGTGCGGTGGCGCCTGGTCCGTTCGAAACTCCTGGTCCGTAGCGACAAGGGAATGCTCGAAGCAATGTTGCGAAATCTGCTGTCGAACGCGGTGCGATATACAGATCGGGGAACAATTCTGCTGGGCTGCCGCCGCGCGGGCGACAAAATTCGGATCGAGGTCTGGGATAGCGGCGTCGGCATCTCGCAGGATCAACTGCCTCATATATTTCAGGAATACTATCAGGGCGCGCATGGTGCGGAGCGCGGCGGTTTCGGATTAGGTCTGGCCATCGTCAGACGTATGGGGAAGATACTGGAGCACAGGATCGATGTGCGCTCTACCTCCGGCAGGGGCACCGTGTTTTCGATTGAGGTTCCGCGCGGAGACTCAAGCCGCGATACGATGGAAAGAGCGCGGACGCCTAGATTTGAAAGGGAGGACTTCCCCGATATCATTCTTGTCGTTGAAGACGAGAAGAGTGTCCGGGCCTCGCTAAGTCGCCTGCTGAAAACGAAAGGCATAGACGCGATCGTGGTCGCCACTGCGAATGACGCGCTGGCGCGAATCAACCGGCAAGAAATCCGTCCCGACTTGCTGATATGCGACTACAATCTTCGCGGATCGGCCAACGGCGTTGATACTGTTAATGCCCTGCGCGCAGCACTTGGCTGGAACATCCCGGCCATTGTCATGACTGGCGACATCCGGTCGGAGGTCGTGGACTCGGTTACTGCACATGGCATTTCTGTCCTGATCAAGCCGTTCCTGGCGGACGAACTGCTGCAGCACATTACGCGGCTTTACCGGAGATCCAATCCCGACAATCCAACTGGCCCGGCCTCCTAAACAAAAACGCGGCGGGATGAACCGCCGCGTTCGAATTCTCTCCAGCCGAAGCCGCCGAGAAATCTTTACTCCTCTTCGTCGTCCTGCTTCTTGCCGCCGATCGTCTTCAGCTTGGCGAACACGGCGTCGACGTTGAGGTCGTCTTCCGTCTTCTCGCTCGGCTCGAATTCCGGCTCCTTCTTGGTGGTCTCGGAGGCCGGCAGCAGCGTCGCGCCGCCGTAGGCCGCAGGCACCGGCTTTTCCTTGGCGGCGCGCTGCACCTCGAAATCGAGCTCGATCTGCGAGCACAGGCCGAGCGTCACCGGGTCCATCGGGGTCAGCGTGGAGGCATTCCAGTGGGTGCGGTCGCGGACGCTCGCGATGGTGGTCTTGGTGGTGCCGACCAGGCGCATGATCTGCGCGTCCTTCAATTCGGGGTGGTTGCGGACCAGCCACAGGATCGCGCTCGGCCGCTCGTGGCGGCGCGACACCGGGGTGTAGCGCGGGCCCTTCTTCTTGGCAGCCGGCGGCAGCACAACCTTGCTCTCGCCGAGCTTGAGGCGGTAATTCGGGTCCTTTTCGCCCTTTTCGATCTCGTCCCGGGACAATTGGCCGGTCGAAATCGGGTCCATGCCCTTGATGCCCTGGGCGGCGTCGCCATCGGCGATGGCACGGACCTCAAGGGGGTGCATTTTGGTGAAATCGGCCACTTGGTCGAAGGTCAGCGCGGTATTGTCAACCAGCCACACGGCAGTCGCTTTTGGCATCAGCGGTGCATTGCTCATGGCAAATCTCCTTTGTGCCTCGCCCACCTCTTTTGGAGGCGAAGCCTATGGTCATCGGTGATGACGGGAATTAGGGCGCTATATACGCCTTCCCGGGGTATTGGCGCAATGGTCTGCTAAAGTGCCTTGACAGAGCCCGAAAGCAGTCCCAAGTCCTTATGCGAATTGGCCGTTCCCAGCCCGCCGGCTAGGGGTGATTCGGTCTCCGAGATAGCCCCGATGCCTTCTGTGTCAACGTCAGCGAAACCAGATCTCAGAATCGTGCTTTGTTCCCCCCGAGGCTTCTGCGCCGGGGTGGTGCGGGCCATCGATACCGTCGAACGGGCGCTCGCCATCTATGGCGCCCCGGTCTATGTCCGCCACGAGATCGTGCATAACCGCTACGTGGTCGACAGCCTGAAGACCAAGGGCGCGATCTTCGTCGAGGAACTCGCCGAAATTCCCGACAATACCAACGCCCCGGTGGTGTTCTCGGCCCACGGGGTTCCCAAATCGGTTCCGGCCGACGCCCGCGCCCGCAATTTCTTCTCGCTGGACGCGACCTGCCCGCTGGTCACGAAGGTGCACCGCGAGGCGGCGATTCATTTCAAGCGCGGCCGCGAAATCCTCCTGATCGGGCATTCCCACCACCCCGAGGTGGTCGGCACGCTCGGCCAGTTGCCGGCCGGCGCGGTGACGCTGATCGAGACCGCGGAAGACGCCAAGACGTTCACGCCGAAGGATCCCAACAACCTCGCCTTCGTGACCCAGACGACGCTGTCGATCGACGACACCGCCGAGATCGTGGCACTGCTCAAGGAGCGCTTCCCGAACATCAACGGGCCGCACAAGGAAGACATCTGCTACGCCACCACCAACCGCCAGCTCGCGGTCAAGAAGGTGGCGCCGGTGGTCGATGCGCTGATCGTGGTCGGCGCGCCGAACTCGTCGAACTCGCAGCGGCTGCGCGAGGTCGCCGAGCGCGAGGGCTGCAAGATTGCGATCCTGGCACAGCGTGCCTCGGATCTCGACTGGTCGCGGTTCGAGGGCATCAAGAGCCTCGGCATCACGGCGGGTGCATCCGCGCCGGAAGTGATCGTCGAGGAGATCATGGGCGCCTTCGCCGAGCGGTTCGAATTGCATGTGGAGACGGTGTCGGCCGCGGAGGAGAACGAGTTCTTCCCGCTGCCGCGTTCGCTGCGGCCCGAAGCTGCCGCCGAGTAGTCGCGATGGCGGTTTACACCGACGTCGCCGCCGAAGACCTCGCGGAGTTCCTTAAGGGCTACGACATCGGCGAGTTGCTCTCCTACAAGGGCATCGCCGAGGGCGTCGAGAATTCCAACTTCCTGCTGCATACCAGCAAGGGCGCGTTCATCCTCACGCTCTATGAAAAGCGCGTGGCGGTGGACGATTTGCCGTACTTCCTGTCGCTGATGGCGCATCTGGCCGAGCGCGGTGTGCGTTGCCCGCAGCCCGCCCGCAATCGCAAGGGCGAGGTCTATAGCGAGCTTGCGGACCGTCCCGCGGCGATCATCAACTTCCTCGAAGGCGTGTGGCCGCGGCGGCCCAACGCCGCGCATTGCACCGGCGTCGGCGAGGCGCTGGCCAGGATGCATGTGGCGGGACGGGACTTCCCGATGTTCCGCAAGAACCCGCTGTCGGTCGAGGGCTGGCGGCCGCTGTTCGATCTCGCCGCGCCGCGTGCCGATAGCGTCGCGCCCGGCTTGCAGGATTTCATCGCACGCGAGCTCGATCACCTCGAAGCGTGCTGGCCGAAAGACCTGCCGCCCGGCGTCATCCATGCCGATCTGTTTCCCGACAACGTGTTCTTCCTCGGCGATAAATTGTCGGGGCTGATCGACTTCCCGTTCTCCTGCAACGACATGCTGGCCTACGACATCGCGATCTGCCTGAACGCGTGGTGCTTCGAAGCGGATCATTCCTTCAACGTCACCAAGGCCCGCGCGTTGCTCAACGCCTATGGCCGCGAGCGCCAATTGTCTGAAGCCGAGCAGGAGGCGCTGCCGCTGCTGGCGCGCGGCGCGGCGCTGCGTTTCCTGCTGACGCGGCTGGTCGATTTCCTCAACGTGCCGCCGGGCGCGCTGGTCAAGCCCAAAGACCCGCTCGAATATGTCCGCAAGCTGCGCTTCCACCAGAACGTCGCGAGCGTGCGCGATTACGGCCTGACCCAGCCGGGATGCGTCGCTTGAGCGAACTGCCCCACGTGACGGTCTTCACCGATGGCGCCTGCTCGGGCAATCCCGGCCCCGGCGGCTGGGGCGCCATCCTGAGATTCGGCGACAAAGAGAAAGAACTGAAGGGCGGCGAGGCCCACACCACCAACAACCGCATGGAGCTGATGGCGGCGATCTCGGCGCTGGAAGCGCTGAAAAAGCCGTGCGTGGTCGACCTCACCACCGACAGCCAGTATGTGCGTCAGGGCATCACTGGCTGGATCCACGGCTGGAAGAAAAACGGCTGGCGCACCGCCGACAAGAAGCCGGTCAAGAATGTCGAACTATGGCAGCGGCTCGATGCCGCGCTGAAACCGCACCAGGTGCGCTGGCACTGGATCAAGGGCCATGCCGGCCACGCCGAAAACGAGCGCGCCGATCAATTGGCGCGTGAGGGCGTGGCGATGGCGCGGTTGCAGGAGAGGGTGGGGAAGTAGGCCCGCCGGGCGACGACAGCTTTGATAGGCGCGAGCGCCAACAACCGTCATTGCGAGGAGCGTAGCGACGAAGCAATCCATGCTTCAGCACACCCGGTGAAATGGATTGCTTCGCTTCGCTCGCAATGACGTAGAGCTCAGAGCTGCCCCAGCAGCGTATCGCCGCCGGAAACCTCGACCTTGCCGGGCGCCGGCTCGAGGTTGAGCTTCTTCACCACGCCGTCGTCCACCAGCATCGAGTAGCGCTTGGAGCGGATGCCCAGCCCGTTGCCGGAGGCGTCGAGCTCCATGCCGATCGCCTTGGTGAAGTCGGCATTGCCGTCGGCGAGGAATACGGCTTCGTCGCGCTGGTCGGTGTCGCGCTTCCAGGCGTTCATGACGAAGGCGTCGTTGACGGAGACGATGGCGATGGTGCTCACGCCCTTGTCCTTGATGGCATAGGCGTTGAGGAAGATGCTCGGCAGATGCATCTTGTGGCAGGTACCGGTATAGGCGCCGGGCACCGCAAACAGCGCCACCTTCTTGCCCTTGAAAATATCGTCGGTGGTTTTGACCTGCGGCCCTTCCGCCGTCATCACGCGAAACTTGGCTTCCGGCAGCTTGTCGCCAACTTGGATCGTCATCGTCAATTCTCCCTCAATGAGCAGATAGTTTCTTAGACCGGGCAGGCGGCCGGTACAATATTCAGAGCAGGCGAAACGGCAACGGTTGAGGCCGTTCACGCTTCCGTCATCACGGCGAAAAGCCCCCTTCGTCCAGGAAGGCCTGCTCGTCCGGCGTGGTCGCGCGGCCCAAAATGTGGTTGCGGTGAGGAAAGCGCCCGAAGCGGCGGATGATCTTGGCGTGGTGCTCGGCCCATTTCAGGCTTTCGGTATGGCCGGCCGCGCGCGACAGCTCAATGCAGCGCAAGTGGTCGACCAGATGCTCCGAATGCATGAACGGCAGATAGAGGAATTCACGTAAAGCGCCATCGATCCGCGCGTCCACGCCGCGTTCGATGGCGCGATGCGCCACCTCACGCGCCTCGGCATCGCTGGCATAGGTCCTGATGTCGCCGCGGAACATGTTGCGGGGAAACTGGTCGAGCACGATGACGAGCGCGAGCGCGCCGTCATCGCTTGCTTCCCATGACGACAATTCGCCGGCTGTCGCGTGCTGCCACAGGCTGAAAAAGCGCCGGCGCACCTCTGCGTCGAACGCTTCATCGGGCGTGTACCAGCGCTTGGGACCGGCGTCACGCCAGAACGCCAGAATCCCGGCCGGCGTGACGGAATCTTCGACCATTGACAGCAAGTCCGTACGGCTTTTAGGCCGCGGCCTTCTTCTCGTCGCGCAATTCGCGGCGCAGGATCTTGCCGACATTGGTCTTGGGCAGATCGGTCCTGAACTCGATCTGCTTGGGGACCTTGTAGGCCGTGAGCTGCGTGCCGCAATATTTGATGACGTCGTCGGCCGTGAGGTTTTGATCCTTCTTGACGATGAAGGCCTTCACCGCTTCGCCCGATTTCGAGTCGGCTACGCCGATCACGGCGCATTCGAGCACGCCTGGATGGCTCGCGATCACTTCCTCGATCTCGTTCGGGTAGACGTTGAAGCCCGAGACCAGGATCATGTCCTTCTTGCGGTCGACGATCTTGGTGTAGCCCCGCTCATCCATCACGCCGATGTCGCCGGTGCGGAAGAAGCCGTCCGCGGTCATCACGTTGGCGGTCTCTTCCGGCCGGTTCCAATAGCCGGCCATCACCTGCGGGCCCTTGGCGCAGATCTCGCCCGGCTCGCCGAGCGGCACCTCCTTGCCGTCGTCGTCGCGGATCGAGATGTAGGTCGAGGGTACGGGAATGCCGATCGAGCCGGAGAACTGGTCGGTGTCGGCGGGGTTGCAGGTCAGCGCCGGCGAGGTTTCCGACAGGCCGTAGCCTTCCGCCAGCGGGCAGCCCGTTATCTTCAACCACTTCTCGGCAACCGGTCTTTGCACCGCCATGCCACCGCCGTTGGAGACTTTCAGCTTGGAGAAATCGACCTTGTCGAAGCCCGGCGTGTTGAGCAGGCCGTTGTAGAGCGTGTTGACGGCCGGGAAGAAGCTGACCTGGTATTTCATCAACTCCTTGACGAAGCCGGCCATGTCGCGCGGGTTGGGAATCAACAGATTGGTGCCGCCGGCGCGCACTCCCAAGAGGTAGCACGCGGTCAGTGCAAAGATGTGATAGAGCGGCAGCGCGCAGACGATGATCATCTGGTCGACGATCGGCGGCTTCTTCAGCGCCGGCTGCAGCCAGGCGTCGTTCTGCAGCACGTTGGCGAGGATGTTCTTGTGCAGCAGCGTCGCGCCCTTGGAGACGCCGGTGGTGCCGCCGGTGTATTGCAGGAAGGCGACGTCATCGAGCGTGAGCTTCGGCTTGTCGAGCTTCTTGCCGCGGCCGGCGGCGAGCGCATCGTTGAACGAGACCGCGCCCGGGATCGACCAGGCCGGCACCATCTTCTTCACCTTGCGGACCACCAGATTGACGATCACGCCCTTGAAGCCGAGCAGGTCGCCCATGCTGCCGACGATCACGTGCTTGACCGCGGTCCTCGCGATCACCTGCTGCACGGTGGTGGCGAAATTCTCCAGAACGATGATCGCCTCCGCGCCGGAATCCTTGAGCTGATGCTCGAGCTCGCGCGGGGTGTAGAGCGGGTTGACGTTCACGACCGCATAGCCGGCGCGCAGCACGGCGGCGGTCGAGACCGGATATTGCAGCACGTTCGGCATCATCAGCGCGACGCGGGCGCCCTTTTGCAGGCCTTTGCCCTGCAGATAGGCGCCGAGCGCGGCCGACATATCGTCGAGGTCGCGGTAGCTGATCGACTTGTCCATGCAGATGAACGCCTTGCGGTCGGCGAACTTCGCAAAGCTTTCTTCCAACAGCTCGACCAGCGATGAGTACTGGGTGACGTCGATATCGGCTGGCACGCCGGCCGGATATTGCTTGAGCCAGATCCGCTCCATGGTATTCCCCTCTGCTTGTTTCCCTGTTTCCTAGCCGGGCTCGCCTTGTTTTGGGCAGTATTGTGAATGCCGCCGCCGATGGCAAGCGGCTGCGCGTTATCGACGCATTCAGCGATCTGGAATAGTTCGGCCGAACGGCAGGAAAGCTGCCTAATTACGGTGGCTTCGCGGCCCGTTAACCAGCCGGCTTGGTTTCGCCTTTGGGCTTCGCGGTGGCCTTCGGCTTGGCCGGCTTCGGCGCGGGCTTGTCTCCGACGGCAGCAGGCTTGGCGGCTGGCTTTCTATCGGCCGCGGCGGCTGGCTTGGTGGCGGCAGCCTCCGGCTTGGCGTTCGCATGCCTGACCGTCGCAGGCTTGGCGGCCGGCTTCGCGCTGGCTTCAGCCTTGGGTGCTGCCGCGGCGTCGGGCTTCTTCGCTGCAATCTTCGACTTCTTGCCGCGCTTTGCCGAGGCCTGCTTCTGGGCCTCCGCCGCAACGGCCGCGATCAACGCGGCGCCGGTCTTGGTCGGACCGGTATAGACCGGGACGGGCTCGGACGGCACCGCCGCGGCAGCCATCAAGTCCGCGGGCTTGGCCATCGGCGGCTGCAGCCCGGCGGCGGTGAAGAACGTGACCGCGGTCTCGCCGCTCGACGCGCTGCCGTTGGTGGCGACGACGTCGGCGTCCTCGTCGGTGGCCGGCCGCTTGCGTTTGCCGTTGCACATCTCTTCGCGCAGGTTCGGCGGCGTCGCATCGATCGGAACCAGACTGTCGACGGTACCGAGCGAAGGCTTCAGCCAGCCCAGTCCGTTGCCGAAGCCACGCTCCAGCAACTGCGCGGCGCGCACCGCGCGTGCCTGGCCCGAGGACGCGCCGAGCACGACGGCGATCAGCCGCTTGCCGTTGCGCGTCGCAGACGCAACCAGATTGTAGCCGGAAGCGCAGATGAAGCCGGTCTTGAAACCGTCGGCGCCGGGATAGCGCCCGATCAGCTTGTTGAAATTCTGCGTCACCCTGCGACCGTAGCGGATCGAGGGAATGTGCATGAAGTATTCGTATTCCGGCAGGTCGCGAATGACGGCGCGCGCCAGGATCGCAAGATCGCGCGCCGAGGTGATCTGTCCATCCGCCGGCAGGCCGTTCGGATTGACGTAGCTCGTCTGCGTCATGCCGAGCCTCGCGGCGGTCTGGTTCATCATCGCCGAGAAACCGTCGATCGATCCGCCGACGCCTTCGGCAAGCACCACAGCCATGTCGTTGGCCGACTTCACCATCATCATCTTGAGCGCGTTGTCGACGGTGACCTGGGTGCCCGGAGGAAAACCCATCTTGGACGGCGATTCCGAGGCTGCGACCGGCGACACCGTCAGCAGCGTGTCGAGCGACAGACGCCCGTCCTTCACGGCCTTCAGCGTGACGTAGGCGGTCATGATCTTGGTCACCGAGGCGGGGTACCAGGGCATGGTGGCGTTGTCGGCCTGCAGCACCTTGCCGGTGTCGGCTTCAACGACCAGCAGCGCTTCGGCTTGCACGGCGCGCGGCGTCACGACGGCTAGCGCCGCCACGAGGAGAATCCAGTTCATCGACGAATGGCGTGGCAGCAGGCGAAGAAGTTGCACTTTTCCGTTCCGGTCCTTTGAGACCCGCCTTCGAAAAGGAGGTCCTTGAGAAGCTAACGTTCGGGTTTCAAGCGTGTCCGGCGCCGTCGCTTTGCGGCAGGCGCAAACCTATACCGGCTTGGCCGGCCAGAACAGAGCCCGGGCGATTAAATGGTGGACGAAATCGTCGCAAATTCGGCGATGTCCAAACCGTGATCGCGCTCACGCTAGCCTATTTGGCCTCGATTCCGGCGCGCGCATTCTCCTGCACCATGAACTGGGCCTTCGCGAGTTCCGCAAAGCGTCCGCCTTTGGCCACCAGTTCATCGAAAGTTCCGCTTTCGATCACGCGCCCATTGTCGAACACCAGGATACGGGTGGCGTTGCGAATGGTTGAAAGCCGGTGCGCGATCACGAAGGTGGTGCGGCCCTTCATGACCTCGTCGAGGGCGGCGTTGACCTTGGCTTCGGTGACGGCGTCGAGCGCGCTGGTCGCCTCGTCGAGGATCAGGATCGGCGGGTCCTTCAGCAACGCGCGCGCGATCGACAGGCGTTGCCGTTCGCCGCCGGACAGCATGCGGCCGCGCTCGCCGGCGTGGGTCTCGAATTTCTTTTCGCTGCGTTCGATGAATTCCAGCGCCTGCGCGCGGCTTGCGGCGATGCGCATTTCCTCGTCGGTGGCGTCCGGCTTGCCGACGCGGAGGTTGTCGGCGAGCGAGCGGTTGAACAGCAGCGCCTCCTGGAACACCACGCCGATGTTCCGCCGCAGCGCGGTCAGCTTCAGGCCGCGGATATCCATGCCGTCGATCTTGATAATGCCGGATTGCGGGTCGAAGGCGCGGTGCAGAAGCGCGATCGCCGTCGATTTGCCGGCGCCGGTCGGGCCGACCAGCGCGATGGTCTGGCCGGGCAGGGCGGTAAACGAAACGTCCTCGACCGCGGGCCGCTTGCCGTCATAGGAAAACGAGACGTCGTTGAATTCGACGAGGCCGGAGAGGCGGCCGGTATCCATCGCGCCGGGCCGGTCGCGCACCGCGGGCACCGCGTCCAGCACGTCGAAGAATTCCTGCAGGCGCGGCGCCTCCATGAACACGCTGTTGATGAAGCTCACCACCTGTTCGAGCTTCTGGATCAGCATGGTCGCAAAACTCACGAACATGACGATCTCGCCGACCGTGGTCTGCCCTTGTCCGTGCAGGTAGATGCCGACGGAGAAGATCGCCAGCACCGTGATGGTGGTGGAGGCGCGGGTGATGATGGTGACCAGCGCCCACCAGCCAAGCACCGGCATCTGAGCGGCGAGCAGCTTGTCGGCGACGAAGCGCAGGCCCTGAACTTCCGCATCGATCCGCACGAAGCTCTGCACCAGTGCGACATTGCCGAGCGCGTCGGAGGCGCGTGCCGAAAGGTCGCTGTATTGCGCTTCGACTTCGCTCTGCATGCCGTAGGTCTTGCGCACCACGAGCGTGGTCAGCACCGTGAACACCACGCACAGCACGAACAGGAGGATCGCCAGCCGCCAGTTGATGTAGAGCGCGAGCGGCAGCAGCACGACCAGCGACAGGATTGCGGCAAAATGCTCGCGGAAGAAACCGAGCCAGAGCCGCCACAGCGCATCGGTGCCGTTCAGCATCACCTTCATCAGCCGGCCGGAATGGGTGCCGGAATGAAAGGTCAGCGGCAACTGCATGATATGCTCGAAATAATCCGTCAGCACCACCTGGCGCTGGCGGTGCGCCAGCTTGTCGGCGTTGAGCGCGACCGCCGCGCTGCAGAGGATCGTGAACAGGCCGAACGCAACCCAGGCCGCGAGCAGCGGCCACGCCGAATTCGACGCCAGCGGCCCGGCCTGCGGTTTGCCGGAGAGCACGTCGACGATCTTGCCGAACAGCACCGGCTCGGCGAATTGCGCGCCGGCCAGCAGCAGGTTGGCGAAGGCCAGAATCCAGCCCAGCCGCGCCTCCTTGCCGAGCAGCTCGAGGACGCGGGTGTAGAGGCGCAGCATGGACATTCGGATCAAGGACTCAAAGGAAGCGATCAGCGGCCACTATACTAATCAGGGATCGCGGCGGAGAACCAGAGCGGGATGAATTTGTTCAATCGCTTTTATCTCTAATCGCTTGCGGATAACACGCCCACCTCTCCATGAAGGGGCACTGCCTCAATTGATCAAGCGGCCGTTGAGCGGCGGCAGGTACTGGTCGTCAAAAATGTCGGAGGCCTGCGGCCGCTTCTGAAACTTGAAATCTTCCGAGACCTGGTCGATCGAGCGTTCGAAGCGTGCCGGATCGATCGCGCCGATGCCGTTGCGTTTCACTTCGCTGGTCAGGATGTTGTCGCGCAGGATGGCTTGCAGGCGTTCGAGTTCGAGGTCCTTTGAGCCGCCGTCCATGCGATTGGCGACTTCGGTCGCAGCGCCTGCAGGGTCCTTGACGGTGAGATTCAGGCCGCCGATCGCGGCCCGCACGAATCCCTTCACCGTCTCGGGCTTGGCGGCTGCCAGCGCCGGATTGGCGATAACAGCGAAACCATAGGCCTCGCAGCCATAGTCGGCGAGTTTCAGCACCGCCAGATCGTCGGCCGGCACGCCGCGGTCCTTCAAATTGATCGCCGACAGATAAGAGAATCCGGTCACGGCGTCGATCTGGCCCGCCGAAAGCATCGGCTCGCGTACTGCGGCGCTGATGCTGCTCTGTTTCACGGTCTTGATCTTGATGCCGTTCTGGTGGGCTACCGCCGGCCACAGCCGGACCGACAGGTCGCCTTCGGCGACGCCGAGCGTCTTGCCCTCGATGTCAGTCAGCGCACGGACGCCGCGGCTTCTGCGGGCGATGATGGAATAGGGCGCCTTGTTGAACAGCACGAACACCGCCTTGATCCTCGGGCCGCCCTGCTTGTCCTTGTCGCGAAACCGCATCAATGCGTTGATGTCGACGAGGGCAAAATCGCTGGTGCCGGCCGCGACGCGCGCAATCGCATCCTGCGATCCGCTGGCGATGTTGGTCGTGACCGCCAGCGCTTCCGCGCTGAACAGGCCGCCGGTTGAGGCCATTACGAACGGGGCGGCTGCGGCATCGATCGGACGATCGAGCGAAAACTGGATCGCGAGGGGAGGCCGGGGTTCATCCGCGGCCAGGACATTGCTCGCCATCAAGCCCGCAATTGCGCACAGCCCGGCAAGGGAAGCCAAGAGAACCCTCGAGCGAACGCTCAAGAGAGCGCTCAGGCGAGAGCGGATGACGTTGGTCCTGACAGCACGCATCGAGGTTACATCAGCACGAGGTGGGACAAGTTGCCGCGCCGGCGATGACTGTTTCGTGACATCGCCAACGGCATGAATCGCTCTTGGGCGAGCCATTCTGCAGCATCTAACCTGAACGGTCGATGACTGCCATGATTTTGCCAGGGATCGTTCAGCTGCCGTTCGGATTCGGGAACCTAGTATCTGCTCAGTGGTTAGCCATCGGAGGCCTGTCGGGCCAGCTCCCACGGAGGATGTCGAGATGTTTGCGCGAAAGGGTTTGTTTTCATCGATCGGCCGCGCCGGCGCGGTGGCGACGATCGCGGCGGTGGCGCTGACGGCGGTCCAGCCATCGATGGCCTTCGCCGGCTCCGCGACTTCAGGCAAGGGCGTCACGGCATCGGCAGGGACCAGCGATGCGACCGATATCAGCGCGCGCCGCAGATATTATCGCGGCGGCGGTGGTGCCGCGGCAGCGGCGGCTTTTGCTGGCATCGTCGGCACGGGGCTTGCGATCGCGGCCGCCCAGAACCGGCGCGACTATTATTATGACAGCTACGGCTACTACGGTGGCGCGCCGGCGTATTACGGCGGACCGGTCTATTACGGAGGCGGCCCCTACTATGGCGGCGGTTATTATCGATCGGGCGTGCCCCACTATCGCGGGCATCCCCTCGCTAGCTGGTAATTGTGACCGCCGTTAAAGCAGTCGTTAAAGATAAATCCACCGGCCGTCCGGCCGGTGGATTTTTTTCTGGTTGCAGGCCTGGCCGTTAACACGCTCGCCACGGCTTTGCATTAGGTTGGCATGATGAGTGATTCGCTCGAACGGCTTTATCAGGCTGTCATCGCGGCCAGGGATCTCGATCCGGCCACGTCGCGAACGGCCCGGCTGTTTCAGCGCGGTCCCTCCAAGATGGCCAAGAAGCTCGCCGAGGAAGCCATCGAAGTCGTCATCGACGCCGTCAACGGCAAGACCGACGCGGTGGTCCGCGAGAGTGCCGATCTGCTCTACAACCTGATCGTCCTTTGGGCTTCGGCCGGCGTGAAGCCGGAGGATGTCTGGCGCGAAATGGGGCGCCGCGAGGATATGCTCGGCATCGCCGAGAAGCTGCCGAAGTCGGCGGTCAAAATGCCCAAAGTTCTCGCGAGCAAGGCACTACCCGCCAAGCCGCTATCTGCCAAGGCGTTGTCCAAGGCGACGGCGTCCCCCGCGGTCCGGCGGCGAATTGTCGCGCTGGAAGGCCGCTCTTCGCAT
This sequence comes from Bradyrhizobium algeriense, assembly GCF_036924595.1. Classification (NCBI taxonomy): domain Bacteria; kingdom Pseudomonadati; phylum Pseudomonadota; class Alphaproteobacteria; order Hyphomicrobiales; family Nitrobacteraceae; genus Bradyrhizobium; species Bradyrhizobium algeriense. The sequence goes on along the minus strand of NZ_JAZHRV010000001.1, from coordinate 6,377,075 downwards.
AAACGGCACTAATTCCCCTCCAATTTCGTCCTTTTCCGGCATGGACAAATCCGCCGCATGATGGTTCATGCGGCCATGCTGAAACGGACCTACGATTGGTGCATCGACGCCGCTGACAAGCCTTACGCGCTCTGGATCATGGCGGCCGTATCCTTCGCGGAAAGCTCGTTCTTCCCGATTCCGCCCGACATCATGCTGTTGCCGATGTCGCTGGCGCGGCCGAAGAAGGCGTGGTGGTTCGCGACCGTGTGCACGATCTCTTCCGTCGCCGGCGGCGTGGTCGGATACGCGATCGGCGCGCTGCTCTACGATTCGATCGGGCACTGGCTCATTACCCTTTACGGCCTCAGTGACAAGGTCGAGACCTTCCGGGCCTCCTATGCCGAATGGGGCGCGGTGATCATCCTGGTGAAGGGCCTGACGCCGATCCCCTACAAGCTCGTGACCATCACCTCGGGCTTCGCGGGCTACAACATCTGGCTGTTCATCCTGTGCTCCATCGTCGCGCGCGGCGGGCGCTTCTTCGTGGTCGCCGTCCTGCTCAACCGCTACGGCGACGTGATCCGGAGCGAGCTGGAAAAGCGGCTCGGCCTGTGGGTCGCCATCGGGGCGGTTGTACTGGTGCTCGGTTTCGTCGTTGCGTTCAAGCTGGTCTAGCCGCTTTGCCGGCATGCCGGCTTCAGGCTACGTTCCGCGCCATGTCCGATCGAACCGGCCGTTTATTCAAGCTATTCGGGGCGCAACGCGCGGCCATGGGCCTCGTTGCATCCATGCTGGCGATCTCTCCCGAAGTTGCCTGGCCGCAGGCCGCGCCCCAGTCCTCGCTTGGCCTGCAGTCGCCGGCCCAGCAACCGGTGTTGGCTCAGCCTCGGCCGCAGCAGATCGAGCCGGCCCCGCCGCGACGCGAGGAAAATCCGGGGCTGATCAACGAAATCGAAAAACTGTTCGAGAAATCCAAATCGCTGCTACCGCTGAGGAGCCCGAGCGAGACCATCGACGATTTCAACGCGCGCACCAAGGACGCCGGCCAGAGTCTGTCGAACATGGCCAAGCCTTCGATCATGGTAAGCGGGCGGGCGGCGTGTCTGGTGTCCTCCAACGGCGCGCCGGACTGCAAGGCCGGCGCCGACCGGCTGTGCCAGAGCAAGGGCTACAAGGAAGGCAAGAGCCTCGACACGGATGCTGCCGAGAAATGCTCGCCGAAAGTGTATCTGCCGGGCTACAAGCGCCAGCCGGGCGACTGCAAGAACGAAAATTACGTGACGAGGGCGCTCTGTCAGTAGTGCATGATCCGGAAAAGTGGGCACCGGTTTTCCCTCGCGACAAACGCGGAACGCGTTTGCGCGGAGATCATGCGCAAACAAAAAGCTGGCGTGGAATGAGTTTTCGCAGAAAAGTCATTCCAAGCTAGCGACAAAACGCAATACTTGACACTGGAAAGATTGCCTTGTTGGTATGACGTCTGGCATCTCTACGGCGATGCCTCACCGCTTGAATAAACCGAAGGATCGTTTCGAATGTCCATGCCTGCCTTGTTCAAGGGCCGTTTGTCGCTACCCGTGATCGGTGCGCCGCTCTTCATCATTTCCGTGCCGGATCTCGTGATCGCGCAATGCAAGGCGGGTGTGGTCGGCTCGTTCCCGGCGCTCAACGCGCGCCCGCCGGCGCTGCTCGACGAGTGGCTGGCGCGGATCAAGGAAGAACTCGCCGCTTACGACAAGGCGCATCCCGAGCGGCCGTCGGCACCGTTTGCGGTGAACCAGATCGTGCACAAGTCGAACAACCGGCTCGATCAGGATCTGGCGCTTTGTGAAAAACACAAGGTGCCGATGATGATCACCTCTCTCGGCGCGCGCGAGGAACTCAATCAGGCCGCGCATGGCTGGGGCTGCATCGTTTTCCACGACGTGATCAACCAGAAGTTCGCGCACAAGGCGGTCGAGAAGGGCGCCGACGGATTGATCCTGGTCTCGGCCGGCGCCGGCGGCCATGCCGGCGAGATTTCGCCGCTGGCCTTCGTGGCGGAGACGCGGGCCTGGTTCGACGGTCCGATCGCGTTGTCAGGCGCGATTGCCAACGGCCGCGCCATCCGCGCCGCGCGCATACTGGGCGCCGACTTTGCCTATATCGGCTCCGCCTTCATCGCCACCACCGAAGCCAATGCGGTGGAGGGCTACAAGCAGATGATCACGGCCTCGGCTGCGGAAGACATCGTCTATTCCAACCTGTTCACAGGCGTACACGGCAATTATCTGAAGCCGTCGATCGTCGCGGCCGGCATGGATCCCGACAATCTCCCGACCTCGGATCCCTCAAAAATGAGCTTCGGTACGGACGCGTCGGGCGAGCGCGCCAAGCCAAAGGCCTGGAAGGAAATCTGGGGCTCCGGCCAGGGCGTCGGCAGCGTCGCCAAGGTCTTGCCGGCTGCCGAACTGATCGCGCGGTTCAGACGAGAATATGACGAGGCGGTCGACCCGGCATTGTAACGGCGGCCAGCGCCCTCTCCCTTACGAGGAGAGGGCGGCCAAGGTGAGGCCTTGAAAGTCGCCTTCGCGGTCCCTCGGCAGTCGCGTGTGGCGCTCACACGTTCAGATTCATCCAGACGGCCTTCGGCTCGGTAAAATTCTCCAGCGCGGCCGTGCCGTGTTCGCGGCCGAATCCTGAATCGCGCACGCCGCCCCAGGGCAGCCGCACGTCCGTGTAGCCATAGGTGTTGATCCAGACCGTTCCGGCCTTCGCCTGCTTGGCGAAACGCTGCACCCGTCCGATGTCGCGGCTCCAGACGCCGGCCGCAAGGCTGTAGGCCGTGCCGTTAGCGATGCGGAGCGCTTCGGCTTCATCTTTGAACTTGATGACGCTCACCACGGGCCCGAAGATTTCTTCCTGCGAGATGCGCATCTGGTGCTCGACGTCGGCAAACACGGCGGGGCTGATGAAATAGCCGCGGTCGCCAACGCGTTCGCCGCCCGTCGTCAGCCGCGCGCCTTCGTTGCGGCCGATATCCACGTAGTCGAGAATGCTCTTCATCTGCTTCTCGGAGATGACCGGCCCCATCGCCGTGGCGCGATCGGCGGGATCGCCGATGCGGATGGCCCTGGCGCGCTGCGTCAGCCGCTCGACCACCTCGTCATAGACCTTCTCATGAGCCAGCACGCGCGAGCCGGCCGAGCACACCTGCCCGGCATTGAAGAAGATTCCCGACGCCGCCGCCATGCTGGCCGTCTCGATATCGGCATCGTCGAAGATGACGTTGGCGGACTTGCCGCCGAGCTCGAGCGACACGCGTTTGAAATTGCCGGCGGCGCCGCGCAGGATGCCGCGGCCGACGCCCGGCGATCCCGTAAACGTCACCTTGTCGACGTCAGGATGATTGACCAGCGCGTCGCCGACCACCCGTCCGGGGCCGGTAACGATGTTCAGAACGCCGGGCGGCAACCCGGCTTCGAGTGCCAGCTCACCGATGCGCAATGCGGAAAGCGATGTCAGCTCGGCGGGCTTCATCACGATGGTGCAGCCGCAAGCCAGCGCCGGCGCCAGTTTCCACATCCCGATCATCAGCGGGAAATTCCACGGCACGATGGCGGCAACCACGCCAACCGGCTCCCGCATGGTGTAGGTGAGCGCGTCTTCCCGCGTCGAGACCACCTCGCCGCTGATCTTGTCGGCCCAGCCGGCATAGTAAGTCAGCGTATCGATGGCGGCGGGAAGATCCTGCCGCAGCACGCCCGCGATCGGCTTGCCGGCATCGAGGCTTTCAAGGGCTGCGATCTCGTCGGCGTGCTGTTTCATCAGTTCGGCCAGACGGAGCAAAATCTGGCCGCGTTCGGAGGCGCGCATGCTGCGCCAGGGGCCCTCGAAGGCGCGCCGCGCCGCCGCCACTGCGCGATCGACGTCGGCCTCGTTGCCTTCGGCCACCGTCGCGATGACCTGTTCGTTGGCCGGATTGAGGGTCTTGAACGTGCGGCCTGAGGCGGACGGGACGTGCCGGCCGTCGATCAGCAGCAGCCGGGGCTTGCCGGATGCGACGGCGGGGATGGATTCGCGGCCGTAATCATATGCAATAGACATCATATCCTCCGGTTGTTGTGCCTGAAATTAGGAGGAGATAGCGCTTTGTAAATATGATATGGTGTGCCTATGGTTTGCATGGATATGCAGTCGACTTCATAAGTTAGCGCGATGCATCACGTCGAGATCGAAACCGTCTGGCGATTTCACAAGGAAGGCAGCCCGGAGACGGCGGTGGTGATGCTCGGCGTTCTCAATGAAATCCGAAAGACCGGGAAACTCACCAGCGCGGCGAAGCACGCCCAGCTCTCCTATCGGCATGTCTGGAATCTGGTCGAGCAATGGTCCGATTTCTTCGGCGTGCCGCTGGTCGAGACCCAGCGCGGCAAGGGCACGGCGCTCACTGCCTTCGGCGAAAAACTGGTCTGGGCCGGAGAGCGCATGCAGGCGCGGCTCGGTCCGCAGCTCGAAAATCTTGCGCAGGAACTCGTCACCGAGATCAAGCCGTTCCTGCATCAGCGCCCGTCCGTTATCCGCGTACACGCCAGCCACGGTTTTGCGGTGTCGAAATTGCGCGAATTGCTGGACCGTGAACCCGGCATCGGCGTCGATCTGCGTTATGTCAGCAATCAGAATTCGCTGGTGTCGCTGGCGCAGGGCGCGTGCGATCTTTCCGGCGTGCATCTGCCGCGCGGCGAATTGCGCGTGCAGGGCATTCGGGCGTGCAGGGAATGGCTCGATCCGCGCGAGGACCGCGTGATCAGTTTCGTGACGCGGGAGATGGGCCTGATGGTCAAGCGCGGCAACCCGCTGAAGATCAGCTCTCTCGAGGATGTCGTCGAGCGCAAGGCGCGCTTCGTCAACCGCGACCATGATTCCGGCACGCGGCTGCTGTTCGATCAGTTGCTGGCGCTGCACAAGGTCGACGAGGCCAAAATCAACGGTGCGCAGCAAATGGAGTTCACCCACGCCGCCGTCGCGGCCTATGTCGCCAGCGGCATGGCGGATGTGAGTTTCGGCGTCGAGGCCGCCGCCCGGCAGTTCGGGCTCGATTTCATCCGGTTGCTGACGGAAGACTATTTCTTCGTCTGCAAGCGGGCATTTCTGGAAACCGAGCCGATGCGGCGCATCATCGACATCATGAAGGGCCGCGAGTTCCAGGAGGGGGTTGCGAGCCTGCCCGGTTATGTCGCGACCAACACCGGCAAGGTCAGTACCGTGAAGGAGTTTCTGGAGAGCGTGGGGTCGAACGCGATCTGATGTTCTGCCGGGGCGCTGTTCACATCGTCAGCGTTTCGACTCCCGCTCTTCCGCAGTGATATGATTGCATCCGCATTTGACGTCAGATGAGGTTTCGATGGCGACCGGACAGGATTTGAGCGGGCGTGTCGCGCTGGTGACGGGGGCGTCCCGCGGCATCGGTGCGGCGATTGCACACGTGCTGGCCGAGGCCGGCGCAGCGGTTGCGGTGAATTACCGCGAGCGGGCCGATGATGCCGATGCCGTCGTGGCTAAAATCAAATCCGGCGGCGGCCGTGCGATCGCAGTCGCGGCCGATGTCTCGCAGGCGGTGGCCGTGGCGGCGATGGTCGAGCAGGTCGCTTCCGCGCTCGGGCCGATCGACATCCTCGTCAACAATGCCGGCATGGCGATCGTGCGCGGCGTCGATGACCTCACCGAGGACGATTTCGACCGCACCATCGCGGTGAACCTGAAATCGGCGTTCCTGTGCACGCAGGCGGTGCTGCCCGCGATGCGCGCGCGCAAATGGGGTCGCATCGTCAATATCTCGTCGGGTGCGGCGCGCGGCGCCGGCGCCATCGGCGTGCACTACAACGCCTCCAAGGCCGGCATGGAAGGGCTGACGCGAGGCTATGCCGCGCGGCTGGTCAAGGAAGGCATCACCGTTAACGCGGTGGCGCCGTCGCTGATCGCAACCGACATGATGGGCGGCCGGACCGATCTCGCGCGCAACATCCCGCTCGGCCGCATGGGGCAGGCCGACGAGGTGGCGCAAGCGGTCGCGATGGTGCTGGGCAACAGCTACATGACCGGGCAGACCATCGTCCTCAATGGCGGCATGGCGTTCATTTGAAGCCTGCTGCTGTCCTGCTCTGCGTATCCCGCGAATGGCGCACGGCGCTCTGCCCGCCACGGCCTCGACTCGTTCCGCCGAAGCAGGCAAGAAGCTGTTCCCTTTGATCGACAGGACCTCCCACCCGATGGATGCCATCTTTCGTGTTGACGGCAACGACGTCGTCACCAGCCCCTTTGCTGCGGGTCCCTGGGACCCGAGCATGCAGCATGGCTCGCCGCCGGCGGCGCTGGTGGTGTGGGCGGCGGAGCGGATTCCGACGGCCATCCCGATGCGGATCGCCCGCGTGACCGTCGACCTGATGCGCCCCGTGCCGGTGGGGCCGCTGACCATCGAGAGCGAAGTCTTGCGCGAGGGGCGCAAGATCCAGCTCTGCGCCGTCAGGCTGCTCGCCAAAGGCGTCGTCGTGGTCGGGGCGACCGTGCTGAAGATCAAGGTGCAGGCGAACGAATTGCCGCCCGAGGCTGCCATCCTGCCGGTCGAGCTACCGGGGCCGGATCAATCGCGGGTCGAGCGGGTGGATTTTTCCTCCAGCCCATTCGTGACCGGCATGTCGCTGCGTGCCGCCCGCGGCCAGTTCGGCTCGCCCGGCCCCGGCGCGATCTGGTATCGCGTCGACCGGCCGATCGTGGAAGGCGCAGCCGTTTCGCAGGCGATGCGAGCGATGGCAGCGGCGGATTTCTGCAACGGCACCTCCGCCGTGCTGGATTTTCGCGAATGGACCTTTCTCAACGCCGACCTGACCGTGAATTTTTCCCGCGAACCGGCCGGCGACTGGATCCTGCTCGATGCCGAATCCTGGATCGGTCCCGACGGCGCGGGGCTCGCGATGGCGCGGCTCGCCGACGCGCGCGGCTATTTCGGCCGCGTCATCCAGAGCCTGGTGATCGAGAAGCGCTGAGCGCAGGCAGACGGCGTGGTGAGGCCGCGACACTGATATCGCGGCTGCCTGATCATTCGAGCTCGAGCGGCTGATAGCGTCCGCTCTCATCGAGCGCCGTGCCCCACACCTTGTTCGAGGCCTGGTGCTCGGAGCGGCCGAAGCTCAGCTGGGTCCCGAGACCGAGGTCGAGATTGCGCATGTTCTCCAGCGTGTCGATCAGCCTCTCGGTGTCGAGCTGGGGCCCGGCCCGCTTGATGCCCTGGATCAGGACGTTGGCGGCGACATAGCCCTCGAGCGAAACGTAGTCGGGCGCCTCGCCAGGGAAATATTTGGCGAGCGCGTTCTTGTATTCGAGCACGGCGGATGAATAGCCCGACACCGCCGGCACTACCTGCGTCACGATCACGCCGTTGGTGTAGCGCGGTCCCAAGAGCTTCAGTTCTTCGGCAAGCGCGGTGGAGCCGACGAACGAAACGTTGGAGTAGATCATCCCGGGATAGAGGTCGCGCGTCTTCTCGATGAACCTTGCCGCGGCCCGGTAGGTCGCGACCATGACGACCGCCTTGATCGGCGGCTTCGCGAGCTTCAACTGATTGATCGCGTCGTCCACGTCGACGGTGTTTCGCGCATAGTTGAGCCGGAGGATCGCGCCGTCGTTCACGCCCATCGAGCGGAACGCCTTTGCGACGCCCGCAAATCCGGAATCGCCGTAGGAGTCCTGTTGCGCAAAGACCGCGATCTGCCGGGGCTGCAGCCGGCGTATCTTGACGAGGTAACGAACGACCGCGTCGGTTTCCTGAACATAGCTGGCGCGATAATTGAAGACGTAGCGATCCGGCGGATCGTTGCGCAGGATATTGGCGCCGGTGAAGGCCCCGAAGAACAGCATCCGGCGTTCGAGCGCATAGGGGACCGCCACCGCCGAGGTCGGGGTGCCGACATTGCCGACGATGCCGAACACCTGGTCCTTTTCATAGAGCTGCTTCATGGCCTCGGCGGTGCGCGAGGGCTCGTAGCCGTCGTCGGCGGCGAACAATTTCAGCATCCGGCCGTCCACGCCGCCGGAATCGTTGATCCGGTTGAAGGCGGTTTCGATTCCGAGTTTCATCTGGCGGCCGAGCTCGCGGGCCGAGCCGGAGAAGGGGGCCGCGATGCCGAAGCGAATTTCCTTTTCGCCGATGCCGCGCGGCAGCGGGCCGGCCGGCACATTGGCTGTCGGCGCGGTCGCCGCGTTGGCGGCGGTCGCAGCGGCGGCCGGCGACGGGCCGATGACGCTGGAGAGGCTCGGTCCGGAGATCGAGCGTTCGAGATCGGCCAACTGACGGTCGGCCCGGATGCAATCGACCCTGCCCGAGGACACGGCGGCGCGTCCTTCGGCCACGGTGCGATCGAATGTCTGGGTGAGATCGGAACGCTCCGCCTCGTTCGACGAGGCTTCCCGGATCACCTGTGAAAACTTGTCGATAATGGTCTGGATGCGGGGCCGCGCAATATCGCGGCAAGCCTGTGCCGAGCCGATCACGGGGCCGACGCGGCCGGCAAGGTCGCGCACGATGGTGATGTCGCCGGCGGCCTGGGCACTGCCCGCGATGCCGAAGAGCATGGCCCCGACCAATAAGGTGACGCGGAGCGAGGTCATGGCAGACTCCTTGGGAACAAGATCGCCGAAAGTCGGTTCTCGGGCATGGTCAGCCCTCCGTCTGAATTATGGGTTGGTACGTTGTGGCGCGGCCGAATCCGGCTTCTCGCGCCACTGCATGAACTGCTTGAGCAATTGGCTGTCCTGCTCGGACGCCGCCGGAGCGCTCGGCGGGGTGGAGGCGAGCAGAGCCTGGAATTCGTTGATCGCAGGCTTTTGCGAAGCCTCTCCGGATTGAGACAGCGCGTTCTTGATCGACTGTGTGACGTTGGTGAATGTCGACGTCGACGGCTCACCATCGCCTTGCCGCGAGCCGGGCACGGCGACGACGAAGAACAGCGCCACGAGAGCCGCGACGCCGATGGCGGCAGCGAAGCGCGCTGCGATGGTCCACAATGCCTTTTTCGACTCCAGGTCGGGTTCGTGCATGAGCTCGGGATCGAGCGGATGGCGCAGCGCATCGGATACCGCGCTCTCGAGCTGGGAGTCGAACGACACCGGAGAAAACGGCGTCTCCGGGATTGCACCGCGGGCCGCCGACCGCTCACGGAGCGAGCGCGGCGCGTAGTACAGCGGATCGCGGGGATTGAGATGTTCCTGCTCACTGACACTACTCATACGCTTACTCCTCATGACACTTGGCGGATTGGCACTCGGCGGATGACCCGGCGGATTGGTTGGCGGCGAAACGGATGCGGACGTATTGGACAGGAGTTCCAGCTCATGGAGCAAGCGCGCGGAGGAATCCACGTCCGCTCCCCAGCCGCCGCTAAGTTTAGTCGGAAGATTTGAATCAAAATGTGGGGCGTCGTCCCTGCGTCCGACGACACCTTTCTGCGAGATCACTTCTCGCTGCGAGATCATGTCTCGCGGCCACACCTTCCCCACGGCTTCCACTGCCTTAAGTCCCCTGCCGGCAAATGTCCGTCTGCCCGACGGAATGGACTGCCAGACCCTTACAGCTGCCAGCACACATAAGTTTGTTGGAACCGCGCGAGGACTAATTTAGGTCGGAAACGTGACGAAAGTAAGTTGAGGTCTTGTTAACTACAACTCGCAAGACCCCTATAGGGATAGGGTTTGACGTGCGCTCCGCGCGGTTGGCAGCAAGAAACAGCCACAAATGCGCCGGATTCGCCGCCCGTTGCGGGCTTTTCTGCGCGTAGCGCGGGTTGCCGCATTAATTACTCGTTAACCAAGTTGGCCGATTGTTAACCATTCACTAAGAAAGGCGAGTCGAAACATCATGGACGTACGAGCGGATCCCACGCGTCAATTGGTCCGGCTGCGCGGCCGTTCCTATGTCGCGTTCGTATTCAGCCCTGTCGTGCCGATCGTGGAATGGCTCGCCGAAATCGACGCCACGCTGGCGCGCTCGCCGGGCTATTTCGTCGGCAAGCCGATCGTGCTCGATCTCGCATCCGTCGACCTCTCCGGCGCCGCCATCGCTCATCTCGTGAACAGCCTCAACGAGCGCGGCATTCGCGTCCTCGGCATCGAGGGCGTGGACGAAGAGCGGCTTGCGGCGAACATGCCGCCCTTGCTGACCGGCGGCCGCGCCTGCGTGATCACGCGAAACGAGCCGGTGCAGAAGCCCGAGCCGGAGGCCAAGCCGAAGCCGACTTCGCTGCTGCTCGATAGCCCGGTGCGTTCGGGCCAGTCGATCGTCTTCATCGAGGGCGACGTCACCGTGCTGGGCTCGGTCGGGTCAGGCGCGGAGATCGTCGCCGGCGGATCGATCCACATCTACGGGACGCTGCGCGGCCGCGCGATGGCGGGCGTCAACGGCAATTCCAATGCGCGGATCTACTGCCAGAAGATCGAGGCGGAGCTGCTCGCCATCGACGGCTACTACCAGACTGCAGAAGAAATCGACATCTCGCTCCGCAACCGCCCGGCGCAAGCCTGGCTGGAGGGGGACACCATGAAAATTACCCCGCTGAATTAACCGGTTAAGGAGATCGCGTATGGCCAAGGTGCTGGTCGTTACCTCGGGCAAGGGAGGCGTTGGAAAGACCACCTCGACGGCTGCGCTCGGCGCGGCGCTTGCGCAAAGCGGGCAGAGCGTTGTGGTGGTCGATTTCGACGTCGGCCTGCGCAACCTCGACCTCGTGATGGGCGCCGAACGCCGCGTAGTGTTCGATCTCATCAATGTGGTGCAGGGCGTCGCGAAGCTGCCGCAGGCGTTGATCCGCGACAAGCGGCTGGAAAATCTCTGGCTGCTGCCAGCCTCGCAGACAAGGGACAAGGATGCGCTGACCGACGAAGGCGTCGGCCGCGTCATCGCCGAGCTCAGGAGCCGGTTCGACTGGATCCTGTGCGACAGCCCGGCCGGCATCGAGCGCGGCGCGACGCTCGCCATGCGCTATGCCGACGAAGCCGTCATCGTCACCAATCCCGAGGTTTCCTCGGTGCGCGATTCCGACCGCATCATCGGCATGCTCGATTCGAAGACGGTGAGGGCGGAACGCGGCGAGCGCGTGGAAAAGCACGTGCTGATCAGCCGTTACGATCCGGCACGCGCCGCGCGCGGCGAGATGCTCACGATCGACGACATCCTCGAAATCCTCGCCACCCCGCTGCTCGGCATCATCCCCGAGAGCCAGGAAGTACTTAAAGCGTCAAACGTCGGCACCCCGGTGACGCTCAACAATGCCGAGAGCGCGCCGGCGCGCGCCTATATCGATGCCTCGCGCCGCCTGATGGGTGAGGAAGTCGCCATGGTCGTGCCCGCCGAACGCAAGGGCTTCATGGACCGGCTACTCGGACGGAGGGCTGCATGAGCATGAGGCTGCTGCGGCTGTTCGGCAGCCGCGCTGCAACCGCCCCGGTTGCCCGGGAGCGGCTGCAGATTCTGCTGTCGCACGAGCGCGGGCTGCTCGGCCAGTCCGACCTGCTCGTCACGCTGCGGGAGGAAATCCTCGCGGTGGTGTCGAAACACGTGCAGCTCGACCCCGACAAGGTGATCGTCAAGCTGGAGCGGGGCAAGACCGTCTCGACGCTCGAAGTCGACATCGAAGTGCCCAACAATTTCGACAAGGCGAAGGCGCTGGTGGAAAGGCGCATGGCCGGCTGAAGGGCGGTATCGATCGAGGATGGATTTACCGGTAGGATGCGGCGATCGTTTCGCTCGAGTCCGACCATGAAATCGACCCGACCTTCGCTTCCGATGACCGGCGGCTGTCAGTGCGGCGCGATCCGTTACGAGATCACGTCGTTTCCGTTGCTGCTCTACACCTGCAACTGCACGGATTGTCAGCGCCAGACCGGCAGTGCGTTTGCACTCAACATGCCGGTGAGGTTCAAGGACTTTCGGATTCTGAAGGGTGAGCCGCATGGCTGGCATCATACCTCGCCCAACGGCACGCCGGTCATTTCGCGGTTTTGCGGCAACTGCGGCACGCGGCTCTATGGCGAACGTGACGGACGGCCCGAAACCGTCAGTCTTCGTGCCGGAACGCTCGATGACACATCATGGCTGATGCCGGCCGCGCATTTCTTTATGCGGAGTGCGCAGCCATGGGTGCAACCGGCGCCCGGGGCGCAGTGCATCGAAACCCAGCCGAACGGCTGGGGAAGCCTGTTGCCGGCATGGCGTGCGATGTGGCCGGAGTTCTTTGCGTCGAAATAGCGTTCGTGTCCCGGATGAGGCGCAATGAGCCGCGATAGCGGAGTGGTGCGCTGCTGATCCGGGATCCAGCAAGCAACTCGTCGCCATTGTAGGTCCCGGCTCTGCGGAGCAGCGCTCCGCGCTGCACCGCGTCCGGGACACGAAGCAGTACCTACCCCATCATCCGTTCTCGGCCGGTCCAGAAGCCCGCCTTCAGCACCTTCTTGTCGACCTTGCCGACGCCGGTCATCGGCAACTCGTTAACGAACTTGGCGTGTTTTGGCGCGTGCGCCGAGGCCTTCTTGGCTTTCACCGGATTGATCAATTCGTCCGCGTTCGGCCGGGCACCTTCGCGCGCGACGATCACGGCGGTGACGGCCTCGCCCCATTTGTCATCGGGCACGCCGACCACGGCGACCGTCGCGACGTCGGCATGCTGCGACAACACATCCTCGACCTCGCGCGGGAGATGTTGAAGCCGCCGGAGACGATCATGTCCCTCTTGCGGTCGAGGATGAACATGTAACCGCGCTCGTCTGATCGTGCGATGTCGCCGGTGTGCAGCCAGCCGCTCCTCAGCGTCTCCGCCGTCGCGTCCGGCCGCTTCCAGTATTCGCCAGCGCCCGCAACGTCTGTTCGCATGCCGCCGGAAACGCGTAGAGCGGATTGCTCATCTTCTTCCTCCCGCTTGCTTTTGTAATTGGCCTTCGCCCGTGCCAATGTTCCGGCAACGCCAACACAACAAGAAGTCCGCTCAAGTCGGGAAGAAGCACTTTGCCAACAATCGATCCCCTCGCGCGCTTTCGCGACCGCCTCAGCCTGCCGCTGATCGCGGCACCGATGTTTCTCGTCTCCGGTGTTGAACTGGTCGTGGCCGCCTGCCGCAACGGCGTGATCGGTTCGTTTCCCACGGTGAATTGCCGCAGCTCCGAACAACTGGACCAATGGCTGACGGATATCGACATCAGGTTGAAGGCGCATGCGGATGCAGGCGGCAAGCCGTCGGCGCCGGTCTGCGCCAACCTGATCGTGCACCGCTCCAATGCGCGGCTGGAGCAGGATCTAATGGTGCTGCTGCGGCACCGGCCCGAAATGGTGATCACCTCGGTTGGATCGCCGGCGCCGGTAATTGGACCGTTGCATGATGCCGGTGCGCTGGTATTTGCCGATGTCGCCTCCATCCGCCATGCCGAGCGTGCCGTTGCTGCCGGCGCCGACGGCCTGGTGCTGCTGACGGCCGGCGCGGGCGGCCAGACCGGCTGGCTCAATCCCTTCGTGTTCGTGCGCGCCGTGCGGGCGTTCTTCGATGGACCATTGGTGCTGGCGGGCGGCATCTCCGACGGCCACGCGTTGCGCGCCGCGCAGGCGCTTGGCTGCGACCTTGCCTATATGGGCACAAAATTCATCGCTACCCGCGAGAGCATGGCGAATATCAGATACAAGGAGCTGTTGGTTGCCAGCACAGCCGACGATGTCCTGCTGACGTCGGCGTTCACGGGCCTGCAGACCAACATGCTGCGCCCATCGATCGAGGCCGCCGGTCTCGATCCGGATAATCTGCCGCTGCGCGGCGCGATCGATATCGGCAAGGATATCGACATCGGCGCGCGCGAAAGTCGTCCAAAACGCTGGAAGGATATCTGGAGCGCGGGGCATTCCGTTTCGGGGGTGACGGAGCTGCTTTCGGTCGATGAGCTTGTGGCGCGCACATCAGCGGAGTTTCGCGAGGCCGCCGCGCGCGTCAGGCCTGGCTAGGGCGTTACCGCTTCGCGCCTCTCGTCTTGCAGCATTTGCATCTTGCAGCATTTGCGAAGTTCCATGCGCTTGATCGCAGTCGCGTCGCTGTGATGCGAGCAAATGCCAAGAGAAAACCGTCGCAATGGCAAACTTCCGACACAGGAAGGCGGCGAAAACAGGCAATCCGACATGACGCAAGCACGAGGGCAAGGCCGATCCCGGTTTTGCCGTCGGGCGCATTTTTTCCAAAGAGGTCTTCGTGTCGCTCAAGCTCCTGCCGTCGATCCTTTTCGCCAGCGTCTTGTTCATCCTTCCGGCTTTCGCCCAGCCCGGCGGCGCGCCGACTGCGCCTGCCGCCGATAAGGCTGACGTGCTCTCGCCCGAGCAGGCGAAACGGGCGCTTGAGACGCTCTCCGACGACAAGAAGCGCGCGCAGGTGATCGAGACGTTGCGCGCGATCGCCAATGCCTCGCCGCAAGCGGCGGCGCCTGAGCCGAAATCCGCGATACCGCTGACGGCGGACAGCCTCGGCGCGCAGCTTTTGCTTTCGGTGTCCGAGCAGGTCGGCGAGATCTCGCGCGAGGTCGCCGATGTGGTGCGAACACTGACGCATTTTCGGGCGTTCTATTACTGGTTCGTGCGGACCGCCAACGATCCGTCCGCCTATCATCAACTGCTCGATATCGCCTGGAAACTGGCGCTGGTGTTCATCTGCGCTCTTGCTGTCGAGTGGCTGGTCTTCCGCCTCATCAAGCGGCCGGTGGCGCTGCTGGAAGCGCGGCTTCCGCAAACCGCGCGCGCCCCGGTGCAGACGCTGGCCGTGGTCGATCCGCCGTCGTCGGCGGCGGATGTCGTTGCGGAACCCAAGCTGCAGCAACGGCGCCTCAGCCTGGCGCGCACCTGGCAGTCGCTGATCAGGCTGCCCTTCGTGCTCGGACGTCTCGCGCTTGAATTGTTGCCGGTGCTCGTCTTCATCGGGGTGGCCACGATGTTGCTGGGCACAGGGATCGGCGATCTCTCAACCACCCGGCTTGTGATCCTCGCGGTCGTCAATGCCTATGCGCTGTCGCGCGCGCTGATTTGCGTCGTGCGGGCGCTGGCCGGGCCGTTCGGCCTGTTTCGGGTTCGCGCCGAAACGGCAGCCTATATCGAGATATGGGCGCGCCGCATCGTTACCGTCGCCGTCGCTGGGATAGCCTTCGCCAATGTGGCCCTGCTGCTCGGCCTGCACCGCGCCGGCTACGCAACGGTGCTGCGCCTGGTGATGCTGGTCGTGCATCTCTTTGTCGTCGTCGTCATCCTGCAGTGCCGCCGCCAGGTCGCCGACGCCATTCGCGCGCCGGCGGGCCGCGACGGCGCTGCGGCCAGGATACGCAACCGCGTCGCCGGCCTCTGGCATTATCTCGCGATCGCGCTCGATCTCGCTCTGTGGGCGGTGTGGGCGCTGAACATCCGCAACGGCTACGCGCTGCTGCTGCAATATTTCGTCGGCACCATCGCGGTCGTGCTGATCATGCGTCTCGCTACTATCCTGGTGTTGAGCTTGATCGACCGCGGCTTTCGCATCAGCCCGGATCTCCTGCAGCGTTTTCCGGGCCTGGAGACCCGCGCCAACCGCTATCTGCCGCTGTTGCGCAACATCGTCTCTACAGTGATTGCCTTCATCGGCCTCGTTGCGTTGCTGGAGGTATGGGGCGTCGACGCCGTCGTCTGGTTCTATGGCGGCCAGATCGGCAGCCGGTTGCTGTCGGCGGTGGTGACCGTCGGCATTGCCGCGCTCGCTGCGGCGGCAATCTGGGAAGTCAGCAACGCGTTGCTGGATCGCAAGATCAATGCGCTGTCGCGCGAGGGCCATTACGCGCGCGCGGCGCGGCTGCGCACGTTTCAGCCGATGCTGCGAACCGCGCTGTTGTGCGTGATCGTCATCGTCGTCGGCCTCACCGCGCTGAGCGAAATCGGCGTCAACGTCGCGCCACTGCTGGCCGGCGCCGGCATTGTCGGTATTGCCATCGGCTTCGGCTCGCAGAAGCTGGTGCAGGACCTCATCACCGGGCTGTTTCTGCTGCTTGAGAACACCGTCCAGGTCGGCGACAACGTCACGCTGTCAGGCTTGTCGGGCGTGGTGGAAAACGTATCGATCCGCACGCTTCGTCTGCGCTCCGGCGACGGCTCGGTGCACATCGTGCC
The DNA here is from genome assembly GCF_036924595.1 of Bradyrhizobium algeriense. Classification (NCBI taxonomy): domain Bacteria; kingdom Pseudomonadati; phylum Pseudomonadota; class Alphaproteobacteria; order Hyphomicrobiales; family Nitrobacteraceae; genus Bradyrhizobium; species Bradyrhizobium algeriense. The sequence continues at coordinate 6,360,916 of NZ_JAZHRV010000001.1, read as the reverse complement.
GTTCAGCGCGGTGACGACGATCACCAATTCGAGCCGCGGCGCCGGCAACGCGGCCGTCAGCGTCAACGTCTCCTACAAGGAAGATACCGACCGCGCCGGCCAGATATTGAAGGACATCGTCGCCGAGATGCGCCGCGAGGCGGAATTCCAGCACCTGATCCGCGGCGATCTCGAACTGTGGGGCGTCGACAAGGTGGACGGCTCGATGGCCTCGATCGTCGGCCAGATTCGCTGCACCGATGCCGGCCGCTGGCCGGTGCAACGCGAATTCAACCGCCGCATGAAGCGGCGATTCCAGGAGTGCGGCGTCGAAATCGCGCCCGGTGCTCAAACCATTCTTGTGCAGGTGCCGGCGCCCGCCGATGTCGCCGCAACTGCAACGCCGAGGCGGGCGGCTGGCTAGTTCGCCACGAGTACGGCCATGAGACCTAGCGAACGATCCGGCCGAGGATGCGTGCGGCCTGATCGATCTCCTTTTCATTCCACGCCGCGAAGCCGAGAAACAGGCCCTGCTCACCCGTCTTGTGATACAGCATGCCCGATAGCGGACGGCTGACAACGCCGGCTTCGAGCAGCCGCGCCGACAATTGCCGGTCGTTGGCCTGGCACCTTGCCAGTAGTTGCATGCCGCCGGCCGGCGCTTCGATGCTGAGCCGGCCGCCGGCTTCCGCGGCAAGCGCCTGCAGCATGCGGTCGCGCCGTCCCTTGTAGAGGCGCATCATCCTTCTGATGTGGCCGAGATAGGCGCCCGCGCTGATGAATTCGGCCAGCGCATCCTGCATCGTGATCGACGCCAACATTCCCGTGTGGCGCTGCGCGATCTCGAACACATCGATCAGCGCTTCGGGAACGACGAGATAGCCGAAGCGGATGTCCGCATAGGTCGCCTTCGAGAAGGTGCCGAGATAGAACACGCGCGGCGACGCCGCGAGCCCCTGCAGCGCGGCCACCGGGCGCGCCTCATAGTGGAATTCGCCGTCGTAATCGTCCTCGATGATGCAGGCGCCCACAGCGTCGGCGAAGCGAAGCAGTTCAAGACGGCGGCCGATCGGCATCAGCCGCCCGGTCGGATACTGGTGCGATGGGGTGACGAAGATCAGCCGCGGCGCATCCTTAGGCGGGGAGATGGCCATGCCTTGCGCGTCGAGCGGGATGGCGGAAACGACGGCTCCGGCGGCATGCAATGCGACGTTGGCGCCGCCATAGCCCGGGCTTTCGATCCAGGCGTGGTCGCCGCGCTCGAGCAGCGCATTGGCGGCCAGCGTCAGGCCGGCTTGCGCCGTCGGCACGATCAGGATCTGGCCGGCTTTGGCCTTGATCCCGCGATGAACCACGAGATGCCCGAGCAGGGCTTCCTGCAGCGGTGGATGGTTGATCGGCCGGTCGCGGCGCAGCGGTGCATTTCGCGCCGCGCGGCGGAGGCAACGGCTCCACGCATCGTGCGGAAACTCGCGTTCGTCCGCCAGTCCGGGCTGAAACGGCCGCGGCGGTCCGTCATGAACAGGCGGCCAGTCGGCCCGGTGCAGGCCGCCTGCCCAGGCCGACAGGTTTATCCGCGGGCTTCCGGCGCGGTTGCTTCGCGGCGAAGTCCTGCGATCGAGTGACAGGCCCGCGGCTACCTCCGGACGGCGTCCGGCGGAAAGCGCGAGGTAGCCTTCCGCGGCCAATTGCTCGATCGCAAACGAGACGGTGTTGCGCGACACATCGAGCGACTGCGCAAGCTGCCGGCTCGACGGCAGGCGCTGGCCGGGCGCAAGGCGTCCCCTGGCGATGAGCCCTCGCAACTGATCGGTCAGTTGGCGCGTCAGCGTTTCGCTGCCGTCACGGGCGAGGTCGAGCATTCCGGGCAACAGGTCGTCCATAACTGGCACCACAAATCTGCCAAGACTGGTTCTTTCATTAGGGCCAGTCGAAGGGCTAGGCAATGCGGATCACTTCGTGACGGGACGCGTTCGAGATGGCCAGTGGACTTTCAACCCGCAGCGCAGCGGTGCTGCTCGCCGGTGTCGTGCTGGCGTGGGGAACCAACTGGCCGGTGACCAAGATGATCGTGCAGGACGTGCCGCCATTATGGGCGACGGCACTGCGCTGCATGATCGCCGCCGCGATGCTGGCGCCGATGTTGTGGGCGCAGGGGCAATTCATCGTTCCGAAGCGCGGCGACCTGCCGGTGGTATTCTGCACCTCGATCCTGCATCTGGTGGCGTTTTCGGCGCTGGTCGCGGCCGGTCTGCAGTTCGTGCCGGCGGGCAGGGCGATCGTGCTCGGCTACACCACGCCGCTATGGGTAGCGATCGGCGCAGCCATGTTGCTGTCGGAGCCCATCACGCGAAGGCGCGCCATCGGTATCGGCTGCGGCCTGGCGGGGCTTGCGGTCATCTTCAACCCGCAGACGCTGAACTCGGGCGACCGCGACGCGCTGTTCGGCAGCGGCCTGATTCTGCTCGCAGCGTTCTGCTGGGCCGGCAACATCGTCTACGTCCGGGCGCATAAATGGATTTCGACGCCCTTCCAACTCGTGTTCTGGCAGGTATTGCTGGCGGCCGCGCTGCTTTCGGCCATTGCCTGGATCACCGAAGGCGCGCCGCACATCGTGTGGACCGCGCGTCTTTCCGCCCTGATGCTCTATAGCGGAATCGTCTGCACGGCGTTCGCCAACTGGGCGATGACGATGGTGAACCGGAGCCTGCCCGCCGTCACCACGTCGCTGTGCCTGCTGGCGACGCCGCTGCTCGGAATCATCAGCGCGACCGTGATGCTGAACGAGCCGCTCGAGCCGTCGCTGTTTCTGGCGATGGCGCTGATAATCGGCGGCATCGCGCTCGGCACCGTCGCGGGCGGGTGGCCGCGAGCGACGATGCGCGTCAAGCCATCGTCCTAATTCGCCACGAAATACCAGTCCTTGTCGTAGTAGACGAGTTGGCTCGGCGGTTTGTCCTCGAACTCGAAGAATTTTTTGGCATCGCCGCCCGGCGGCACGTGCAGGAAGCCGGTGAAATAGCGTTTCAGGCCTCGCGAGGTCAGAAACAGCACGTAGGTGCCTTCGTCCGTCTCGTCGACGACGATGTCGTTACCGCCTGCGGAAACGTTGGGTTCGCGGGCGCCGAGCGCGATCAGGTTCTTGTTGTAGGAGACGTTGGGCTTCAGTTCGCCGGCCTCGACCTGCGCCACGATCCGTTCGCGGACCTGCCGGTGCCAGCGGAAATTCTGCTCGAGGGCGATCTTGTGCAGCGGTGCGTAGGCGAGAATGGCGAGAGTCAGCGCGCAGATCAGGAAAGGGAGGGCGAATTTCGCGCCGCCCGAGCGGATCTTCAAAAGCAGCGTCGCCGACCACACGATGCCGCCGAAGAACACGAGCGCTACCAGCGGCACGACGACGAGCAGGACGAAGCCGGACGGCCAGTCCGCCATCGACAGCTCGAATGTCGCGACCGACAGCGTGAAGGCTGAAATCGCGATGGCCGCCACCAGCGCGGCGCGAACCGACGGCCCGGTCGTGGCCGTTGTCGTCTGAGGCATCGCTGCGGCCATGCCGGGCTGTTCCGCTCCGCTGTTCGCTAAAGGTTCCGGCCCGTGCCCTTGCGAGGCTTAACGCGCCGTTAACCATATCGGCCCCAACAATAGCCCCAGAGGATGGTCGGCCGCCATGGCCGGCCGGACGGCAAATCGAAGGGGTAAAGGAATGGATCTCGATCAATATCTTGCTGCCAAAACCCCGGCGACCCTCCACGAGATCACCCGGCGGGTGATGTTTGCGCTCGATCGGCATCCGCTGTGCCGCGGTATCGAATTCGAGGTCGTCAGCCTGCCCCGCAGCCGCAAGAGCAACTGGACCGTCACCCTGCAGGCGATCGAGGCCGACGCCCTGTGGGAGGCGTCCGATATCGTTGCTGACATCCAGGAGGCCTACGAATTGGCCGCGGTGGCCTGATTCCGGCTGTTTCGGGACGATTTCCCCCGCTTTTTGATCGCGTTACGGCGCCGATTGGCATCGTAACGCCTCAATTGTCATCCAGTTTTCGACAAAAGGGCCAGACGTCGGCGGGAATGGAGACCTTTTTGACCAAAACGATGACCATCGTTGCGCTGATCTGCTTTCTCGTGGTCGGCGCTGCCGCCACGGCCATTCTCGGCCGCGACAGCGTACCTGCGGCGTCGCCCCAGCTGGCTGCCGCTTCCACGGCTGCCGTCCAGGCGCCGGTTTCGAACAGGGCCAACAAGAAGGACCGGCTGGCTGTCGTGACCTATGCGGTGGCCGCCTATGAGCCGCCGCAGACCACCGCGGCGCTGAGCGATTCGTTGCGCCAGGCCTATGCCTCGACCGGCCCCGCCGATACCGGGCTGCCGAAGGAAGTCGCGCCTGCCGCGCCGATGGCGCCCGCCGCATCATCGCCTGTGGCGCCGCCGAAGCCCAAGGCCGTTGCCAAGCCGCAGCCGCAACCCCAGAAGAACTACGCGCTCCTGAGCGACGTCCAGATCGCCGGAATCAAGGATCGCCTGAAACTGTCCGCGTCGCAGGAATCCTACTGGCCGCCGGTGGAGAGCGCGCTGCGCGCCGTCGCCCGCAAGATTCATGCGGGCCGGCAGGCCAACCCGACCGCTGCGGGCGTGCCGATCGATCCCGAATCCGCAGAAGTCCAGCAGTTGAAATCGGCGGCGATGCCGCTGCTGTTCCAGTTGCGTGAAGACCAGAAGAGCGAAGTCCGCTCGCTCGCCCGCATCATCGGCCTGGAAAAAGTCGCCGCGATGATTTGAGCGGCGAACACTGCGATTGCAGCGCCGCCAGTTCCAATTCCCTCACGCTGCCGTGCAGGAACATCGGCCCATGCCACGCGTTGCCCGCGTGGATTGAGGGAGTCGAGCCATGCGGATATCGACGGCTTATTTTGCCGGCGCGGGAACCGTGATCGTGGCAGTCGCCGCCGGTCTCGGTGGTGGCTATCTGGCTGCCAACATTACCAGCCCGCCCTTGCAGACGGTGTCCAAGCTGGAACGGAGGATGTCGGCGGAGCCGATACACGTCTCGACGGCGCCAGCGGAGCCGGTGCCGCACGTCGCGGCGACGACGAATACCGCTTCCGCGCCGCCACAGGAACAGCCGCAAGCGCAGCAGCCGCAGCAACAGCAGCCGCAAACGCAGCCACAGCTGCAAACACCACAGCCGCAGCCGCAGACAGAGGCGGCAGCGCTATCAGCCAATAACGCGCACGCCGAAGAGAAGACGGCCGACAACCTAGCGGCCGCGCAGCCCGTACAATCGCCGCCGCAACCTGCAAAACCTGCCGAACAGGCCGACGAAAAGACCGCCGCGCCTCGCGACGCCTTCGCCAGGAACCGCGATGCCGACATCAAACGCGCGGACGCCGAAAAGCGGCGCGCCGAGCGGCGCCAGCGCTGGGCCGACAAGCGCCGCTTCCAGCAACCGCGCGAGCAGGAGCTCGAGGCGGTCGAAGGGAGCGTACGCGAAGTGACCGAGCCGCGGCGGATCAGGATCCGGGAAGAAGGCGAGCCGAGAGAGATGTTCGCCGCGCCGGCGAGAGGCGAAATGCCCCGGATCCGGCTGTTCGATCAGGATGACTGATTGTTTTCCGGCGTTCGTCGCTACCTCTTGGGAGCGTGATGACTTTGAAACGTTATCGCGCTCCAACTTATATTTGAGCCCGATCTCCGGGCAATCGCTACGCGTTGGCGAACACCGGTGACGACTTTTCCAGATGCGGCATTATCCGCCGTGCGATTCCACCACCTTGCGGCAGCCATCCGACAGCTTCGGCTTGTTCGCGCGCAGGCAGGCATTCATCTGCGGCGGCTTGCCGATATGTTCGGCGCAGAATTTTCCGGCATCCGAGCGGCAGGCCATCTGCTCCTGCGGGGTGGGTCCGGATTGCGCTTGAGCCAGCGAGCCGGCGGCGAGCGACAGGATCAGCGCGGCGACTGCTGTGGCAGGGACGTGGATTGATTTCATCGTGGATCACCTTTGGACGGGAATCTGAGGGTTGAAAGCGCGCGGAAGCTCGTCGAGGTTGCGCCCCTGGTCCATGCCATGTTCATGGCGTCGGAAATCGGCCCGCAACTCCCGCGCGCACGCTCACACCATTTTCATGGGATGTTGCCGCGCGCATCAATGGACCATGTACATCTCGCGTCGGCTGCGGTGACCGATCGGCACATCGCAAAGAGCTGCACGCCCAATTTTCGGAGATGACACATGTTGAAGAAGACAGGTTGGCTGAGCGCTGGTCTGACGCTAGCGGCGTTCTCGGCCGTGGCTTCGTTCGCGCCGGGCGGTGTGGGTTCGGCCCAGGCCGCGGTGGTTTACTGCAAGACGGTCGGCGTGCCGAAGGGCTGCGTGGTACGGCCGACGCCGGTTGCGGCAGCGGTGGTCGCTACACCGGTCGTCGGCGTCGCCCGTGTCGGCGTCGGTGCTCCCGGCGTCGGCGTTCGTCCCGGCACCCCCATGAACCGCGGTGGCCCGGTCAATCGCGTCGGCCGTCGCTGAGGTAAAAAGCTAACCAGCAACGCCGTCGCTGTCGGGAAAGCGGTGAGGCAATGTCAGTCTCACGCGCGTGCCTTGATGGCTCTCTTGATCAGTCCCTTGGGCGCAGGAGCTCAGTTCCAGCTCCGCGCCACAGCGCGCAGCGCGGCTTCGCATGTTGCGCAAGCCGCGCGCCGCTTTTATCGCGCCTGCGGCCGCTCCATCCGATGTGATCTCAAAACCCTGGCCGTCGTCCTCGACGGTGATGCAGCCGCGGTCGAGGCCATCGGCGCCTGCGAGCGTTTCGATTCTTACCGTGATACGCCGCGCATTGGCATGCTTGACCGCATTGGTCACGGCCTCATCCAGCAGCCGCACGATCTGGATCACATGCCACGGCCGCAGTTCGGGATGCACCGGCAGGCCTTGCGCCGTGACCGCGCGCCAGTCGAGCGCGATGTCATGCGGACGCAGCTGCGCCGTGGCGCGCTCGCGCCACGAGCCCAGCGCCAGCATCAGATCGCCGCCGATGTCGTCCATCGAGTCGATGACGAGACGCAGATCCTTCAGCGCGGCGCGCGCCGCATCGCCGATTCCCGCGCTGCCATTACCGCGCTCGCTCAAGGCCACGATGCTGACGAGCTGGCCGCCGAGCCCGTCATGCAGGTCGCGCATCAGCCGCGTGCGCTCCCGCGCCAGCGCCGCAGCACGGGCGCGCTCCTCCTCGCGGACGAAACTGGCCTTCAGCTTTTCCTCGGCATCGCGCACCTGGGTGACGAGGTGGCCGGCAAAACCGTCAACCTCGTTCAGCGCGCGGGCGAACCGCCAGGTCAGCCCCGCGCCGATCGCAACCAGCATCGCTGAGTAGGACAGCCGCGCGGTGAAGATGCGATTGGGCATCATCTGGAATACCGAGAGCAGGTCGACAACCCAGCAGGTCAGCATGATCGTGACCGCGCAGCCGAGCAGGAGGCTGGCGACATTCCGCCGCTCCAGCATCGAGCGGGCGGTGACAACAGCTATGATGAGAAGGGATACGCCAACCATCGGCACGGCGAGATACAGGAACAGCGCGCGCACCATCGCCTGATTTCCGAACAGTCCGGCTAGCGCCAGCAGCACGCCGGGAATGAAAATGATCCAGCCGTAGCGCTGCCATTTCCAGCCCGAGAACAACAGCGCAAATGTCAGCACCAGCCCGCTTTCAATCGGCGCCGAAGAAATCAGGATCACGTTGAGTCGGGAAAACGGCGTCTCGCCCATCGGCGTTTGCAGGAACGCCTGCCCGACACCCACCGCCATCGCCGCGGCCAGAACGCCATAGGCCGGCTCATGGCGCCGCATCACCCACATGATGCCGAGAATGACCGCGAGGATCGCCTGCCAGGACGAGAACACCACCGGCAGGGTGACAAAGATCAAAGTTCTCAGATCATAGGTCGGACGCAACAATTCGTCCGGGCCGACCCAGATGCGATCGAGGAAGCCGGTAATCGGGCCCCAGATGAACAGCCGGATTGCAATCGCGTTGTCGCCGTCGCGCAGCACTGACGCCGGGATCACCGCAATCGCCGGCGTGTTGCGGTCGGGGCGGTTGGCGGCGGGATCGCGCCGGCTGTCGAGGATCACCACGTCGTTGACGCTGACCTCGACGCCGTTGGTGAAGCGCGGCAGGAACACCGACCAGGCGCGCGCTTCCCCGGCCGGGCGGACGAATTGTCCGCTGAAGCGGGGCGGATCGTTCATCGCATTCCGCAACGAGGAGAAATACGGCAGCGTCACCGCGCGCTCGACACGTGCTTCGGTGAGGTTGAACGCCGTGACCTGATACTGGGCGGGAGGTCCGGGAAGCGACTGCAGCAGCGCCAGGACGCAGGCGCCGGCGATCATCGCCTGCAGCAGGAGGTACTGGATCAGACGCGACGACTGCAGCCGCCGCCGTTCGCGGGCGGGCAGTTGTTCCGCCGTCGCGTCCTCGTCGTGGTCGTTCACAACTTTATCAAGCCTTGCTGGACCGCCTCGAACACCGCTTCGCCCCGGGTATGAACCTCGAGCTTGCGATAGATGTTCTTGATATGCCCGGGCACGGTCTGGCGCGACAGGCCGAGATGGCTGGCGATCTCGGCGTAGCTGAAGCCCTTGGCGATACCCCAGAGGATATCGATCTCGCGCGGCGTCAGCTTGGCGGTGTTGAGCGCAGGGCCGGGCGGCGGCTCGGGCGTGTTCTGGGTCCGCCGCACGATGAAGCGCGCGATCGAGGCCGAGATCGGCGAGTGCCCGGCGACGAGATCGCGCACGGTGGCGGCGATATCGGTCGGGAAGGCGTCCTTGAGCAGATAGCCGGTCGCGCCGACGGTGATCGCGGAGATCACGCTTTCCTCATCGCCGAGGATCGAGATCACCATGATCTCGGTGTCGGGAAAGCGCTGCCGTGTTTCGCGGATCAGATCGACGCCGTGGCCATCGGGCAATTGAAGATCGGTCAGCAGCACCCTTGGTGCGCCTTGCGCGAGACAGGCGCGGGCTTCCGTGAGCGTGCCGGCGGCCCTGACCTGATATCCGGCCTTGGTCAGCGCGTCCTGCAGCCGCCAAAGCGTCGGCGCGTCGTCCTCGACCAGCACGACCGTGATGGCCTCCACCTTCGGCTCATCGTTCAATGAATTCATCTGAAAACTCCGGCCGCCTGTCCCTGCGGCCCTTGGCCAAGTGTAACGCCGCGGCGGCTTTTTGCGACACCCATGTTCATGGGGCGGGAGTTTTACGAGATTCGGGGGAGGCACGGCGGGCGGAAAAGGCCTATACGATTGCCTCCCAACGAGGCCGCCGAAATGCCGAAAGCTCCCAAAAACGCTCCGCCAGACCCGCACGCTTCCGAAGCAGGTCTTGCCGTCACGCCCGGCGACGTCACATCAGCGGCGGCTGCGATTCGCGGTTCCGTCATGGTCACCGAATGCGACCAGAGCCGGACGCTGAGCGAGATCTGCGGCTGCAACCTCTGGCTCAAATTCGAGAACCTGCAGTTCACCTCGACCTTCAAGGAGCGCGGCGCGCTCAATCGGCTGCTGGCGCTGTCGCCGGACGAACGACAGCGCGGCGTGATCGCGATGTCGGCCGGCAATCATGCGCAGGGCGTGGCCTATCACGCACATAGGCTTGGCATTCCCGCCGCGATCGTGATGCCGATAGGCACCCCGATGGTGAAGATCGAGAACACCAGGCGTCATGGCGCGGAGATCATCATCTCCGGCAAGACGCTGGAGGAGGCTGCCGAGTTCGCGCGCGCGCATGGCAAGGCGAAAAACCTGACCATGATCCATCCCTATGACGATCCGCAGGTCATTGCGGGGCAGGGCACCATCGCGCTCGAAATGCTCGCTTCGGTGCCGCAGCTCGATACGCTGGTCGTTCCGATCGGCGGCGGCGGACTGATTTCCGGCATGGCGGTCGCAGCCAAATCGCTGAAGCCGGAGTTGCAGATCATAGGCGTGCAGGCCGAGCTCTATCCCTCGATGTATAACGCCATCAAGGGCGAGAGCCTGCCGATGCGCGGCGACACGCTCGCCGAAGGCATTGCCGTCAAGACCCCAGGTCGGATCACCACCGAAATCATCCGCCGTCTCGTCGACGACATCATTCTCGTCACCGAGGATCAGATCGAGCGTGCGGTGGCGATGCTGATCGCGATCGAAAAGACGGTGGTCGAGGGCGCGGGCGCCGCAGGCCTCGCCGCGGTGCAGGCCGCGCCGGAGCGTTTTTCCGGGCGCAATGTCGGCCTCGTGCTCACCGGCGGCAACATCGACACGCGGCTGATTGCCTCGGTGCTGACGCGCGAACTCGCGCGCGAAGGGCGGCTGACGCAGATCGCCATCGATATCGTCGATAGGCCCGGCCAGTTGGCATCGGTCTCGGCTCTATTGGCCGAAGCCGGCGCCAACATCATCGAGGTCTCGCATCAGCGCACGTTCTCCGACCTGCCCGCCAAGGGCACCCTGCTCGAAGTCGTGATCGAAACGCGCGACCGCGCGCATCTGGACGACGTGATGAAACGGCTCGGCGAGGCCGGCTATACCGCATGGTTGCCGGGGCGGCGGTAGGTGCAGCATTTCGAGCGAAGCAGATGCCGGTTCGCGTAAAGAAAACCGTTCCGGATCGATCGAAGGCCGGCCAGTGCAGCTATAGAATGGCGCCAAATGGCTTCGAAAGTCCGAAAGATCGACAAAGCGGTCGATTGACCTCAGTAAGTGACTGGCGGGACGTACCGCCCAAGCGAGAACTCGTAGAACAGCGCCGCCTGATCGACCTGCCGCAAGGCGGTACTGAATCCGGGGTCGATAACTGGAGCATTGGCTGTCAGGACGGTCACAAATATTCGATAAATGTTAACCCAGACGCGCAGGGCTCAGTCTGCACTCGAGACACATTCACCCGAAGTGCTGAATAGCGCCTGTTCTTTCAGCGCGCAGCGATACCGCCTTCAGATACCATCAGCTACGCCTTCACGCCCTCGTGTGCGCTGACATTTCACAGCGCCTGTTGTGAATTTGAGGTAGACTGAGGGTCCTGGTGCTCTGCCGAAGAATCTGACCAGGAGGCACCCATGAACGTTGCGGCTTGGCTGCACGGTCTGGGGCTGGGGCAATATGAGAAGGCGTTCCGCGAGAACGACATTGACGCCGCTGTCCTTGCCCGCCTGACCGCCGACGATCTGATCGGTATTGGCGTCACCTCGGTCGGCCATCGCCGCAAACTGCTTACTGCGATCGCGGAGTTGCGTGACGGGATGACGTCGACGCCTCCTCCTGCCCCGAGCGCACCGGCCTCAGTATCGGGGCGGGCTTCGCCGCTGCCGGAGGCTGAGAGGCGGCAGGTGACAGTGCTGTTCGCTGACATCGCCGGCTACACGAAGCTCTCCGACGAACTCGACGCTGAGGAAGTCCACGCCCTGCTCGGAAGCTTCTTCGATCTTGCCGACGCAAGCGTCGTCGATCACGGCGGGACTGTTGACAAGCACATCGGTGATTGCGTGATGGCGGTCTTCGGTGCCCCGGTGGCATATGGCAACGACCCTGAGCGATGCGTCCGGGCTGCCCTTGATATCGGGAGCCGCATGCCCCTGGTCGCGGCCGATCTCGGCCGCACTATTGGCGTGCACATCGGCATTGCCAGTGGCGAGGTTATGGCCAGCGGCACCGGCAGCGCGCGTCACGTTGAATACACTGTCACCGGCGAGTCCGTGAATCTGGCCTCACGCCTGAAGGATAAGGCCGCCGCGGGCGAGATCTTCATTTCGGATTCAGTCTACCGGGCGCTCGCCGAACGGGTCGACTGCTCCGAGGTCGGTGAGCTTGCCATCAAAGGGCTCGCAAAGCCGGTCAGGGCGTGGCGACTGCGCGCCTTTCGTGAGCCGGCCCGCGCAGCCCGCCAAGCCTTTGTTGGACGGACCCGCGAACTGCGGCAGCTCGAAGCGGCGCTGGCCCAGTGCCGTGACACGAGACGCGGCCGTGCCATCTACATCCGCGGGGAGGCCGGCATCGGCAAAACCCGCCTGCTCGAGCAGTTCCAGGCGAAGGCTGAAGGGGAAAACTTTGCCTGTCACAGCGCGCTGGTGCTCGACTTCGGAATGGGCTCCGGTCAGGACGCAATCCGCTCGCTGGTCCGCAGCCTGCTCGGTCTGACGGACGAAAGCAGCCGGGAAGAGATCGGCGCAGCGGCTGAGAAGGCCCGCAACGATGGCATGCTTGCTGACGAGCGGCGGGTGTATCTGAACGACCTCCTGAACCTGCCGCAATCAACCGAGCTGCGTACGCTCTATGATGCGATGGACAACGCGGCCCGTGACCGGGGCAAGCGAGCCACCGTCGCCGAGCTCGTCACCCGCGCGAGCGGCCGTCGTCCTCGGCTGCTGGCGATTGAGGATCTGCACTGGGCTGACCAGACCACACTCGATCACCTAGCGAGCCTTGCCGAGACAGTCCTTGGGTGTCCCGCGCTTTTGGTCCTGACCTCGCGAATTGAGCGCGACCCGGTCCATGAGCTCTGGCGCCCAACGATTGCCGGTGAGCCGATCCTGACGATCGACCTCGGCTCGCTCCAGCCGCGCGAGGCAAACCAGCTCGCCGGGGCCTATCTTGACGCACTCGGCGAACTCGCCCAGCGCTGCATCGAACGGGCCGCTGGCAATCCGCTGTTTCTGGAGCAACTGTTGCGGCATGCCGAGGAGAGCGCCGATGGCGGCGTCCCGGGATCGATTCGGAGTTTGGTACAGGCGCGCCTGGATCGACTCGCGATGCCCGACAAGCGGGCGCTGCAAGCAGCCTCCATTCTCGGCCAGCGTTTTACTGCCGAAGCGTTGGCAGCTCTGCTCGATCAACCCGGGTGGAATTGCGCTGACTTGATGCGGCATCGCCTGGTGCGCCCGCAGGGCGATCACTTCCTCTTTGCCCACGCGCTGATCCAGGAGGGCGTCTACGACACGCTGCTCAGGAGCCGCCGCCGCGAGTTGCACCGGCGGGCGGCAGAATGGTTCAGGAGCCGTGACCTGACGTTGTGCGCACAGCACCTCGACCGGGCCGACGACGAGTACGCTCCTCGGGCCTACCTGGAAGCGGCACGCGCGCAAGCAGCGGAGTACCGCACCGAACGGGCCCTGCGTCTTGTCGAACGCGGGCTGGTCCTGGCCAGGAAGCGGACCGATGTGAGTGCACTATCGCTGCTCCGGGGTGAGATCCTGCATGACCTCGGTTCGATCTCGGAATCGATTGCTGCTTTTGAACAAGCCCTCGCAGTCGCCGATGTTGACATCGAGCGGTGTCGAGCCTGGCTTGGGCTCGCTGCCGGCCTGCGTGTGACGGATCGTTTCAACGAGGCCTTTACGATGCTGGACAAGGCCGCGACGGCGGCGGCTACCGACGACCTTGCCGCGGAGCGCGCACGGATCCACCACCTGCGGGGCAATCTCTGCTTCCCGCTCGGAAGGCTCGTCGAGTGCCTGCAGGAGCATGAGCGGGCGCTCGACTGCGCCCAAAGAGCTCGTTCGCCAGAGATGCAGGCGCGCGCGCTTGGCGGGCTGGGTGATGCGGAATACGCACGCGGCCGTATGGCCAGCGCCCATCGGCACTTCAGCCGGTGCGCGGAGCTGTCGCGCGCGTCCGGCGCCGGCCGTATCGAAGTCGCTAATCTCAGTATGGTTGCCCACACTCAGGTGTACCTCAACGATTTCTCCGGCGCGCTCGCGACCGCCCAAATGGCGGTCGAGTTGGCGGCGCGGGTTGGGCATCAACGGGCGGAAATTATCGCCCACAACGCGGCGTGCAACGTGTTTCGCACGAACGGGGAGTTTGCACGTATGAGGATGCCTGCCGAGCGGGCGCTGATGCTCGCTCGGCAGCTCGGCGCCAAGAGATTTGAGGCGATCAGCCTCAATGATCTGGCCATGGTCGCTCGTGCCGAGGCGAGCAGCACGAAAGCGATGGACCTGCTGTACCGTGCCTTGGCGATCAGCCGGGAGACCGGGGTCAGCTTTGCGGGCCCGTGGATCCTCGGCCACCTTGCGATCACGACTGAGGATCCGATCGAACGTCAAACGGCGCTGACGGAAGGCGAGGAGATTCTCCGCAAAGGCGCGGTGAGCCACAATCATTTGTGGTTCTTCCGGTACGCGATCGATGCTTCGCTGGACTCTCAGGATTGGGACGGAGCGGAGCACTATAGCGCGGCGCTTGAGGACTATACGCGGCCAGAACCGTTACCCTGGGCCAGCTTCTTCGTCCGATATGGACGCGCCATTGGTTCACGTGGTCGGTGCCGGCCCGGACAGGAGACGGCTTGCAAGCTTGGCGAGCTGTTGGCCGAGGCCGAGCGCGCCGGCATCGGTCCGGCGCTTGGGCCATTGCTGCGTCAAGGCACCAGCCCCCCTCGGCGACAAGAAACGTGATGTGAATGTAGACGGAGTTTTTTTAGCGGAGATCCGCTCCGCATCAAGGAACGCCATTTCTGCGATGACGTTCGCGGGCTCTCTCCCGGTCTATTGAGCGACCGCCGGGAGCCCAACAATGGGAGTAACCTCAGGCCCAACTGGCCGATCATTGCGTAGAACAGGAGGAGATCATGCAAGCCATCGCCACTGAAACCTTTATCGGCAGTATGCGTGGCCCGGTCATCAGGCAAACGGATGCCGATTATGACGGTGTGCGGAGCCTCTACAACGGGATGATCGATAAGAGTCCCGTGATGATTGCGCGATGCACCGACGTCGCTGACGTTGTCACTGCGGTCAATTTTGCAAGGCAGAACGATCTCAAGGTGGCGATCCGCGGAGGCGGGCACAACGGGCCGGGCCTTGGTAGTGTCGACGACGGGCTGATGATCGACATGTCGCTGATGAAAGGCGTGCGGGTCGATCCCACCGCCTGCACTGTCCGCGCCGGTCCCGGCTGCACGCAGGGCGACGTCGACCACGCCACCCACATATACGGGCTCGCCGTGCCGGCCGGCATCGTCTCGACGACCGGTATCGCCGGCCTCACGCTCGGCGGCGGCACCGGATACCTGACCCGCAAGCATGGCCTCACCATCGACAATCTTCTCGAGGCGGATGTCGTGCTCGCCGACGGTCGCATTGTCACCGCCAATAAGTCTGAGAATGCTGACCTCTACTGGGGGCTGCGCGGCGGCGGCGGCAATTTCGGCATCGTCACGAGCTTCCTGTTCCAGGCTCATCCGGTCAACTTGGTCTATGCCGGTCCAGTCTTCTGGGATCTCGAAAATGCCCGGACCGTCATGCAGAAGTACAGGGATTTCCTGCCTGGCGCTCCCGAGGAGCTCGGGGCCTTTGTAGGTCTGAAGACTGTTCCACCGGTGGACCCGTTCCCAGCAGAGCATCAGGGCAAGCGCGCCTGCGCCATCATCGCATGCTACACTGGCCCAACAGAAGACGGCCAAGCGGTCATGGCCAAGTTGCTCGGTGAACTGCCCGCGCCGCTTTTCAACTGGATGGGCGAAATGCCCTATCCGGCTCTCCAGTCTATGTTCGATCCGTTCTTCCCGAAGGGCTTGCAATGGTACTGGCGTGGCGATTTCGTGAAAGAACTGACCGACGAAGCAATTGATGCTCATATCGCCCAGGCACAGAAACTGCCGAGCACGCTCTCGCTCATGCATCTTTATCCGATCGACGGCGCTGTCCGTCGCGTGGGCAAGAGCGACACCGCCTGGAACACGCGCGACGCGACCTGGTCGATGGTCATCGCCGGAATCGATCCCAATCCGCAAAAGGCGGGCGAAATCACGCGCTGGACCAAGGGCTATTGGGAGGCCGTGCACCCTTACTCGGCTGAAGGCTGCTATGTGAATTTCATGATGGACGATGGGGACGCCAACAGGCTCAAGGCCACCTATGGCGACAACTACGACCGCCTTGTCGCATTGAAAGCCAAGTACGACCCGACAAACTTCTTCAGCATCAACCAGAACATCAGGCCGCTCAACTCGTAGAGGAACAAGTCTGCCGCGCGGTTCAATCGCGCCAAGGAATCTTATCGGAGCGTTCTTTCGCTTCATGGAACGAAGGAGCGCTCAGGGGTTTGCCAAACCATCATTACGCGATGCATCCAGAGTCCACCGCAGCCAGCAAGTATCGCTGAGCGGCACCTCTCCGTTGCTATCCGACGCGATTGCGTTGCTCGATGTTGGCCGCCGGTCCCCCCGCGCGCACGTTGCGGGCGCCTGATGGATGCGCTTGTGAGCCCGCCATGCTTTTCCACGGACCAATAGTTTCGACGATGATATTTATTCCGGCCACCGCGCTGTCGATTTGACGCTGCACGCTTTCGACCTCGGACTTCAGGAATTCCTGCATTTTCTGGAGTTCAGAAGCCAGCTTGTGAAGTTCGTCCATCGAATTTGAGGTCAACCGGGCGACGGACGCGTTGAATCGCTCGGTGGTGATCTCCAACGGACCAGCGGGATTCGATTTCTCTTTGCCGGGTTGTGTCGCCAGCGTCTCCTCCGGCGGAGGCGTTTTCTCGTCGGGTGCGGCAGACGTTGGGGTATCCATCAGCTCCTCCCTTCGTGCCCCCCGGCTCGCTGCAATAGTCGTCATTGAGTCGTTGGGCGATTTGGTGGCGCGGCGGTGGCGATCCATGGCCAGGCTCGAGTTTCCGGTTTACCCCGGTTAAACTTCGATCATATGGCACTGAGAACGCTGCGCCCCTAATTCACCAGCCGCACCTCGCCTGTGTCGCTGACATCATAGCCGCCGAGTTCGGTGGCACGGTCGCGGAAGCCCGCCTCGCGCATGAAGTCGAACAGCGCCTGCGGCCCCTTCATGAAATAGTCGCGCTGCCTCATCACGAGGTCGAAGCGTTCCCAGGCGAGCGGCAGGAAATCGAGCCCGGCCGATTTCGCTACGCTTCGCGTGGCGATCCCGCAATCGATGCGGCCGGCGCGGATCGCCTGGGCGATGTCGGGGCCGGTCGGAAAGGCAGGCTTTGCCAGTTTCAAATCGTCGAGCGCAATGCCGCCGCGCGCCAGTAGCGCGAGCAGCAGCAGTTGCGCGCCGGCGCCGGCGGGACGTTGCGCCATGCGCGCGCGCGACGTGGCGATCGAGGCCATGTCGCTCAAGCCCAGCGGATTGCCCGGCGCAACGAGAATGCCTTGCTCACGCCGTGCAAAACTCAGCACCACCGCATCGTGCAATCCCGGCGCATCGGTGACCGCGTCAAGATTAGCCGTTTCGTCATCGCCATCGAGCCGGTGCAGATGGATGGCAGCGACCATCACCTCGGCCTGCGTCAGCCGCCGCAGGCCTTCCTCGCTGCCTTCGGGCAGGCTGGCGAGGCCGGAATTGCTTTCGCGCAGCGCCCATTCCAGCAGCGGATCATGACTGCCGCCAATGATCGGCGGCGCTGCCACCTGCGCCAGCGCCGCGGGCGCGATCAGGCCGGCGGACACCCAGCGGTCCAGCGCGGTGCGCGGAAACAGCCAGCGTCCGGTCACCTTGCTGCAAGGCACGGCGCGCTCGGCCACCAGCTCGTAGAGCTTGCGCTCCGAGAGCCGCAGATACTCGGCTGCCTCGTCAGTGGTGAGCAGTTCCGGCATAGGCACCTATATGCATATGAGTGCAGATGTTACGATAATTGACCATATTGATCCTATCTGCGCAAGATGTCTGCCGAACGGAATTTCCATGCCCAGCGACGCAACAGCCCTTCACCTCGTGCTCAGTGGCGATCCCGCGCTGTTCGCCATCGTGCGGCTGTCGCTCTATGTGAGCCTGTCAGCGGTGGTGCTGGCCGCGCTGATCGGCATTCCCCTGGGCGCCTGGATTGCGCTGACGAAATTCCCCGGGCGCCAGGGCCTCATCGTCCTGCTCAACGCCCTGATGGGTCTGCCGCCGGTCGTCGTCGGCCTTGCGGTCTATCTGATGCTGTCGCGCTCCGGGCCGCTCGGCGCGTTCGGCCTGTTGTTCACGGCGGGCGCGATGATCATCGCGCAGACCGTGCTGGTCACCCCGATCATCGCCGCGCTGACGCGCCAGACCATCGAGGATCTCTGGATCGAATACCGCGACGAACTCACCGCGATGAATCTCGGCCCCGTTGGCCGCGTCACGGCACTGATCTGGGACGCGCGCTTCAGCCTCGTCACGGCGCTATTGGCCGGCTTCGGCCGTGCGGCGGCGGAGGTCGGCGCCATCATCATCGTCGGCGGCAATATCGAAGGTTTTACCCGCACGATGACGACGGCGATTGCGCTGGAAACTTCCAAGGGCGACCTGCCGCTCGCGGTCGGCCTCGGCCTCGTGCTGATCGCGATCGTGATCGCCGTCAACGCGCTGGCGTGGACTGCCCGTCGTGCCGGCGAACGACTGGCGGGATGACCATGCGCGCGCCCTCGAGCGAACTGCCGATTGAATTCAATGGCGTCACGGTGACGGCAGGTCCCGTCACGATCCTCGACAATATCTCGCTCACTTTGCTCTCGGGCCTGCCGACGGTGCTGATCGGGCCGAACGGCTCGGGCAAATCCACGCTGCTGCGCGTGGCGATGGGGCTGCTCACGCCTTCGCGCGGGCGCATCACCTGGGGCGGCCTGGAACATGTCCCGCCGCTCAAACGCGCGATCGTGTTTCAACGCCCGGCGATGCTCCGCCGCAGCGCCGCCGCCAATATCCGCTTCGCGCTGCGCGCCGCCGGCATCCCGCGCGCGGAGCATGCTCGCCGCACCGGTGAGCTTCTCGAACTGGTCGGCCTCGGCCAACTGGCCGATCGCGCCGCGCGAAGGCTTTCCGGCGGCGAGCAGCAGCGGCTGGCGCTGGCGCGGGCGCTCGCGCGCGATCCCGCGGTGCTGTTCCTGGACGAGCCGACCGCGAGCCTCGATCCGGTAGCCACCAAGGCGGTGGAGGACATCATCCGCGCGGTCAGCGAGCGAAACATCAAGGTCGTGATGGCGACCCACGATCTCGGCGAAGGGCGCCGGCTCGCCGGCGACATCGTCATGCTTCACCGCGGCCGTATCGTGGAAACCGGCGCCGCCGCGTCGTTCTTCGATCGGCCGCAAACCGCCGAGGCCAGGACGTTCCTCGCGGGCGAACTATTGGTTTGATGGGAGAAAACCAATGAACATGCTTAGGCGCCGTTTGATCATGGCGGTGACCGCCAGCTTCGTATTCGCAGGCCACGCCGTCGCACAGGATAAATCGATCGTGGTGGCCTCGACCACCTCGACGCTGGATTCCGGCCTGTTCGGCCACATCCTGCCGATGTTCAAGGCCAAGACCGGCATCGATGTGAAGGTGGTGGCGCAGGGCACCGGACAAGCGCTCGATACCGCGCGCCGCGGCGATGCCGACGTCGTGTTCGTCCACGCCAAACCTGCAGAAGAAAAATTTCTCGCCGAAGGTTTTGGCGTCAAGCGTTACCCCGTGATGTACAATGACTTCATCCTGATCGGCCCGAAGGGCGATCCGGCCGGCATCAAGGGCTCGAAGGACATCGTTGCAGCGCTCACGGCGATCAAGGCCAAGGGCGCCGACTTCATTTCCCGCGGCGACAAGTCCGGCACCCATCAGGCCGAGCTCAACCTCTGGAAGGTCGCCGGCGTCGACATCGCCAAGGACAAGGGCCCCTGGTACAAGGAGATCGGGCAGGGCATGGGCGCGGCGCTCAACACCGCATCCGCCTCCAACGCCTATGTGCTCGCCGATCGCGGTACCTGGCTGTCGTTCAAGAACCGCGGCGATCTCGCCATCGTAATCGAAGGTGACAAGCGGCTGTTCAACCAGTATGGCGTCATGCTGGTAAACCCGGAAAAACATCCGAGCGTCAAGAAGGATCTTGGCCAGCAGTTGATCGACTGGCTGGTGTCGTCGGAGGGCCAGAAGGCGATCGCCGACTACAAGATCAACGGCGAGCAGTTGTTCCATCCCAACGCCAGCGATTCCGGCGCGTGATGCGGGCGCGGCTTTCGGTTACCCTTGCGGCCCTCGCGATCATGATGGCGCCCGCGATGGAGGAAACAATCTTGCTTCACGCCGCCGGCAGCTTCTCTGTTAAAACAGGCCGTCAGCGCAAGGTGAGGGCTCAGTGATGGCATCTCAAGCTTCGGGCGAGATCAAACCGCGCAAGGTGCTGCTTTTCAGCGGCCACATGATCGATAGCCCGACCCGTGAGGAGCCCCGGTTCCCGGCAGACAAGGAGCCGATCGCCGCCAAAGCGATCGAAGATCTGCTCGATCAGATCGCCGTGGAGCGCGGCGATCTGGCGATTTGCGGAGGCGCGTGTGGCGGGGATCTGCTGTTCGCCGAGGCAGCGCTGGCCCGGCAATTGAGCCTTGCGATCTATCTTCCGTTTGAGGAGGACAAGTTTCTTGCGAAATCCGTCGACTTTGCCGATGCGGACTGGCGTTCGCGCTATTTTGCAGCGAAGTCACAGGCCGTATTGCACATCGCGCCCGAAGAGATTGGCCCGCTCCAGGCTGACGAAAATCCCTACGAACGCAACAATGTGTGGATGCTGCAAGTGGCCACGGGATACGGTGCCGAAAAGGTCGATTTTCTCTGCCTGTGGAATGGAGCCGGCGGCGACGGCCCGGGCGGAACCCAGCACCTGATGCAGGAGGTGCAAAAAAAGGGTGGCCGGACCCATTGGCTGGACACGAGGCAACTGTGGTCATGAGGCGGCCGTTGCCTTTGCTCCGTCAGTCCTTCGTCACGAATCGCTGGAATGGCGTCATGTCCACGAACTTCGCGGCATACTCTCGTCCTACAGACTGCATCTCGCCGATGTATTTGATCTGATCCAGCGCCCGGACGTGATCCGGATCGATCTTCTTCAGCCCCAAAGCGTCGAGGCCGCCTCGGCTCACATCGGGATTGTAGCGGGCATACAGGAATTGGCGGCCGCAATCTTCTTCGAGCGGAACGAGGACTCCCTCGAGCGGATCGCCCTGCCGCGGAATCATGTCGCCGATCTCGCGGTCGATCGGCTCGCCGAACACGCAGCGGCCGATAGCGCGGCAATTGATATCCTGGTCGATCGCAGCGCCGCCCATCAGCACGCCGGGAAGGTGCGCGACGTTGGCCGGGATCAATTGTCCGCGCGCGTTGAGGTCACGGCTGACCGCTGCCGCCGCTCCCGTGCCGACCGAAATCAGCATCATGCGGTCCTCCCCGGTAGGCCAGTTCAGCCGGTACTGCGGCAGCGTCGCCATCCGGAACAGCAGGAAGGCCGGGTTATTGTAAGGTGTGACGCCGCCATCGACGAAGAAGAAGGTTTTTGCAGGGTCGTCTTTATCCCACTCGACTATTTCAGGCGGGAAATAGACGGGTGCGGCGGTGCTCGCCCGCACCAGCTGCCACAGCGGAATTTGCAGATTGCTGTCCGGGCGGTCGCGATCGTTGTACCGGGCGAGGGGATTGCTAGAGACGGGCCACGGCGAATCCGTCGTTGCATTTCGCGTGACGACCAACAGCAGCGAACGCAGGTCTTTGGCTCCAAGCGTGCGCTCCCCGAACACGTCGTTCAGTTTCTCGCGCAGCGGATCGGCCTGATAGAAGCTGCGCAGCCGGCCGATCAGGGATGTCTTTTCGAACATCAGCGGTCCCGCCTCGATGTAGAAATCGATCAGTTCCTGAACTGACTTTCCCATCGCGAGGCCGGCCGCGATGATGGCGCCGGTGCTGGTGCCGCCGATATAGTCGAAGAAGTCTCCGAGACGGAATGACGCGCCCTTGCCGGTGGCCGTCGCCAGATCCTGCTCAATCTTGCGCAGGATTTCGAGCGACATCACGCCGCGGATTCCGCCGCCATCGAGCGCCAGCAGCCTGCGCGGTTTTGCGGTCGAAGATTCTGCTTGCCCGTTGAGATCAGCCATTTGTCGCCCCGATTTGCTGTCGTGTTTCGAACCCGTCAAGGCGGCAATAGCTCGCCCAGCTTCTTCAACTGGTCGTTCAGGCTGGACCCCATCCAATTCACGGCGTCGCCATTGCGGCCGGCCTTGATCAGGCGCTGGCGTTCCTTCTCGACAATCTCGGTCTTCAGACTTCCCGCCTCGTCTCTGCGGCCCAACCCGAACAAGGCCTCAACCTTCGTCCCCCCGATCCAGAACAACTCGTCGGCGCTGGCGCCGGGTGCGTCATGCTTCGATCCGGGTTCGGCCGCCGCGGCTGCGGCTTGCAACAGACGGTCGCAGATTTTCAGGACGTCCTTGCGGACCCGTCGCGCGAGAAGCCGATCCACCAAAGCCTCATCGCCCTCGCTGCGGGACGCGCGAACGTCGAGCACGAATGCGTAGTTGATGCCGTTATAATAATCGGTTTTGATGTAGTAGCCTCTCGCATAAGCCCGCACCGCATCATCGAGATCCTCAGGATTTTCCGTCTCATCCCACAGCCGTTTGTGGATGGCGCCCCACAGTCCCACCGTCTCGGCATCGCTCGACGTTTGTGGCGCAAGCGCGTTCAGAATGTTCTTTGCATTGATAAGCGATGTCTTCTTGTCCGGCTGTTGGAACTTGTAGGTCGCGAGCGCCAGTTGCTGGAGGATGTAGGGGTCGTCAGGCTGCATCGCCTTCAGTCGCTTCAGAAGGGCCAGAGGTAGAGCCCAATCGTCAGCCTCCTTGACCTCGTCTTTCGCGGCGCGAAAGCTTACGAGCAGTTCGGCGAAGCTCTTCTGCTCCCGATCCGTGGGCTCAGAGGAGGGCGCGGGCGGCCCCGCGGCGACCATCGCCGGCGCCTTGGGAAGGCTGGCAGGCTGAAGCGAGGGGATGAACAGAAAGACCGGGCTGTCGGGCTCGGGACTGTCCATCAGCACCGTGATCTTTTTTTTCAGTTCTTCCCTGACGCGCATCACCTCCTTGAACCCAA
The DNA here is from genome assembly GCF_036924595.1 of Bradyrhizobium algeriense. NCBI lineage: Bacteria > Pseudomonadati > Pseudomonadota > Alphaproteobacteria > Hyphomicrobiales > Nitrobacteraceae > Bradyrhizobium > Bradyrhizobium algeriense. The sequence continues at coordinate 6,338,078 of NZ_JAZHRV010000001.1, read as the reverse complement.
TCTCCTTTCCGAGGTGTTCGTATTTCAGGATGCTGAGATGATTGAGGTCGAACGGGAAGCTGAAGTTCTTCTCCGCCAGCACGATCGTCCGCTGTGGGCGGAGCGCGTGACGAACGCCGAGCTCATACACCGCGTTGACGTTGGCCGTGGACAGGTCCGCAATGACCAGATCTGCCGAAAGCAGATTGTCGTACATCGGCTTGTCGATGACGGTGGAATGGATGATCTCGTCCGCGCGAACGCAGGTGTGGCCGGCCTCTTCCACCACCGGCTTGATGATGTCTTCGTAGGTCCTGTTCAGGTTCAGAACACGCTGCGGGTTCGACTGGAAGTCGGTCTTCTCGCCAAAGCCCATAATGACAAAACAGCTACCCATAATATCCTCCGGCCGGCTGGTAAGCGGCACCGCTGGAGTCGTCGGCAATCAATGGTTGCTTATGAAATGATGCACAAGTCTGAACCAGAACGAGTGTGATTGCAAGCTGGAAGCTTCGCGGGTGGATGTGCTGCCGAAGTCAACGCGAACTTCGCGATGGTCAATTGTTCAGAAGAACTGCGTTCAGTTTCATGAACATTCGTTCAGGCGATCTTGGGCTTTATGTCGCACGCCGGAACGTCACGTGCGCCGGCCGGTTAGCCTTCACTCGTTCTACTGGAGTTCGACGATGAAGAAGCTAGCTATCGTGTTTGCCGTTGGTGCCGCCGCCCTGATGGGAGGTTCCGCGGCCTACGCCGCCGACAATGCGGTGAAGTCGAGATCTTCGGCGGATGCCTCCCGGACTGCCACGCAGTCCTCGACCGACATCAGCGCGCAATATCGCTATCGCCACTGGCATGGCCATCACCATCACCACTGGCGCCACCGTCATTACCGGCCGTACTATGGGAGCTACAACTACTATGCCCCGCGCCCTTACGGCTATTACGGTCCCCGCTACTACGGCGGCGGCCCCGGCGTAACCTTCAGCTTCGGCACCGGCGGCTACCGCTGGTAGGAGAGGTTGCAAGAAACGAAAAGCCCGCGAGCGCCGCGGGCTTTTTGTATGCTCGATGGATGACGCCGCGCCATTGATCGATATGGTACCGGCGGCTGGATCGGTGTACGCATGAGATTGGCGCCGTGGCGTCGATCCCCTCCGTTGAAAGCAACCAAAATGAGCGAGCGACTTGAAACGCTGAAGAAAGCCCGTGAGCGCATGATCGAGGACAGGGACATGCATGCGAAGGTGCTGGCCGCTCCCTTCGACCGCGACAAAGCCGAACGGGCCCGCAACAAGTTCATCGAGATTCAGGTGCTGATCGACGCCCTGGACCGCGCGATTGGCGGGGAGGGGGCAGGCTCGCCAACATAATGGCGGCGGTGACAGCGCACTTCATTCGCAGGCGAGCCCGCGAAGGCCTGACGTGTCAATTGAGTGCACCGCCGCCGTAATTTCCATCAGCCGGCTGGCGCCGCGTCACCTTGTCTCGGTTGGATTTGGCAAAAATCGACTTGGTATGAAGGGATGGCCCGTATCCTGCTTTGACAGGTTCGCGCTGACCTGATCCATTTCCATCATCGAGAGTGACCAGGCATTTACCACCAGTGAGAGAGCCGGCCCATGAAAGAGCGGGAACTTCGAGACCTGATTGCAGACGTCAAGACCGGCCGGTTGTCGCGGCGGGCCTTTGTCCAGCGAATGATTGCCGTGGGCCTTTCGGCGCCGATGGCCGGGATGATGCTGAGCCAGTCCGGAGTCGCGATGGCTGCGACCGCGCTTCCCTACAAGCCGACCAAGGCCGGCGGCGGCGGCGTGCTGAAACTGATGTACTGGCAGGCCATCACCCTGCTCAATCCCCATTTCGCCGTCGGCACCAAGGATCAGGAAGGCTGCCGGATCTTTTACGAGCCGCTGGCGGGATGGGATGGCGACGGCAATCTGGTTCCGATCCTCGCCGCCGAAATCCCGAGCAAGGAGAATGACGGCTTGGCCGAGGACGGTCGCTCGGTGGTCTGGAAGCTGAAACGCGGCGTCAAATGGCATGACGGCATGCCGTTCACGGCCGACGATGTCGTTTTCAATTGGGAATATGCCAGAACGCCGGAAAGCGCGGCGGTCTCGATCGCCAGCTACAAGGACGTCACGGTCGAGAAGATCGACGACTTCACCGTCCGCCTTATTTTTGCCAAGCCGACGCCGTTCTGGGCCGATGCCTTTGTCGGCAACTACGGCGCGATCATCCCAAAACATCTGTTCAAGGATTACGTCGGCGCCAAGTCGCGCGAGGCACCGCACAATCTGAAGCCGGTCGGCACCGGCCCTTATCTGTTCGTTGATTTCAAGCCGGGCGACATGCTCCGCGCAAAAATCAATCCCACCTATCACGTCGCCAACCGGCCGCACTTCGATGAGGTGGAGGTCAAAGGCGGCGGCGACGCCGTGTCGGCGGCGCGCGCGGTGCTGCAGACCGGAGAGTACGACTATGCCTGGAACATGCTGGTCGAAGAGGAGATCCTGCAGAAGCTGGAAGCCGCCGGAAAGGGCAGGGTCAACATCACGGTGTCAGGCAATGTCGAATTCATACAGCTCAACTCGACCGATCCCGCGGTCGAGGTCGATGGCGAGCGCGCCAGCATAAAGACCAGGCATCCGCTGTTCAGCGACCCGGCCGTGCGCCAGGCCATCCATCTCCTGATCGATCGCGTGTCGATCGAGAAATTCATCTATGGCCGCACGGCGCGGGCCACTGCGAACTTCCTCAACAACCCGGAACGCTTCCGGTCGAAAAACACCAAGTTCGAATTCAACATCGAGAAGGCCAACCAGATCCTCGAGGCCGCCGGTTGGAAAAAGAGCGGCGACGGCATTCGCGCCAAGGACGGCAAGGCGCTGAAGTTCGTATTCCAGACCTCGATCAATGCGCCCAGGCAGAAGACCCAGGCCATCATCAAGCAGGCGTGCCAGAAGGCGGGCATCGACGTCGAGCTGAAGTCGGTGGTGGGATCGGTGTTCTTCTCCTCCGACACCGCCAATCCCGACACCTACCCGCATTTCTATTGCGACGCGCAGATGTACAACACGACAATGCCGCAGGCCGATCCGCAGCTGTTCATGAACCAGTATGTGTCGTGGCAGGTGGCGAACAAGGAAAACAAGTGGCAGGGGCGCAATGTCTCGCGCTGGCAAAGCAAGGAATACGACGAGGTCTACAAGCAGGCCGAGCAGGAGCTCGACGCCGTGAAGCGCGCGGCGCTGTTTATCAAGCTCAACGACCTCGTCGTGACAGACAACTACATCCAGCCCATCGTCTCGCGGACCCGGGTCGCGGCGCTCGGCAACAAGCTGACCGCGCATATCTCGGGCTGGGACAACGATCTGTGGCAGCTCGCGAGCTGGTACCGGGAGGCGTGAGAGCGGGGTTTCCCGCGACAAGGAAGCCCGCGAGCGACGCGGGCTTCTTTCGTTTGGCGACCGATCGGTGGCAACGGTTACAATTCTCGCGCCCTCGATGACTTCGTGCGGCCGGCGGTGGAAGAAGCCGACGCGAGACGCACGGCGGCTTGTTTCCCCTGCTTGCGCGACGGTCCCTTTGCGGCCAGCAGGACAGCGCGCGCATTGGTCTTTCGGAAGGCCGCGCCGGCATGCCGAGCCGCCGAAACTGCCGCAACGCGCAGCTTGCTGGCGGCCGCGTTCTTTTTGTCCTCGGCGTCGTCGGCCTCCGCCTTGCGCAACAGCGCGCTGGCGGAAGGCGTCAGGTCGACATTCACGGCGGCGATCTGGTCTTGCCGCGACAGGCCGCCGACGCCCTCGCACGGCGCTTTCTGCGGCAGATCGGTCGGCATGTGGACGGTATTCTCTTCGTCGGTCCACGCTTCGGCCTTGTGGCCGGTGATGATCTTGACGTAAGCGCGCGTTTCCTTTGGGAGTGTGCTGCGGCGTGAGAGCCACTTCTCAATCCGGCCGCCGCCCGCATTGTAGGCAGCCGCCGCAAGCCCGAGATTTCCGAACTGGTTATGAAGCTTGCGAAGAAATCTTGCCGCCACAGGGATCGCCTGCAGCGGATCGAACGGGTCTCTCAAGCCCATTTCGACGGCCGTTTGCGGCATGAATTGCGCAATGCCCCGCGCGCCTGCCGAGCTGATCTCCTCGGCGCGAAACCTGCTTTCCTGCCAGAGCAGGCGCGCGAAGAATCCGATCGGGATATCGTTTTCCTCCGCGGCGACCTTGACCGCTTCGCAGATCGGATTCGGTGGCGCGGACTCGTCGTAGAACGATGCGGCTGCATGAGCGGCGGCATCGGCTGCTACAGCTTTCTCGTATGGCGCAGCGACGACGTTTGTTGAGTCCAACGCCTGCGAATACTCGACCGACGCGGCCGAAATTCCAGCGTGGGAATTCGGTGTCGTGGCCGGTTCCGATTGCGCTTCGGCGACGACGAAAGACGGTTCCATCCAGACTGACCTGACGTCGGAACTTTCAAAATCCACTGCGATCACGAACACAGCAATCACGGCGGCGAAAAGATATCGCATCAAACTTCCATCCATGGGTGTGAAGGCCGGCCGGATAGAAGTCGGATGTGGACATTTCGCGGATGAACTGCGGCAGCGTTGTGTTTTCTGACCCGTAGTACTACCGAACAGAGTTCCCGCGTGCCGAGTTCAATGCAGAGTCAGTACGCGCGACAACGCAGCTTCGCGCTGCCGAATTGAATTTGACGCTGACGGACGTGGTCAAGCGCCCAGCGTAAAAGCTTCGTGCCCGGACGATTGCACTGAGATCACCAGGTCACGTCGCAACAGCAGGTTCAGCGGGCGGTTCAGCGCCTGCTGGAGACGCCGATGATCTCGACGAGGGAGCCGACCGATATGCCGGGCCGGCGCGCAATGACGTAGAGGATTGCGATGGTGCGCTCGCGACAATCCCAGCGTGCCCAGATATTCATCCGCCGCCAGCGTCATCCCGCGCCAACCGAAATACATCAGCTCTAGCGCGTCATCCAATTCATGGATCTTCTTCAGCGAGGCCCGGTACGTCTCGACCGAATGAGGTGCTCTTCGCATGGCGTGCCTGGATGGCTTGGACAGATCGAGGGCGGGCGTGAATTACGGAATTACGGTGACAGCCTGTCACAGAAATTATCGTGTCTCATTCCAGGGGTGCAGTCCAGTGCACCAAATGGGATGATCGCGTCTTTTGGTCATAGCGATGCGCGCTTGATCTACACCCGCATCGCAAGCAGGAATTTCATTCGCCTTCCCATGGCCGCAGCCGCGCGCCATGTCGAACGTAATGAACAATGACCTCGTCCGATCCGACCTCATATACGATCAGATAGCTGTGACCGGAAATCGTCGGAATTTCGGATTGCGGATTGCCGGGCCGAGATGCGGTTGCTCGGCGATCAGTGCTGTCGCCTGTTCGATCCGGGCGACGAATTGGGACGCTGCTCCCAAGCTCGTTTGATGGCAACCGCAAGGCATTGATTCTACCGTTGGCGGCCGTCCGAGACGATTGCCCGCCCAATGCCTTGCATCACCAGATGACGGAAAATGGCGTTCGCCTCGGAAGGCGCCAGTTTCGACCGCTTTTCGAGGCACCATATCAGTGTTGTCAGAAACGTTCCCACGACGAATTGCAGCATGAGTTCGCGCGGCACCGCGCCATCGTCGCCGAGCGTCGGCAATTCCTCCTTCACCAGTTCGGAAAGGGCGCGGCGGATTTCGTTGACGGCGATGATGCTGCCTTGTCCTCCCAACATGGCGCGATAAACATCCCGGTAGGCGCAAGCATGCTCGAACATCGCGAGGCTGAATGTCAGGGGCTGATCCCGCTCGCCGCCATGCCGCGGAGCTTGTCGTGCGGCTTTCAACTCGCTGCGAAGCCGCTCGAAGCCGCCGCGGAGCAGAGCGTCCTTACTGCGGTAGTGGGCGTAGAAAGTTGCACGGCCAATATCGGCCTCGTCGATGATCTCCTGCACGGTTAGGGCATCAAAGCCCTTGCGCATGATCAGTCGGATCAGTGCCTCGTGAAGCGCTCGCCGCGTGCGCGCGACGCGCCGGTCGATCTCTTCCATTCCTCACCTTTTTTCCGGACTCGTGCCGTCGATCGTTCGGTAACGAACGGCAGGCCACGGGCTGTCTGTTGTTCCGAACACGATGTTCACTATCATACGCCGGGTTCGGTTGTGGCACAGCAGCAAATGCTCCGGGAGGTCACCATGCTCGATATCGTCGCAGCGATTTTTGCCACCGCCTATTGCGCGGCTCAGGCAGGTCTGTTGATTGGCCCTGCGTTCCTTCGCGGAGCAACCAAGATTGCCCTTTTTGCTGCGACCGCGGTGTGGCTCGCAGTTGTCGTCGCAGTCTATGGGCTGGGGGTCCTCTCGCCCGGGACACTTGGCCCGTTTCCGGTCAACCTCGTGCCATTCACCCTTTTTCTTGCGATCCTGTTTGGAGCCTGGGTGCTGATCCCGCAGGCGCGCGATGCATTGCTGTCTGTTCCAATGCCAGCTCTGGTGGCGGTGCATGCCGGCCGTGTCGCCGGCGTGTTCTTCTTGCTTCTTTATTTCGACGGGCGACTGTCGGCACCGTTCGCGCCGGTCGCCGCTATTGGCGATATCATTACGGGCGCGGTAGCGCTCTTGCTCGTGCCGTTGCTGGTACTTGGGGTCAAAATGCCAAAGCTATGGCTCGGGGCTTGGAACGCGTTCGGACTGCTCGATCTGCTGACCGCACTCACTCTTGCGATGTTGTCGGTCCCGGGCACGGCATTCCGCGTGTTCACGGAAGGGCCGGGCACGCTCGTCATGGGGACGCTGCCCTGGATCTTCGTGCCCGCGATGCTGGTTCCGGTCGATCTGCTGGTCCACGTTGTGATCATGACCAAGCTCAGATCTGCCCCTCGTGTGCTCGGGGCGATGGCGATGGCTGGTTGAACGCGAGGGACCTCAATGACCGAAATAGCGACGAAACCTCACTCGCTTTCCCATGGCGAACGAAGTGAACGATGACCTCGTTCGATTCGACTTCGTAGACGATCAAGTAGTTACGGGAAATCGACGGAATTTCGGATTGCGGGTTGCTGCGCCCAAATTTCGGTTGCGCGGCGATTTCGGCTGTCGCCGCATTCGATGCGGGCGACAAGTTGAGCCGCCGCTGCCCCTTCGCGATGTACGCAAAAATCTCAGAGATCGGCGAGCGCGCCGCGTCCGTACCGGAGCTTCATGCGTTGCGGTAGCGGCTGAAAACTGCCTCAACCTGTTCGTCGCTCACCAGATCGCACCGGGCGGCGCGTTCTTCAGTTATTCGCCATTCCTCTTCGGAAATGTCATCGGCATCCAAAGCAGCGAAGGCTCGTCCGTCTTCGTTCTCGCGTTGCTCGAGCTTCGCCGGACATGCTCCGACGTGGCTGCGCCACGCGAAGCCCGCGAGGGCGAAGCGTGGTGCCCCTGGCCGGAATCGAACCAGCACTCCTTGCGGAACTCGATTTTGAGTCGAGCGCGTCTACCAGTTCCGCCACAGGGGCCTTCGGTCGCGGGCCGGAGGGCCGGTGCGGCGAAGCGGGCGGGAATATAGCGGGCGGCCTGCGCGGGTCAACCCGCGCGGATGTGATTGTGGCGTCTCTCGACACCCGGGCGGCGAGGGGATACGACGCTGTTGCCTGTTTGAGCATGGATTGTGCTCCGGAGAACGTCCGTGACATCAGATGCAGCCGCCCATTCGTCGCCTGCGCGCCTGTCCGCTGATCCCGCGCTGGTCGCGGCGCTGGCGATTGCGTTCATTGCGGCGGATGCGCTGGCGGGCGCGTGGTTCTTCCAGCTGGTCCTGGACATCCGCCCCTGTCCGCTCTGCCTCGAGCAGCGCTACGCCTATTATCTGGCGGTCCCGCTCGGCCTTGTGGTGGCGTTTGGGGCCTACCGGGGGGCGCCGAGGCCGGTGCTGCTGGCGGGCCTCGCCATTCTTGCGCTCGCAGCCCTCGCCAATGCCGGGCTCGGCGCCTACCACGCCGGCGTCGAGTGGCAATTCTGGCAGGGCCCGACCGATTGCTCCGGCCCCATCGCCGATCTCGGCAGCGCCGGCACGCTGCTGCAGCGGCTCGACACCGTCAAAGTGATCCGCTGCGACGAGGTGCAGTGGCGCTTCCTCGGCCTCTCGCTCGCCGGCTACAACGTGCTGATCTCGCTGTTGATGGCCGCGATCGCCGCGTGGGGCATGGTGTCGGCGAAGCGGGCGTAGCTTCGTAGGGTGGGCAAAGGCGCACTTGCGCCGTGCCCACCATCAAGCATTCCGCTCGTGATGGTGGGCACGCTGTCGCTTTGCCCACCCTCTACGACTTCACTTGTCAGGCAAGTCACCAAAAGTCTGTCCAGCCCTTCGCGTAAAAATATTCTGCTTTCGTTCTCGCGCAAATCAGCGGCTTCCCTGCGCCCTCTGAACAAGAGGGCGGGAAGTTGATAGCAAACCTCGGGCGCAATGCGCCGCGAGATCGCGAAACTACATCCACGTTATTGCGAGCGGAGCGAAGCAATCCATTGTCACCTCGTGCGCGGAAAGACGGGATTGCTTCGCGGAGCCTGTCATCCGGCGGCGCTTTGCGCCGACCGGGTGGCTCGCAACGACGGCCACCCTAATCGTCCACATCCTCCTGCGGACGGCCGAACAGATGCACGATGCCGGGCGTCGTGATCGATACGAACACGAAGCGCGACAGATGATGGGCGCCGACGAAAATCGGATCGATATGCAGCGTGAGCGCCAGCGCCAGCATGGCGTCCATCGCGCCCGGCGCGAACGCCACCACGACGTCGGCGAAGCGCACATGGGTGGAGAGCACGATCACCGTGACGAAAATGGCTGATATGGCGATGGCGACCGCAAAGGAGCCCAGCCCGGCATTGATGTGGCTGACGAGCGTCGACTTGCTGATCCGCGAAAACCGCGTGCCGATCACAGCGCCGATGCCGACCAGCGCCACGTTGCGCATCCATGGCGGCAGGCCGCCTTCGATCAAGTCAGTGCCGTGCAGCACGGCGGAGGCGATCATCGCGCCGAACATCCAGCTCGCCGGAAATTTGGCCAGCCGCAGCAGCAGCGCGACGGCTATGGCAGCGGCCGCCAGCACGGCGAGTTCGAGCGGCGAGGCGATCAGGCTGGCGACTTCAGCCGGCGCCGAGGGCGCAATCCCGGTAAACGCCAGCAGCAGCGGCAGCGCCGCGGTCAGGATGATCACGCGCATGGTCTGCACCACCGCGATCGCGGCGACATCGGCGCCCTTCTCGGCGGCCAGTATCGTGATCTGCGACAGCGCGCCGGGGCTGCCAGCCAGAAATGCCGAGGTCTGGTCCCAGCCGTGCATGCGCTGCAGATAGAAGCTCGAGCCGAAGGTCGAGCAGAATGTCGCCAGCGCCAGCAGGCCGATGGTCAAGGGATAGGCACTCATGTGCTGGATCAGTTGCCGCGACACCAGCGAGCCCAGCGTGATGCCGAGCAGCACCAGCACGGTCTGCGTCAGGACCGGCGGCATGGTGACCGGCCGCCCGGCGAGAGCGGCGATGCCGACGGCGACCATCGCGCCGGAAATCAGTCCGCCGGGCAGGTTGAGCCACAGAAACAGCAGGCCGCCGCCGGCGCCGATGACGAGCGTTTCGAGCGTGCCGAGAATTTTGGCACGGTCGGCAACAGCGGAGGACATCGAGGCGGGGATCAGGCTCACGCCGCCTTATGGCAAATCCGCATACGAGGGACAAATGCGCCACGCGATTGCAGCAATGCGCGGGCGGCGCCGGCGGTGGCCTGCCGGCGTCATAAAAATGCTGATGGTCCCGACACGGCCCTCGCGCAGGAGGGCGGGGCGGTTACTTCGCCTTTTCGGCGGCGGCCTTCTTGCACGCGGAGCGGAATTTCTTGCGTTCCTTGCCGTGAAGCCCCTTGGCATCGGCTTCCTTCGAACATTCGAGCGAGGCGGCGGTGCGCGGTTTGGCCGGCTCAGTCTTGGACGGCTCGGTCTTGGCCGGCGCCGTGGTTTGCGCGAAGGCGGAGCCCATGAGCAGAAGGGAAACGGCGGTTGCGGTGGCGAGGGAGGATATTTTCGTCATGGGGCACCTCGGATTGAAACAAGGACGCAACCGTTGCGTTGCAATGCTGAACCACAGGTGAATGGAGTTGAACTGGCTGACACAAAATTTTTTACCGGAGGGTCGCTCTGCGCGTTGTCGCAAGCTGTGGTTGCGCTAGGATGGCAGGTGCAGATGACTTCCCCAAGGAGACCAGGATGACTATTCAAGCAAAAATACTGGGCGCGATTGCGATGTCGGGTTTGGCTGCGTTTGCGATGACGTCGCAGGCGAACGCTCTGACCGCGCAGGAATGCAGCGCCAAATACCAGGCTGCCAAAACCGCCGGCACGCTCGGCGGCCAGAAGTGGAACGACTTCCGGAAAGCCCAATGCGGTGCCGACGCAACGGCCGCGCCAACGACCGCCGCTCCCACCGCTGCGGCTCCGGCCCCCACCGCGGAGCCGAAGGAAGCCGCCAAGAAAGCATCCAGGAAGGAAGCCAAGGAAGCCGCGGCGCCGGCGGCACCGGCAGGCCCGGCGGTCTTTCCGAACGCCGTGGATCCGAAATATTCCAAGGAGACCGCCGGCAAAGCGCGCATGCACACCTGCGTGGATCAGTACAATGCCAACAAGGCCACCAACGGCAATGGCGGCCTGAAGTGGATCCAGAAGGGCGGCGGCTATTACAGCGAATGCTCCAAGAAGCTGAAGGGCGCAGCCTAAGCAGCAACCCACAAGGGCGCGGCCGGATGTTTCGGCCGCGCCTACACCCCGCGGAGCAATGTTTCGGCCGACTTCGCCACCAGTTGCGCGCGCTTGCGCGGGCCGCGTTCGAGAAACAGCAGGCTCTGGCCGAACACGAAACAATAGAACAGGAACGCCTGCGCGTCGGCGTCCTCAGCCGCCAGCCCCCTGGCGCGGTAGAGATGCCCGACATTCTTCAACCGCGCGGCGTCGACGCGGGCCACCGCGTTGGCGGCAAGCTCGTCGGAGCGGGCCCATTGCCGGATCGCGAGCTCAACAGCCATGCCTTCGGTATTCATCCGTTCGGAGTAAAGCGCGATCAGCGCCTTCAGCCGCTCGCGTGCGGTGGCGCCATCGAGGCTGGTGTGCTTTTCGATCGCGGCAATCCGCCCCTCGCTCCAGTGCTGCAGCATGGCTTCGAGCAAGGCCGCGCGGTCGCGGAAGCGGCGGTAGAAGCCGCCCTTGGTGACACCGAGGTGTTTTGCCAGCACCTCCACCCGCACCCCCTCGACGCCGGTCCGGGCGATTTCCTCAAAGCCGGCCTCGATCCAGCTCTCGCTGCGCACCTCGCCGGTTCGCGCCTCCGCCTTGGCGTCGCTTTTGGGATCGCTCATGGTCCGGCCTCACCGATTCTTGATACGGTACCGTATTGCTAACCCGGGCGGGGTCTGATACGCCACCGTATCAAAATTAAAAAAGCGGGAGCGAACGATGGAGACGGACGCGACCTATTGCGGCACGGTCTATCCCTGGCAATGCGATCATGTCGGGCACATGAACATCATGTGGTATGTCGGCAAATTCGACGAGGCGAACTGGAATCTGTTCGCAAGGCTGGGGCTGACGCCGTCCTACTTGCGCGAATCCGGCCGCGGCATGGCCGCCGTGCAGCAGACCGTCACCTACAAGCGCGAGCTGCTGGCCGGCGATATCGTCGAAGTCAGGAGCCGGCTCCTGGAAATCCGCGACAAGTCGGTCCGCTTCATGCACGAGATGCGCAACGCCGAAACCGGCGAGATCGCCGCGGTCTGCGAATTCGTCGGCGTCCACATGGACCGGCAGGCGCGGAAGTCGACGCCGTTCGCGCCCGCGATCCGCGACGCCGCGATGAGGTATCTCGAGCCGGCGATGGCGTGAACCGCATGCCGCGCTTCCAGCCGAAGAACCCGGATTATCGCGCAATCGCGATCCATACGTTCAACCAGCAGCGCGCGATGCAGACGCTCGGCATTTCGATCGCGCGGCTGGAGCCGGGCGAGGTCGACCTCGCGATGGACTATTCAGCCGACCTCACCCAGCAGCACGGCTTCGTCCACGCCGGGATCATCACCGCAGGTCTCGACAATGCCTGCGGCATCGCTGCCTTCACGCTGATGCCGGCGGCAACGGGAATTCTCACCGTGGAATTCAAGACCAACCTGCTGGCGCCCGCGCGCGGCGAACGCTTCACCTTCCGTGCCACGGTGGTAAAACCCGGCCGCACGCTGACGGTGTGCGAGGCCCGCGCCTATGCAACGCATGACGGGGTCGAGACCTTGATCGCGACCATGAGCGGCACGCTGATGGCGCTGGCGGCCCGCGAGGATGCCCCGCAGGAAAGGGCGCACGCACCGACCTGACGCTGCTGCAGTGCATACTTATGCTATCGGCATAGCAGGACGTGAAAAATCCTTCTATGGTCCGGCCGTGCAACTGAGTCTTTCAACTTGATCATCACAGCCGCGCATGGCGTGCTGGGACTGGCGTCGGGGATGCTGGTCGGGTTCTCGCTCGGCCTGGTCGGCGGCGGCGGCTCGATCCTGGCGGTGCCGCTGATGGTCTATGTGGTCGGCGTGGCGGAGCCTCATGTCGCGATCGGCACCAGCGCGATCGCAGTGGCTGCGAACGCCGCGATCAACCTGTCCAACCATGCGCGCGGCGGCACCGTGATCTGGTCTTGCGCGCTGATCTTCGCCGCCGCCGGCATGGCCGGTGCCTTCGGCGGCTCGATCCTCGGCAAGATGGTCGACGGCCAGAAACTGCTGGCGCTGTTTGCGCTGGTGATGATCGTGATCGCGCTGTTGATGCTGAAGACGCGTTCGCGGATCGGCCTGCCTGACGTCAAGGTCTCGATGTCGAACATGCCGGCCATCGTCAGTCTTGGTCTGGCGACCGGGACGATATCGGGATTCTTCGGTATCGGCGGCGGCTTCCTGATCGTGCCGGCCCTGATGCTGGCCACCGGCATGCCGATCATGAACGCGGTCTCCTCGTCGCTGGTCGCTGTCACCGCGTTCGGCCTAACCACGGCCGCCAGCTATGCCTGGTCGGGCCTGGTTTCGTGGGCACTGGCGGGACTGTTCGTGGCGGGCGGCATCGCCGGTGGATTGGCCGGCACGCGTTCGGCCCGGCACCTCGCCGAGCGCCGCGGCGCGCTCAATATCGTGTTCGCCGTGGTCATTATTGCGGTGGCGCTCTATATGCTGGCGCGTAACATATCCCCATCTCCGGCGTAGACAGGGGATGCAGCCCCTTCGCGAGACCCACATGAAGCGATCGAACAATCCGGCCGGGGCCAACCACCCGGGATGCACGCGGCGTAAGGCGCTCGGCCTGCTTGGCGGCGGTGCCGCGCTGCTCGGCGCCGGCGCGGCGTCGCGATCGGCGTTCGCGCAAGCCAGCGACGACGTCCTGACCGAGGCGCTGGTGCTGCGCGACCCTGATGTACCCTCCACCGGCAATCCCGACGGCGACATCAACATCGTCGAATGGTTCGACTACAACTGCCCGTATTGCCGCAAGATCGCGCCCGAGATCCAGCAGGTGGTGCAGGACGACGGCAAGGTTCGCCTGGTGCTGAAAGACTGGCCGATCCTGGGCGAGATCTCGAAATTCGGGGCGCGGATGGCGCTGGCGGCGAAGTATCAGGGCAAGTACATGGCCGCGCATGAGGCGATGATCGGCGTCAGCTCGAAACTGACCGAACCGCGCATCCGCGAATTGCTGGCCGGCGCCGGCGTCGACATGGATCGCCTCAACCGAGACGCCACGTCCAACGCCAAGGCGATCGACATCATCCTCGCGCGCAACCACGATCAGGCGGTGGCGTTCGGATTCAAGGGCACGCCATCCTTCATCGTCGGCAAGTTCCGCGTGCCGGGAATCCTGACCATGGCGCAATTCGAGATGGTGATTGCCGACGCGCGCAAGGCGAAGAAGGCCAACTAGCCATCAGAAAAAATGTCCAGAAAAAACGCCGTCGTGCATGACGACGGCGTGAATCCTATCGCTGCTATCGCCGAATTACTTCGACGAAATCTTGACCCAATCCTCATGGGCGCGCGTCTTCAACTTGTTCCAGTCGGCGGCCGCGACGTCCCAGTTGACGATAGTGCGATTGGCCTGGGCGACCTGGCCGCTCGCGACGCTCGACGTTTGCATGGAATCGTAGACATAAACGCCGCCAACCAGCAGCAGCGCACCCAAAATCATTCCGACAAACGTCTGCATGGCAAACCCTCCGTTGCGGCTGATAACGCCGCACCCGGAGCATGGTTCCATGTCTACGGGCCATCAAGCCATTGCAGCATTTCCGCGTTCATCTCGCGCGGATAGGCATGGCTGAGATCGTCGAGCTCGCGGTAGGTGACGTTGGCGCCGGCTGCCGACAGCGCCTGGCTGGTCTGCCGCGCCACCTGCACCGGAAACATCCAGTCGAGCCGGCCATGCACGATATGAATCGGCAGGCCGCGCAGCCTGTCGGCATCGGCCATTTCCGCCAGCATCGGATGAAATGTCGCCGATACCGGCGCGAGGTGGGTGAAGGGCGAAGCGCCGTCGAAGCCCGTCACATAGCAGAATGTGCCGCCGTCGCTCATGCCGGTCAGCAGCATCCTGCCCGGATCGACATTCCAGCGCGCGCGGACGGATTCCAGGATGCACATGAGGTTCGGTGTATCGGTGTCGTCGCCCATCAATGCCCAGGTACTGCCGGTTGCGGTCGGTGCGACCAGGATCGCGCCGCGACTGCGGGCGTCGCGCAGCCAGCTCCACAGGAAGCCGCGGCCGTTGCCCCTGCCGCCGTGCAGCGCCATCACCAGCGGCCATGCGCGATCGGGCGTGTAATATTCCGGCACGTAGAGCGAGAAGCCGCCGCGGCTGTCGGGCTCGTTATGATTGTGGAAGACGCCGGTGTTTGAGTTGGCCGGCGCCGCCAGCCGCGCTTCAAGCCCGGCGTCGTCGCGCAGCGCGGGATCGACAAAGAACTGGTTCACCGGCGGAAGTTTCGCCGACAGCGCATAGAGCGCCTCCTGCGCGCGCGGGGCGTAACGCAGCGCACGAAACAGGCTGACGAAATCGCCCTGGCCGTTTTGCACGACGCGCAAGGCCGCGAAAGCGGCCAGCGCCGCATCGCTGGCCGTCTCCAGCGGGGTCTTGATGTCTGCAAATTCCGCCGGCCATTGCGCGAGTCGCGGCCGAATGGCGCGCAGGGCTTCATCCGGTTGCCCAACGCGCTCCATCACGCGGTCGAAATCCGGCGGATTGAGGTAGCGCGCGATGAACCCCAGGGCTTCAAGCGAGTGCAACAGCGGCGGCAGCACGGCCACGATGTCGTCCACCACGGCCTCACTCATCGGGCGTACTCTGCTTTCAATGGTGGCTTGGTTCTTGGTTCAATTCAATGAAGCCTTAGCTTAATGAAGCCTTTCTTAATGCAGCCCTAGCTCAGTGAAGCCTTGGCGCCTTCAACAGCCTGGCGCGGTCGGTCGAGCTCAGCACCACGTCGAAGGTAACGCCCTCATGGTAGACGGTGAGCGGCACGTCGACGCCGGCGGCACCGAGCGACCAGAGCTTGCGGTAGAAGCCGGTCTGGCTGGTGATCTTGTCGCCGTTGACCGCGAGGATGACGTCGCCCGTCTTCAATTCGGCGCGCGCTGCCGGTCCCTTGCTGGCGATGCCGACCACCACGACGCGGTTGTCGATCTCGGTGGTGTACATGCCGAGCCACGGCCGTGACGGCTTGTTGACGCGGCCGAATTTCCTGATGTCGTCGAGCACGGGCTTCAAGAGGTCGATCGGGACGATCATGTTGACGTGCTCGGCCTTGCCCTCGCGCTCGCGTTCGAGCTGCAGCGAGCCGATGCCGATCAGTTCGCCGCGGTTCGAGATCAGCCCGGTGCCGCCCCAATTCGGATGCGCGGGATGGGTGAAGATCGCCTCATCCAGCAGATATTCCCAATAGCCGGCGAATTCCTGCTTGGCCGCGATCTGGCTTGCGACCGAGCGCGTGCGCCCGCCGGCACCGCCGACCACCACGCGGTCACCGACCTGGGTGGTGGCTGAAGAACCGAGCGGCAGCGGTTCGAGATCGAGGTCGCCGAGCGCCTGCACCAGGCCGAAGCCGGATTCGAAATCGAAGCCGAGCGCGTGGCCTTCCACGACGCGGCCGTCGCCGCGATGCAGCCACACTGCTTCAGCCTCGGTGATGAGATAGCCGATCGTCAGCACCAGCCCGCTATCGATCACGACGCCATTGCCGGCACGTTCGGTGCCGAGCGTCTCCGCGCTGTGGGCATCGGACGGGATGATCGAATGCAGCCCGACAACCGACGACAGGGCTTTGTCGAGGTCGAAAGCGTAGTCGCTCGCGCGCGGCTGGTTTGCGGGCGGCACTCTCCACTCGGTCAAAGTGGCCATGGATGGTCTCCTGGGGAACCGGCGCGCTTTCGGCAGGGCGAAAGCGCCGGGAATTCATGACAATCTATGCTGCAAACGGCCGTCTTGAAAGTGTCCCCCAAAAAGGGCCGTCATGCGACTCATAAGAGGCCATATTTATAAATGTTCCACGGACATTGAAGGTTAGCTCGCCTTGGCCCGTTCGCGCGACGGCATGATCCGGAAATCGCGATTTTGCTTCAGCCAGCCCGCGCGTTCGTCGCGCAGCAGCGTCCGGCGAACCTTGCCGGAATCGTCGCGCAGGCCGACGGTAACGGCCTCAAAACTTTCCGGGTGCTTGTAGCGGCTGAGCCGGTCGGCCAGGAACGCGGCCATGCCGTCGGCAACCGCCTGTGCATCGGCGCTCGGGTCGAGTTCGAGGATGGCGTGCACGCGCTGCCCGAATTCCGGATCGGGGAGGCCTACAGCGACGCAGGAACGCACCTCGGGATGTTCCGTCACCGCGGCCTCGACTTCCGCCGGATAGATGTTCGCGCCGCCGCGCAAAATCATGTCGGCGAGGCGGTCGCCGAGATAGAGATAGCCTTCCGCATCCAACCTTCCGATGTCGCCGAGCGATTCCCAGCCGTCGGCGCGGCGCTTCGGCTCGGCGCCGAGATAGTGATAGGTCGAGCCGGCGCCGTCATTGGGCAGGAAATAGATCTCGCCGGTTTCGCCGGTGGCGACCTCGTTGCCGTCTTCGCCGATGATGCGCAGGCGCGCGGTCTCGCCGATCTTGCCGACCGAGCCGCGGTGTTCGAGCCATTCGACGCCCGATATGATCGTGGCGCCCTGTGCTTCGGTGCCGCCATAGAGTTCGTAGATGCGCTCGGGCCCCAACCACTCGATCCATTTTTCCTTCAGCCATGGCGGCATCGGCGCGGCCATGTGAAACACGATCTGCAGGCTGGACAAGTCGTAGCGGTTGCGCACCTCGTCGGGCAGCGCCCAGATCCGGTGCATCATGGTGGGCACGAAATTGACCCACTGTACCCGGCTGGCCTCGATCAGGCGCAAGCATTCCTCGGCGTCGAATTTGACGAGGCCGGTGACGCGTCCGCCGTTGAACAGCGCGGTGTGCGAAACGATGAAGGGGGCGTTGTGGTAGAGCGGGCCGGGGTTGAGCAGGGAAGCGCCGAGTGGCATGCCGAGCGCCGCCGATCCGCCGGTATCGACCACGGCGGGCTTGTGATCGAGGATCACTTTCGGCCGACCGGTCGAGCCGCCGCTGGTCATCGCCTTCCAGTAGCGCGCCACCGGATTGCTGATTGGCTCGTCGGAAAAGCCATCCAGCACGAAATCGGCCGGCACTGAATTGGGCGCGTTCCAGTCGGGCTGGCCGCCGACCACCAGCGATGGCTTGAGGATGTCGAGCACGGCTGCGGCCTCGCCGCGCGGCAATCGCCAAGTCAGCGACGTCGGCGTCGCGCCACATTTCCACACTGCAAAGGTGGTCTCGAAAAACACATTGCTGTTGGGCAGCCCGATGGCAACGAAATCGCCGGGCTTGACGCCTTTAGCGGCAAAAGCACGTGCGCGCCGGTTGGCGTTGCGCTCGAGCTGCTCCCAAGTGATGGCATCGTCACCGTGGCTGACCGCGATGGTGTCCTTCGGTTTCCGTTCGGCATACCAGCGCGGCACGTCGGCGATGGGAATGAGCATGGGGGCGTTTCCGTTGGGGCGTTGTTGCCGCTCTTGTGGTTGTGACGAGGCGGGCGCCTCAAAAGTATCGTGACAGAATTAGGTGGCTGAGTGAAGGGAGACCGGAGCACGTGTGCCGGGTCGGAACGCATTTGCCCGGACATTGTTACCGGCTTGAATCAGCGCAGTGGCGCCATGTTCGACCGCAAGGGGTCGGCACGCTGCGAGGCAGACCGCGAAAAGAAAAGGCCCCGCTTCGGCGGGGCCTTCCTACGCGGGCGTTGGGCGTCTACGCGTTCGGCTCACCAGTCAGAAACGACAATGTTGCCGTAGGGTGCGTAGTCGAGGGGCACCGGCGCGCCAAACGCGGGGGCCGGCACATAGGCCCGACGGCTCACCACCACGGTGCGGGGCCGCACGATCGGCGGTGCTCCGATAACCGGCCCTGGTGCGACGTAAACGCTGCCCGGAGCCACTGCCACGGGATACGGATCGGCTACGGGATAGGGGTCGGCATATGAATCGACATAGATTGCCTGTGCCGACGCACCGGTGACGCTGAGGGCCAACAAACCGGCGATTGCCAGGCCGGCCGTCGAGCAAATGCGCGATCTCGTTGTCATGTTCCGCAAACTCCTTCACTGCTTGTTAAGGCTTGCAACCGAACTACCGAACCCACACCGCGCGCGGTCGTTCCCGGCGCTCACGAGGTTTTTGACCGCAAGTTCCACCGTGATAGCTTCGCACTTTACGGACCGGCCAGGATATCGGTATCCAGCGGGCGATCGCGAGAAGCAAACCATTCGGCGCGAAGCGCTGCATGGCGGCGAGCGCGATCGTTGATCGGCAGTTTCAACCCCTCGAGCAGGCCCTCAACCTCGCAGCACGCGGGGATGCGAGAGACCTCCCCATCGATGCCGGGCATTGTCTCGCATAGCGCGTCCAGCGCGGTGAGCCCCCGGGGAAAAAGGTCGCGATAAATCGGGCGGTCGTGAAAGCCGGGTACAACTCGAAAACCTGCATCGAGGGCCAGCTCCTGCAAGCAGCCGCAAAGAACCTGGGCGGTAGATGATCGTCGCGGCGAAATCCGGTTGCGCACGACCACCCAATCGATGAGGGCGCCATCGACCGGCCGGCGATGGCGACGCGTCTCGCGCACCAACTCGCCGTAATGGCTGATCCCCGTGACCGTCAACGTGACCGGATCGAGCGTCGCCAGCACATCGAGGTCGACAAAACTGTCGCTGAGCGGCGTCACCAGGGTGTCGGTGATCGAATGGGCGAGCCGCATCAGATAGCTGTCATGCGGAGGCGTATCGATCACGACGAAGTCATGGCGATCCTGTGCAGCGGCAATCGCTCGCTGAAAATCGGAGCATTCGGCGGCCTCGTTTTCCGCCACCATGGCACCTTCGACGCGTGCGATGCAGGAATGCGTCGGCAACTCCAGATCGACTTGTTTCCGCCGCGCCCAGTCGCGCCGGCTCTCGACATAATGGGTGAGTGTCCGCTGCCGGCTGTCGAGGTCGACGGTTGCGACGCGCTGGCCGGCCTTCAGCAGCGCAACCGCGATGTGCATTGCGATAGTGGTTTTGCCCGAGCCGCCCTTCTCATTACCGACCACGACGACATGCGGCGGGGGACGCAATTGATGTACGGGCGCGGTAAGCACGGCTGCGCCTTAACATTCGGTTGCTTTCAAGCCTGCTCAGGAGGGACGAGATCCGCGAGGCGGCGGCAGTCCCTGCAGGCCAAGGGATTGAATAACTGCGCAATCAGCCAGTTTGTTCCTGGAACGGCCAGTCGCCCATTTGTGTTGATGTTGTTGCCGGCTCGAACAGAAGGCCAACCGAGGGATGGCGCGACAAATCCGTGGCGCGAATCCTACGGATCGAGCTCGGTATCCCAGTACAAATAATCCAGCCAGCTATCGTGCAGATAGTTCGGCGGAAACAGTCGCCCGTTGCGATGCAGTTGATGCACCGTTGGCGCAAACGGGTGTTGCCTTGGAAACATCCGCGCCTGCTGCGGCGTCAGATTGCCCTTGCGCAGATTGCACGGCGAACAGGCTGCGACGACATTTTCCCAGGTGGTCTGGCCGCCCTTGCTGCGCGGGATGATGTGATCGAAGGTGAGGTCGTCATGCGCGTGGCAGTACTGGCAGACAAAGCGGTCGCGCAGGAAGACGTTGAACCGGGTGAAGGCGGGGTGCGTCGTCGGCTTGACGAACGACTTCAGCGACACCACGCTCGGAAGCTGGATCTCGAAGGTCGGGCTGCGCACCGCGCGGTCGTAGTGCTCGACAATGTTGACGCGATCGAGAAATACCGCCTTGATCGCGTCCTGCCACGACCAGAGAGACAGCGGGTAGTAACTCAGCGGCCGGAAATCCGCGTTCAGCACCAATACCGGCCAACCGCCTTGCGAGACATGTGCGTTCAAGTAACGCTCCTGACCCCCATGTTAGCTGCGAAGCAGCATGCGCCTTGCATACTACAGGCAGCGTGACGGGATTGTGAAGAGCGTTCCGGGCCTTATCCGCCACTGCCACCGTTCCGCCCGCATTTGCAACATGGCCGTGAAGACCGCTAAACCGGACGGACAGGCATCGTTCAGCCGCTGGCGGACCTCAAAAATGGCCACCCCTTCACGTTATCTTGAGGCTCCGCGCCGGTTACGGGCGTTCGTTCGCGCCCATGAAACGAGCCTGGTGGTGCTGGCGGCGATGATCGGAACCATCGGCGGCCTGGTGGTGCTGGCGATGAGTGTGGCGGTAGCGGCGCTGCACGCGCTGCTGTTCAACATCAGCACCACGGAGCGGCTTTCCAGCCAGCCGAGTGTCGAGACGCTGCGGGCCGTGCTGGTTCCAAGTCTCGGCGGCTTGCTGCTGGGGGGCGCCCTGCTGCTGTTGCTGCGCTGGCGGCCTGCGCGCGAGATCGACCCGATCGAGGCCAACGCCCTTCATGGCGGGCGGATGTCGTTTCGCGGCAGCGTCATCGTGGCCCTGCAGACCACCTGGTCCAGCGGGGTCGGAGCGTCGGTCGGCCTCGAAGCCGGATATACCCAACTTGCGAGCGGCCTTGCCGCTTCGCTCGGCCGTGGATTTCACCTGCGCCGCGCCGACCAGCGCATCATGGTCGGCTGTGGAGCGGCGGCTGCGATCTCGGGCGCGTTCGGCGCCCCGCTCGCCGGCGCCTTCTATGCTTTCGAACTCGTGATCGGAGGCTATACGTCGGCCAGCCTGACGCCCGTCGGCGTCGCCGCCGTGGCGGGTTATTTCGTCACCCATGGATTTGAGGACCTGTCGCTCGGCATCAGCGTCGGCCCGGTCGGCGACGTGGTCGGGCGCGATCTTGCGGTTGCTGCGCTGCTCGGAATTTTGGCGGCACTGTTCGGCATCCTCATCATGCGCGGCGTCGCGTTGTGCGAGACGGGGCTGGCGAAGACCCGTCTCTGGCCGCCGCTGCGCCCGGCACTCGGCGGCCTCGCCGTCGGTCTGCTCGCGCTGCTGACGCCGCAGGTGATGTCATCAGGTCACGGCGCGTTGCATTTTTCCGGCCTCGTTTCGATGCCGTTGCAGATCATCGCCGGCGTCTTCGCGCTGAAGGCGCTGGCCTCGATCATCTCGCTCGGCTCTGGCTTTCGCGGTGGATTGTTCTTCGCCACGCTGTTCATGGGTGCGCTCGGCGGCCGGCTGTACGCCGCCGGCGTCGATCTGGTCTGGCCGGGCCTTGCGCTGGATCCCAATGTCTATGCCGTGATCGGGATGAGCGCGCTGTCGGCGTCGGTGATCGGCGGCCCGCTGACGATGTCGTTCATCGCGCTCGAATCGACCGGCAATCTCTGGCTCACCACGGTGGTGCTGGTCGCGGTCATGATCTCCACCCAGATCACCCGCGAATTGTTCGGCTACTCGTTCGCGACCTGGCGCCTGCATCTGCGCGGCGAAACCATCCGCAGCGCCGCCGATGTCGGCTGGATCCGCGATCTCACGGTGCGGCGCCTGATGCGGTCGGATGTCGCCACGGTCGATGCCGGTATCGGGATCGAGGACTTCCGGGTGAAATTTCCGCTGGGATCGAAGACGCAGGTCGTCGCGGTCGATGCCACGGGGCGCTATGTCGGGCTGGCTGTGGTCGCCGAAGCGCACGCACCTGACATCGATGCCACACGCGGTCTCATCGGCATCCTGCATCATCGGGACGTCGTGCTGCATCCGGTCATGAACATTCAGGAAGCCATCGCGGTATTTGACGCCGCCGAAGCGGAATCGCTGGCGGTCGTCGAAGCCGGCGGCGAACATCGGCCGGTCGGAATTCTCACCGAAGCCCATGCCATGCGGCGCTACGCGGAAGAATCCGACAAACGCAGGCGGGAGGCGATCGGCGAGGTTTGAGCGCCGGCGTCTATGGCGCTGGCCTCGACAGGCTGCCGCGGTTCCTGGATGGCAAAGTTAACGCGCCCGCTGGTCAATCCACCGTGATCGCGCGGGTCGTTCGTGCGCCGGCGCGCTAGCCGCCGATGATCAAGGCGCTTAACCTGAGGTTTCCTGGGGTTTCCAACCATCGCAGAGGCTGCCATGAAAGTTCACGCGATTCAGACCGGCTTTGTCCGGATCAAAACCGCGCAGGTCGAAGGACGCGGACATGGATGGTCGCGGCGGCTCGCTATTTTTGCCGACCCCACCTGGACCGATTGGCTCCCGACCTATGCATGGGCCATCGACTGCAGCGAAGGCGTGATCGTGGTCGATACCGGGCAGGGTGCGCATCTGCTCGAATCCGGCAAGTCGTTGCATCCCTATGTCCGTTGGGAAGTTGCGTTCCGGATCGAGCCGGAGCAGGAGATCGGTCCGCAGCTGCGTGCACTTGGTGTGGGCCCGCGCGATGTCAAACGGGTCGTTCTCACCCATCTGCACATGGATCACGACGGCGGGCTGGCGCATTTCCCGAACAGCGAAATCCTGGTGGCGCCGGGTGAGTTGAAAATCGCCAGCGGCTTTGCGGGCCGGATGCGCGGCTATCTTCCGCACCGCTGGCCGTCCTGGTTCGATCCGGCGCCGTTGCGGCTTGAAGCCCGGTCGTTCGGACCCTTCGCGCAAAGCCGGCGATTGACGGCCGCGGGAGATGTTATCGCAGTCGCCACGCCCGGCCACACGGCCGATCATCTCTCGATCGTGGCCGACGATGGCAATACCACCTATTTTTTCGCTGGCGACACTTCCTACGACGAGAGATTGATGCTCGCGGGCAAGCTCGACGGTGTCAGCGCCGACGAGGGGGTTTCCACCGCCACCCTCGACGCGATCCGGAATTTCGTCCAGTCCCGTCCGACCGTCTATCTGCCAACCCATGATCCGCAGGCGGCGGCGCGGCTGGCGGGCCGGCAATTGGCCGGCGCCGAGGTCTAGATCTTCTCCAGCTTCTGCAGGCTGCCCGTCTACGGTTTGGCGGCGCTGGTAATGAGCTTCAGCCCGAGAGCGAACATCACGGCGCCGGCTGCTCGATCAACCCACGACTTGCAAGACAGATAAGCCCGTTGCGGCCCTGACGACGAGAAGAGAAGGGCGACCAATACATACCAGCCGGTCTCGACGAAAAGCACGGCTGCAAGCAGCGCGGCAGCGAACCCCAGCGTGAACGACGCCGGGAGAAAAGCGGCGAACACGCTTGCATAGACGATGGCGGCCTTCGGGTTGCTGAGCTGTGTTGTAAGGCCCAGCCAGAACGCTGTAAGGGGCCGGCTGCTGCCCTTGCCGCTGTCGGCGACAGCCGCGAGAGGCTGCCGCGCAGATCTGAATATGAGAAATCCGAGGTAGCAAAGGTACAGACCGCCAACGACCCTGAGGGCAGCATAGAGCGCGGGCACCGCCAGCAGGACGCTCTGCAGCCCGAGCAGCGCCGCCGCGCCGAAGATGGTGCCTCCCACGCCCATACCCAACGCTGTGGCAAGCGCGCGAATTCTGCTTGATGCGACAGCCACGCGGGCCACCATCACGAAGCTCGGCCCGGGGCTGATCACTCCGACGCTGAGCGCGGCAACGATACTGGCGAGCGTTGCTAGTTCTTGCATTGTCTAATCCTCCGGGCGGCTTGCACGGGCTTGAGTCGCACGGCTTGGCTTATTCGGTGTGCGGCGGAGCTTCGACCGCCCAGCTCGGATCGGCACCGAACGGGTGATCCATGAAAAACACCCAGCTGCCATCGGGCAACCGGCGGTGAACCTCCATGCCGTGATGATGCACCTCGGTTGGCTTGCCGTCCTTGTCGGTGCCCTTGATCAGCCATTGCGACCGCGTCATCGCGAAGTCGCCGGAGACGGTGGTGTGATGGGTCACGACGTCCATGTGCGGCTTCAATCCGACATAGGCGGCCATCGTCTTGCGGATGCCGTCGGCGCCGCGCGCGATAGTGCTGCCGCCATGGACTTCGTCGACCTGAACGATCGAGGCATCGGGGTGGTACATCGCGGCCGCGGCATCGACGTCCTGTGCATTGAATGCGCGTGCCAGCCAGAGATTGCAAAGCTCGGGTGACGGAGCTCCCATGGCTCAACTCCCCATGTTCAGGGTTGATCGATCAGCGAGCTGACGCAAGCCGCCTCGTGCTACGGCAGCAAAGCTGAACTGGCGTCATGCTGTGTTCCATTATCTCGCTTTTCTCGCTGCTCAGACAGGTAACGTCTGGCGCAGCGGAAAGCACGTTGGAAATGCGCCAGCGCGGCTTGCGAAACTGCAAGGGACCCCTAGCTGTGCAGCCATGGAGGACTGGAACGAGCCTCAACTCGTATTGGCGGTGCATCGGGCAAGCAGCCTCACCGGTGCCGCCAAAGCGCTTGATATTGACCATTCGACCGCGTTCCGGCGTCTGAATGCCCTGGAAACGCGGCTCGGTGTTCGTCTGTTCGAACGGCTTCCCGGCGGCGCTTACCAGGCGACGCCGGCGGGCGAGCGGATGGCGGCAGCCGCCGAGCGGATGGAAGATGAAGCGCTCGCCATCGACCGCGACATTGCCGGCCGCGACCGCCACCTCTCCGGCCGCTTGCGCGTCACCTCCTCGGAAACGCTGGCCTATCGAAAGCTGACCAGCCATCTCGCAACGTTCCGGCAAACCCATCCCGGCATCATCGTCGAGCTCGTGGTCGACAACCGCGTCCTCAACCTCTCGCGACGGGAGGCGGACATCGCGCTTCGTCCCATGCGGCCGAAGGAGGGCGACCTCTGGGGCCGCAAGCTCGCCGACGTCGCATGGACGATCTATGGCGCTGTGGCCTATCTCGAAGAGAGCGGCGGGACGATTTCTTCCGCGGACGATCTCCGCCGTCACGCCCTGATCGGATGGGAAGAAACGGCTGTTGGCATCATGGCTGCCGATTGGCTGAATCGCATGGCGCCGGACGACGCCTTCGTCTACCGGACCAACAGCCTCGTCAATCAGTTTGCCGCCGCGAAAGCCGGCATCGGTCTCGCGCTGCTTCCCTGCTATCTCGGCGACGAAGATGCCGACCTCGTCCGCGCGCTGCCCGGTCCGGTGCCGGATTTGGTTGGCGAACTATGGATCGTGACCCACGCCGACCTGAAGCGGACCGCGCGGGTGCGAGCGTTCTTCGAAATCGTTGGAGAGGGCCTTGCCCGTGAGCACAATCTGTTCGACGGGCAGGGCCGATCCCGTCCTGCCGCCTAGATCTTCTCCAGCTTCTGCAGGCAGCGGCTCACCCGAACCTCCGGCGGCATCGGCGTGTCCGGAAAGCTGGTCTTCCAGTCGGTGACGCCGACTTCGCCGATATAGATGTCGCCATTGGAATCCATCGCGATGCCGTGCGGCGCGAGGAATTTTCCGGCCTCCAGCCCCGGGCCGTTCTCGCCGCCGAGGCGGGCGATGCGCTTGCCTTTTGAATCGACGATCGAGAGTCGAGGGCCGAGATTGGGCACCTTGCGGTTGACGGCCAGGCCGGGGCCGAGCTCGCCGATGATGAAATTCGGCTGCTTGCCGCCGCCGCAACGACACAGCGCACAGGGCCGGTGCAGATTGTTCCACTGCGTCTCGTATTTGCCGTTGCCGTCGAACACCTGGACGCGATGGTTCTCGCGGTCGGCGACATAGACCCAGCCGTCGGCATCGGTCGCGATGTTGTGGACGATGTTGAACTGGCCGGGATCGGTGCCGGGCTCGCCCCAGGTTTTCAGCAGCTTTCCATCCGGCGAATATTTATGGACGCAGGCATTGCCGTAGCCGTCCGAGACATAGATCTCGCCCCTCGGCGACAGCGCCGTATGGGTGCAGCGGTGAAACGGCTCGCCGCTCATGAACGGCGCGGGCTTGTTTGGGATGCCGATCGTCAGCAGTACCTTGCCGTCGGTCGTGCACTTGCGCACGGTATGGTCGCCGTCATCGGTGCAATAGAGATTGTCGTCGGCATCGATATGCAAACCATGCGCACGATTGAACAGGCCTTCGCCCCAGCTCCTGAGGAAATTCCCTTCGCGGTCCAGCACCACCATCGGATGGTCGCCGCGGTTGAAGACATAGATGCGGTCCTTGCTGTCGACCGCGACGGACGCGGCGTCGGTCAGGCTCCAGCCGTCAGGCAGCTTCGCCCAGTTTTCGACGACGCGATAACGGTGCTCGCCCGAGCCGAGAATAGCCGGCATCTTCGGTCCTCCCCAATGTTACATCGTTGATGCGAGTGTCGCAGACGCCGGTTCGGATCGCGAGGGGCTTTTGCGCATGGCCGCAGCCCGCCGATGGTGGTCTCTTGCGCGTATCGAGATGCATCGCGGATCGCGTTTCGGGTTTGCGTCGAAGCCCGTCCAGTCTAACTCCTCATATCCTCCGCCGCGATGATCCGCTGGCGAAGCGCCAGGCGTACCAGTTCGATGTCGGAGCCGACGCCGAGCTTGGCGCGGATCTGGTAGCGGGTGTTGGCCGCGGTCTTGACGCTGATATGCAGCGTGGTTGCGATCTCGTCCACGGATTTCTCCGCCAGCAGCATGCGCAGGACTTCGAATTCCCGCGGGCTCAGTGCGTCGATCGCCGAAGGCTCGTCGGCGAGGCTGTTGATGGCGAGTTCGTGGTCGATGTCGGGGCTGAGTGCGATGCGCCCGGCCATGACCTCGGCGATCGCGCGCAGCAGCGCCTCGGGCGGGTTGCTTTTGGTGACGAAGCCGCGTGCGCCGGCCTTGATCGCCTGGATCGCATAGGCGGCGCTCTGGTGCATCGTGAATACAAGGATGCGCGCGGACTTGTCCCACTGCCGGATGCGCCTGATGGCCTCGACCCCGCCAATTCCGGGCATCGACAGGTCCATGATGACGAGGTCGGGCCTGGCTTCCTTGTAGACGCGATAGGCATCGGCCCCGTTGTCGGCCTCAGCGACGACCTGAAGGCGATCCTGCTTCTGCAACAGCGAGCGATAGCCCTCGCGCACGATGGCATGGTCGTCCGCCAGCATCACGCGCGTGCGGCCTGCGGTGTCCGCCAAGTCTAAGGCTGCCATGGCTGAGGCTCCGCCCGCATGGTGGGAATGCGCGCGACAAGCCGGGCGCCGCCCGCCTCGCGCCGCTCGAATTGCAAGGTCCCTCCGAGCGAAACCACGCGCTCCTGCATACCGAGCAGTCCCATGCCGGCTTTCGGCGCGAGGCTGGCGCCATCAGCTTCGCCATCGTCCTCGACGCTCAGGACGATGTCGGCATCTCCGGCCTCGAGGCGCAATTGCACGTGCCTGGCGTGCGCGTGCTTTGCCGCGTTGGTGATCGCCTCCTGCGCGATCCGGTAAAGACTGGCGCTGACACCGGGCGGCAAATCGTCGGCCTCGCCAATGACGGCAATCTCAAAGCGGGTGCGGCCCTTCTCAAAACCGTTCCAGCTCGCAACCAGGCTTTCGAGGCTGATCGTGAGGCCGAGTTCCTCGACATCGGGCGGACGCAGGCGCACCAGCGCCCCGCGCAGGGTTTCCATCATATGCGCGGTCGTGCGCGAGATGCCCCGGCATTCCTCGTAGAGCGGCGGGCATTCGCGCTCCGCGGTGTGGGCGGCGGCGGCGGCCTGCGCCGCGATAGCGGAAAGCGACTGGCCGAATTCGTCGTGCAACTCGCGTGCAAGATGGCGCCGCTCCTCGTCCTGCACTTCGATCAGCTTTCGCGTCAGGGCGTTGCGTTCGGCGAGGGTGGTCTGCAGCCGTTCTGCAAGCGTATTGAATACGCCGGAGATGACAGACAATTCCGCGAGATCGAAGCGGGGCAGCCGCGCGGAAAGGTCGTTCGCCGCCAGCTGGTTCAGCCCGGCGCCAATGGCCCGCGTCGGCCGCAGCGCGCGCGCCAGCGTGGCATAGACCGCAATGCAAAGCCCAGCCAGCGCGAAAGCCATGATGGAGAGCAGCCGGCTCGCCTCGCGCCAGCTCTGGCCGATCTGCGTGGCCGGGTCGAAGGTCGCGACGGCCGTGCCCCGGGCACTGCCCGCCACGAGGACCGGCATCGAGACCGGTTCACCCGGCCGAAAAATGGCCCGGTAGAGCGACGCGAAGATTTCGGGGGCGGCCATTTCGTCGGCGGGCGCTCCGCTGCAGACGCCTTGCCGAAACGCGCCGGCGTTGTCGCGGTAGGCGATGCAGAGCCCCGGCTCCATCAACGCCGCGATTCCCTGCAAATCCGGCGTCGAGTTGATGGACACCGAGACCCATTGCGCCCGCGATTGCTGCAACGAGATATCCCGGGCCACGATCTCGGCGATACGGCTTGCTTTGGCCTTCGCGACACGGTCGCTGTCAAACAAGGCGTAGGCTGCAACCGCGATGAAGCAAACCGCCGCGAGCGCCGCGACGCGTAACGCCAGCCGCAGCTTCAGATCGATGGCGGGCGGGTGGCTCGCCACGGAGTTGGATGCCTGTCGCAAGCTTCCTCCTCAAGCTTTCTCCCATCGGCATCGATAGTGAGGCAAATCTCGCCGGGAAGAAAGTGGGGCAGGAGGGGCAGGACAAGATCGGGTATTTCACCCGGCCGATCCAGGGAAAGCGGCCGTTTCCGCAGGGCAGCAGCTCGGGCGATATCGCAACGAGTAAGGCAGTTCCGAGATAGAGCGTTTTCAAGCGAAGTGGACGCCGGTTCGCGTGAAGAAAACGCATCAAAACAAGAATCTAGAGCCCGGTTCTGATGCAATCAGAACCGAAAAGGCTCTAACAGTTCCGAGGTGATCCATGTGCTCCATCGCCCTTATCCTTGCTCCGGCCATCGTACTTGCAGCGCTATCGACGGCTGGAGCCGCTGAGGCGGTCGCGCCGTCTCCGATCAAAATTGCGGTGTTTCCGTTCGAACTGGAGGATTTCAGCGCCGGGGCCGCCTACGTCTCCCCTGATGACATCGACCGCGAGCAGTTGCTGCTGTCGACGGAGGAAGCCCGCCGGCTGATCGCGGCATCCGGGCGCTACCAACTGGTCGACGTCAGCACTGTGAACGACCAGGCGGCGAAGGCGGGCAAGTTGCGGGATTGCGACGGCTGCGATGCCAGGATCGCCGCCGGCCTCGACGCAGATCAATCAATGATCGGGATCGTCACGCGCATCACCCGAATGGAATACGCCGTCACCTACAAGGTTCGCGACGCCAGATCCGGGGCGATCGTCGCCGTCGCGCAGACCGACCTGCGTATGGGCGCCAACGTGGCCTGGAGCCGCGGGGCGCGGTGGCTGATCGAAAACCGTCTGCTGGAGCAGGCGAAATAGTTTGCCAGAACGAAACGCAAGTTATGCAATGCAAAGGAACCATTTGCGATGGAAAATCTGATGAAAATGCGGATGCTGAGCCTCGCCTTGACCGCCGCCGCTGTTGTCTGCGCCTGTTCTGTCCGGCAAGGTCGGGCGCAGGCGCCGACGCTCGTGCTCGCCGTCGCCGAAATCCACTATGTCGACACCTCGGGTGAGGTGATCGATCAAAGCGCCGACCATCGCCGGCGGCTGCGTGAATTCGAAGCCGCGTTGCGCAGCGATCTGGTAGCGAGCGGAAAGATAGCAAATGCAGCGCTTGAATGTCCGCCAAACGCCTGCTCGGTGGGCGACATCCATGACGGTCAACTGCTGGGCAAGGCGAAGGAGGCCGGCGCCACCCATCTATTGATTGGCCGCTTTCACAAGATGAGCACGCTGATACAGCAGGCGAAATTCGACGTCATCGACGTGAAAGCGCGGAAAGTCGTGTTTTATCGTTATATCAGCTTCCGCGGCGACAACGACGCGGCCTGGCGCCGGGCGGAATCCTTCCTTGCCCGGCAAATCCTCGATCACGGCGAATGGTGAACGGCAGCGCTGGCGTTAGCGCTGCAGCAGCCCCTCCTCGATCGCCTTGATCTGCAGCGCTAAGTGTTTCGAGCCGATGCGGCATTGCGCGAGGCCGCCGGCGATCAGCCAGAGGCCGGGCTGGCCGGTGCGGGCGTACATGTTGCGCAGTTCCTGCTCCTCGCCAAAGCCCCAGATCGTGCCGACGCGTTTCTCCACCGTCTCGCCGAACAGTTTTCGCACCAGCTCTTCCTGGCGCTTGTAGCCGGTCGCCAGCACGACGAGGTCGGCGGCAATGGTCTCGCCGCCCTTCATCTTGGCGCCATCGGCCGTGAACGTATCGAGATCGGCGAATTGCCTCAGCGCGATTTCGCCCTTCACGATCAGGTCGGAGCAGCCGACGTTGAAATAATAGCCGCCGCCGCGGGTGAGATATTTGAACTGCCAGCCGGTATTGTCGTCGCCGAAATCGAGCTTGAAACCGACGCGCTCCAGGCCGTCGAGCAATTCCTTGTCGAGCGCCTTGGATTTTTCTGCAGTCATCGCGTGACTCCTGCGCGCCAGCTTGAGCGGCATCGAGACGGTGATCAGGTCGTTATCCTCCAGCGTGCCTTCATTGTAGGGCGCGTAGACCAGCTGCGCCGATGGCTCGATGCTGACGATCAGCGTGGAAGAGCGCTGAAACAGTGTGACTTTTGCGCCGCTCGAATGCAGGTCCTGCGCGATGTCGTGGCCGCTGTTGCCGGTGCCGATCACGATGGCGCGCTTGCCTTTCCAGTTCTCGCCGTCGTCGTATTGGCTGGAATGCATTACCTTGCCGGCAAAATCCTTCAGTCCGGCAATGTCAGGCACGCTCGGAATGCCGCTGACGCCGGTCGCGAGCACGACATGGCGCGGATGCATGGTGCGCTTGGCGCCGTCGGCACGGCGCAGCGTCACCGTCCAACGGCCTTGCTGCTCATCGTAACTGCCGCCCTCGAAGTCGGTCTCGGTCCAGAAGTTCAACTCCATCGCCTCGACATAGGCTTCGAACCAGTTGGCGAGCTTGTCCTTCGGAATATAGGTCGGCCAGTTCGGCGGGAAATGCAGGTAAGGCAGGTGGTTGACCTGAACTTGATTATGCAGCGTCAGCGCATGGTAGCGCTTGCGCCAGTTGTCGCCGATGCGCTGCTCGCGATCGACGATCAGCGTGTCGACATTCAGTTGCTTCAGGCGGGCGGCGATGGAAAGCCCGGATTGGCCGCCGCCGATGACGAGGACGGTTGGATCGTGGTCGGCATATTCGGCGGAGGCCTTGCGCAGGTCGAGCCAGTTAGGCCCGCGAAAGTCCCGTGAATAGGCGTTGCCGCGCGGCCGATTGACGCCGAGTTGCTCCTCAAAACCTTTCAACTCGCCAAGCTCGGTCAAGAGCGTCCAGGCCTTCAAACGGTTGCCATCGTCCGCATCGGGGATCAGGCGGATGATGCCGCTGCCGCGCCCGACCCTGGTTTCGAACTTGAAGATGGCCTCGATCGCGTTGGTGCCCGCACGCATCACCTTTCGCGGCGCGGCGCGCCCGGGCGTAACGGCGAAGCCGCTGGGCGAAGCGCTGCGGGCCAGCGGCGGAAGGGCTTTCAGGATCGCATCGGCGCCATTGATCGTCTGGATATTCCAGCTCAGCGCCAGCACGTCGCGCCAATAGCTGTCGGGATGGAACAGCGTCTTCAGCAGGGCTTCATCGGGCTTTCCGAGCGCTTCCTCGAATTGCGCCAGCCAATTGTCTGCGGCAACCGAACTGTCGTCCGTCCTGTCGAGCATGGGCGATTCCCGTCACCAGCCGTCTGTGCGGCGTTTCCCTTTCTGCGAGCCTATACCTATTCGGGACGGCGCAGAAAGGGGCGAGGAGATGCCGCCTATTCCGTTAGAGAGAGGATAAGTCCCTGATTCGGCGGCACGCGGCCGTTGAGGGTATCAAGATAGGCGCGTTGAACGGCTGCAGGCCCATGGCTCTCGCTCACTTTCACCCACTGATCCAGCCTCGGGACGAAGCCTGACCATGCGGCGCCAAACCGCATGTCGACGCCGCCCGGTCCCCATTCCTTGGCCCGCTTGCGGATCTGGTCCGGCGCGAAGAACCAACTCGGCTTCGCACCCGGCAATTCCGGCTCGTCGGCCGCCGTGCTGCGATGGGTTAGCCCGACCCGGCCGGAGTATTTCATCTGCTCGCCGAAATGCCGGTGCAGTTGTTCGCGCAAGGAGCTGTTGCCCGCCATGTCGACATACGCCACGGGCAGGTCCGCCGCCATCGAGTTCACGCGGTCATAGGTCACAACGTCGTCGTAGCAGCCGAGCGATTTGACGAACTCGCTATTGCCGGCCGAAGTCAGGCCGATCACCTTGATGCCTCTCGCGTGCACAAGATGCGCAAGGCCATAGGCCGTCTTGCTGGAGGCCGAGGAAAGCATCACGCGCTTTGCGCCATAGAATTCATTCTCGGCGAGAAAGTCATCGACCAGGAACGACAGCATGAACAAAGGCCGCAGCAGCGCCTGATAGTCGCCCTGCTTGCCGGTAAACGCCGGATTGCCGCTGACGCGCGCATAGGCATTGTAGACCGGCGCCACGCCTTGCCGGTGCGCGGCGGCGTCGCGCAGGCCGCGCTTGGAGACGTCGGCGGCTTCGATGACGAGATGCGTCGCCATCGGGAAATAGCCGAACAGCGTTTCGCCTGCGGCAATCCCGGGATGCTTCGAGGCAATCACCTCGCCAAATCCCCATACCGGAACGTTGCCGAAACCTTCGGGTGCCGGAAACAGCTGCCAATACTTCAGACGATCGCCGAGCACGGCATAAGTG
This sequence comes from Bradyrhizobium algeriense, assembly GCF_036924595.1. Taxonomy (NCBI): domain Bacteria; kingdom Pseudomonadati; phylum Pseudomonadota; class Alphaproteobacteria; order Hyphomicrobiales; family Nitrobacteraceae; genus Bradyrhizobium; species Bradyrhizobium algeriense. Next base: position 6,304,863 of record NZ_JAZHRV010000001.1, on the reverse strand, counting down.
ATGTTATTGGCGGTGAAGGCGAAGCGCGTGATCTTCACCAGCAGCGCCTCATCAGGCAGCGCGGCTGCGTCAGGCAGTTGCGTCTCGATCGCCTTGCATTGCTGCAGATCATTGCGGGCAACGACGAAGTCGGTGGCTTGCATTGTTTCGATCCCTGCTTCTTACATGCAGCGATCTTTGCGCCGTCCGATGACCGTTTTGCAACAGCAATGATGTTTAAAACGGTGTTCGATTTCGAGGCCGGATGGCTCCCCCGTCATTGCGAGCGAAGCGAAGCAATCCATCTCTCTGCACGGGGATAGACGGATTGCTTCGTCGCTTCGCTCCCTTGCGCAAACGCTTTGCGTTTGTCGCAGGCATGCCGCGGGGCGAGAGTTCACGCCAACGCGCGCAGCCTGCCCTCGGTATACAGATCACGCAGCTTGCGCTTGAAAATCTTGCCGGTGGCTTCGCGGGGCATCGCGTCCATGAACTGGATGTCCTTTGGCACCTTGAAATTCGCGAGGCGTCCGCGCAAAAATTCCTGCACCGCGGCCGGTGATAGCGCGGCATTCGCTTCCGGCTCGATGCAGGCGAACAGCCGCTCACCGAATTCGTCGTCGGGGACGCCGAACACCGCGCAGTCGCGCACGCCGTCCATGCCGATCAGCGCGTTCTCGATCTCCGCCGGATAGATGTTGACTCCGCCGGAGATCACCATGTCGCGCTTGCGGTCGCACAGGAACAGGTAGCCGTCTTCGTCGAGGTAGCCGACATCGCCGACGCTGACGAGGCCGTCGCGGCCAGCCTCAGTGCGCGCCTCGGCCTTGCCGTGGTAGTCGAAATCCGGAACGGACATTTGCCGCATGAAGATCTCGCCGGGCTCATTGACGGCACACAATTCACCGTTCGGGCGGAAGATCTTGACGATGCCGCCCTCGATCGTGCGGCCGACGGTGCCGGGTTTTGCAAGTGCCTCCTCGGCCGAGTGCCAAACCGGAATGCCGGTTTCGGTCGAGCCGAAATATTCGTTGATGACCGGACCCCACCATTCGATCATGGCGCGCTTGACCTGAGGCGGGCAGGGCGCTGCGCCGTGAACGATGAAGCGCAGCGACGACAGATCGTAACGCCGCTTGACGTCATCCGGCAGCCGCAGCAGGCGGACGAACATCGTCGGCACCATGTGCATGTGGGTGACGCGATGACGCTCGATCAGCTGCAGCATGTCTTCGGGATCGAAGCGCGGTTCGAGCACGATTTTGCAAGCACTGCGGAACGCCAGCATACCGTAGGAGTTCGGCGCCGAATGATACATCGGGCCGTTCATCAGTATGACCTGATCTTCGTTCGGCTTCACGCCATAGGCGATGCCGCCGACCCGCGCCGAGGCCGCGATCTGTTCCGGCTTCATCGGCTTGCGGCGCACGCCCTTGGGCAGCCCGGTCGTGCCCGATGTATAGAACATCGGCGCGCTGCCGATCGGGGCTTCCTGCAACGGTGTATGCGTGTCGCGCCAGCGGTCCCAGTCGGTCATGCCGTCGGGGACTTGCGTCAGCGCGGCGGGGACGTTGAACGCCGCGGCGATTTCCGGCGGGGTCGCCACCACCAGTAGTTTGATATCGCCGGGCAGGCCGTGGCTGATCTGCGGCAGCAGGTCGGCATGACAGACCAGGATTTTCGCACCGCTGTCGGCCAGGATATAGGCGACCTCCTCGGCCTTCAGATGCCAGTTGATCGGCACCACCGGGCTGCCCAGCGTCGCCGCCCCGACCGAGACTTCGAAGAACGCGAAGTCATTACGCAGCATCATGCCGACCGGCGTGCCGCCACTGACGCCGAGCGCCCTGAAGCCAGCCGCCGCCCGCGCGATGCGGGCGTGGATCTCCGGATAGCTGATTTGGCGTTCACCACTGATGATCGATGTCATATTTCCTCCCGGCCGGCCGGAATCGTCGGCCTAGCCATCATCCAGAATTTCGTCGAAGCCGATCCAGCTTTTGCCGTCGAAGCGACGCAGCCTCAATTGCTGGAACGGCAGATAGTCGTCGGCGCCGGTCGATACCGTGATGCCCGGCAACAACAGCGGCAGCGGCACCTCGCGCAGCGACGCCGCCTGCTTCATGATGTTCTCGCGGCTGAGATCGTCCTTGCAGGCCAGCAGAACTTTCACCATCAGGTTGGCATAATGATAGCCGGCAGCGTAGTTCGAATTGGTCAAATCCGCATTCGGCAGATACTGCTTCATGAAGGCGAAATACTCCTTCACACCGGGATCATTGGCCCACTGCGCGTCCAGCGTGTCCTTTACGTTGCTGGACGAGATCAGGCCGACGGCGTTGTCGAGGCCAGCCGGCTCCAGGAACGAGATCGATGATGCCGAGGTCGGCACGAAGAACTGGTCCGGCTTCCAGTTGATCTCGGCGACGCCCTTGATCATCTGCGAGGTGAATTTGCCGAGCACGACGCCGAACATCACGTTGGCGCCGGAGGCCTTCAGCGTCGCAAGCTGCGAGCTGATCGTCGGCGCTGATGTCTCGTAGGTTGCCTCCGACACGATCATGGTCGCGGCCTTGTCTCCCAGGCCGCGCTTGAAGCCGGCGACGTAATCGCGGCCGAAATCGTCATTCTGGGAAAGAATGGCGATCCTGGCGTCAGGCTTGGTTCGCAGGATATGCTTGGCATAGACGACGCCTTCGGACTGGTAGGCGGCCATTCCCGGCATGGTCCAGCGGAAATTCTTCGGGTCGGCCCATTTGGTCGCGCCGCTCAGCACGAAGAGCTGCGGCACCTTCTTGCCGTTAAGGTAGCGATGCACCGCGTTGTTGGTGGCGGTCCCGAGCGAGCCGAACATCAGCAGCACTTCCTCCTGCTCGACGAGTTTTCGGGTCTGCTCGACCGTCTTGGGCGGGGAGTAGGCGTCGTCGAGGCTGATGAACTTGATCTTGCGGCCATTGATGCCGCCCTCAGTGTTGATCTTCTCGAAATAGGCCTCCTGCGCCCGGCCGATGATGCCGAAGCCGGACGCCGGACCGCTGTAGGGCAGCGTCTGGCCGATGCGGATTTCGTCCTTGTCGCCCTCGGCGAGAGCGGCAGCATTTGCCAACAGCGCGAATGCGATCGTCAATAAAGGTCGCGACACTCTCATTGTTTCCGTCCCTCTGTTTTGTTTGATTGGCTATTCGTTGTGCCGGCGTGTCTTACGCACGCGCTCGCTTGAGGAAGTCGCCACTAGCATCAGTGAATTCAGCCTTCAGCCGCTCCACCAGTTCGGCGACCGGCGGCGCATCCGCGATCTGGCCGATGCCCTGGCCGGAGCCCCAGATGTCGCGCCACGCCTTGGCCTTGGTGTTGCCGCCAGAACCGAAATTCATCTTCGACTTGTCGCTGAGCGGCAGATTGTCGGGATCGAGCCCCGCGGCCACGATCGAGGGCCCGAGATAATTGCCGTGCACGCCGGTGAACAGGTTGGAGTAGACGATGTCGTGCGCCGCGTGCTCGACCAGCGCCGCCTTGTAGGCCGGATCGGCGTTGGCTTCCGCGGTCGCGATGAAGCGCGTGCCCATGTAGGCCATGTCAGCGCCGAGCGCGAGCGCGGACGCAATACCCCAGCCGTCGGAGATTGCGCCCGACAACAGGACGGTGCCCTTGAACCACTGCTTCACCTCGCGCAGCAGCGCGAACGGCGACAGCGTGCCGGCATGGCCGCCGGCGCCGGCGCAGACCAGAATGAGACCGTCGACGCCATGCTCGGCGGCTTTTCGCGCATGCTTGACGTTGATCACGTCATGGAAAACCACGCCGCCATAGGAATGCGCGGCCTGGACGATTTCGATCGGCGGCCGCAGCGAGGTGATGATGATCGGAACTTGGTGCTTTACGCAGGTCTCCATGTCCTTCATCAGCCGGTCGTTCGAGGCGTGGCAGATCTGGTTGACCGCGTAAGGCGCGACCTTCTTCTGCGGATGCAGCGCCTTGTACTCGCCGAGCTCGTTCTCGATTCGGCTCAGCCATTCGCCGAGTTTTTCGACGGGGCGGGCGTTCAGGGCGGGGAATGAGCCAACGATGCCGGCCTTGCACTGGGCGATCACGAGTTCCGGTCCGGACACGATGAACAGCGGCGAGCCGACCACCGGCAGTTCGAGCGAATTGGCGAGCGAAGCGGGCAGCGGCATTCAGTTCCTCCTTGATCGCGCAGGGCCGGTTACGTCCGGAGCGCATCCATTGATGTTGATTTGAGAGCTTCAGGCCGGGCGGAGCCGCTGACCTGCGCTTGTTGACGGCATTATAGGGCTGGACGGCACGCTGCAGTCGTTCAATATTGAACAGGTGATCAATCAGGAATGAACAGTGCGGCTGCGGCGTCGCGAGGGGAGCCGATGGACTGGGAGCTGTGCAAGACCTTCGTCGCGGTGGCCGAGACCCGCAGCCTCGCCGCCGCCGCGCGCCGGTTGCGCTCAAGCCATCCGACGGTCGGCCGCAAGATTGCCGAACTGGAAGGCCAGCTCGGCATTCCCCTGTTCGCGCGCTCCAATGAAGGTCTTTCGCTGACCGCGCAGGGCCGCAAGTTTCGCGAGCACGTCGAGGCGATGGCGGCGGCGGCGCTGCGTGCGGAGGCCGCGGTGTCTGCGACGGGCGCGCAGGCGCGCGGCGTGGTCAAGCTGTCGATCGGTTCTACGCTCGCCTCGCACTGGTTGATGCCGAAGCTCGGTCCGTTCCTGCGCGCACATGACCATATCCAGCTTGAGATCATCACCCATCCCTATCCGGCCAGCGTGCGCCGCCGCGAGGCCGATGTCGTGCTGCGCCCGGTGGACAGCGGCGAAGAGAATTTGATCGGCCGCAAGATCGGCCGGCTCGGCACCGGCTTCTACGCCTCGCGGGAGTACGCCGCGCGGCGGCGGCTCCCCGAACGGCGCGACGAATGGAAGGGACACAGCGTGATCGGCTTTGCCGACCGCTTGTCGAACGAGCGGCTGGCGCGCTGGAGCGACGCAATCACACGGCAGGGCTCGATGGTGATGCGATGTTCGTCGCAAGGCGACATGCTCGCCGCGGCGCGCGCGGGCCTGGGGATTTCGACGCTGTCCTGCTTTGTCGCGACCGCCTATCCGGATCTCGTCCGCGTCGCGCCACAGAAGCTCGCCAGCGTGGCCGACCTCTGGCTGCTGGCGCATCCCGATCTCGTCGAACTTCCAGCCGTGCGCGCCGTAATCGATTTCGTCACGGCTTCCGCGCGAGAGGATCGGGTGAGGTTGCGGGGATGAGCTTGTCGGCCAGCACGCCCTCGCGTTTCTTCAGCACGCGATAATAGCTCCACCACAGATGCGCTGCCGCCCCGCGCAGCGGGCGCCATGGCTCCGCCAGTGGCGCCATCTGCTTGGCGTTCGGGCGCGCCTGCAGGCCAAGTCCAATCTTGATCGCTTCCTGTATGGCGATATCGCCGGCCGGCCAGGCATCGCCATGGCCGAGGCAGAACAGCAGGTAGACGTCGGCGGTCCACGGGCCGATGCCGTGCAGCGCCGTCAGCGTGTGGTGGGCGGCGTCGGCATCCTCTTCCGCCAGCACGTCGAGGTTCAGCCGTTCGGCCGCCAGTTCGCGCGCGATATTCTTCAGCGTCTTGATCTTGGCGGCCGAAAGCCCGAGCCGGCCGAGGCGGTCGGCGCGGGCCTTGCGGATGGAATCATGGTCGAACGGATCGAACGCGGCCGCCAGCCGCGCCCAGATCGCCCCAGCGCTGGCTGTGGATAATTGCTGGCCGCACACGATCGCGGCGAGGCCGGCAAAGCCCGGCTCGCGCTGCCGCAGCGCCGGCATGCCCGTCAGCTCGAAAATCGGCTTCAGCCGCGCGTCCTGCTTGACCAGCGCGTGGACGGCGTCTTCGAGGTCGGACTGGCTGCTGAGGTGGATGGTCATTTACGGAATCTTCTTAGTCATGGCCGGGCATGGTAATCTGCCTTGTGCAGACTGCGAAAGCCGTCTGCGGTTTCCGGCTGTCGATATCTTTCTGCCTCGGCGGACAGGTCATAGCCCGCCCCTGAGTTGGAAAGATGAGTTTGAGAAGCATCCCACCCGAAATGGATGGCGAGAAGGTCGCGCTTATCGATGCGCTGCTCGACCGCATCGCCTGCGAGCATAAGGTATTCCTGCCGCTGGCTATTGAGAGCGGAAGTCGTGCATGGGGCTTTTCCTCGCCTGATAGCGACTACGATTGTCGTTTCGTCTACGTGCGGCGTATTGCGGAGCATATCACCCCTTGGCCAGCGCGAGACGTCATCGAGTTCCCGCCCAAGGACGACCTGGACGCGAACGGATGGGATCTCGGCAAGGCGCTCCGGCTGCTGCTGAAGGGCAATGCGGTGATTGTCGAGTGGTTGTTGTCGCCGGTGATCTATCGCGGACAAGCCTGGTTCCGGGACGGCTTCCTGGAATTCGCGCGGCATGCCGCGACCCGTGAGGCCATCGGTCGCCATTACCTTCATCTTGGAGAGCGCCAGCGACGGGTTTATTTTGGCGATGGGACAAGCGTGGCGCAGGAGAAGATATTCTATGCGCTTCGTCCGGCCGCAGCATTGCGCTGGATGCGGGTGCATCCGCTGGAAACCATCGCGCCCATGCACTTCCCGACGCTGATGGCGGAATGCGATCCCCCGGCAGCGTTGAGCAGGGAGGTTTCCGATCTCATGCGCCGCAAGCTTGCAACGCGCGAACTTGGCGCTGCTCCGCTGCCGCCTGTCGTCGCGCGCTTTCTCGATTCGGAATTCGAACTGGCGCGGGTGTCGTTTGAGAGCGGTCGCGCGCGGGCGCCCGAAGAAGTCGTCGCGCAGGCCGGACGATTCTACCGGGCGGTTGTCGACCGCCTGGAGCGGGAGGGCCATGGCAGCCCCGATATGCCGGGACCTGCGTGATGCCGCCACCCGTTTTCCGATTTGCACCCAGCCCGAACGGCTACCTCCATCTCGGTCACGCCTATTCGGCGCTGCTCAATTTCGACCTCGCGCGCCGCACGGGGGGAAGGTTCCTGCTGCGGATCGAGGACATCGACGCCACGAGATGCCGGCCGGAATTCGAGGCGGCGATCTACGAAGACCTCGCATGGCTCGGGATATCCTGGGAAACGCCGGTGCGGCGGCAATCGGAGCATTTTGCGCGCTATCGGAAGGCAGTCGAAAGATTGGCAGACTTGGGCCTGATCTATCCGAGCTTCGAGAGCCGCGCGGAAATCGCCCGACTGGTTGCACAACGCGACGCTAGCGCGCCCTGGCCGCGCGATCCGGACGGGGCGCCGCTCTATCCGGGGGCTGCGAAATCGCTGCCGCCGGACCAACGCCGACAGTTGATCGCGCAAGGCACGCCTTACGCGCTTCGGCTCGACATGGCGGCGGCTCGCGCGCGCACGAATCAGCTCACCTGGATCGAACATGGCGAAGGCCCCGGCGGCGAGACCGGCGCAGTGCACGCACAGCCCGAAGCCTGGGGCGACGTCATTCTCGCGCGCAAGGAGACGCCAACGAGCTATCATCTGTCCGTCGTGATCGACGACGCCTTGCAGGGCGTTACCGATGTGGTGCGGGGCAGGGACCTGTTCTGGTCGACGAGCGTGCATCTGCTGTTGCAGCAACTGCTCGGTATCCCGCAACCGGTCTATCGGCATCACCGGCTCATCGAAGATGCGTCGGGACACAAGCTTTCGAAATCGACGCAAGCCACGGCCTTGCGCGAATTGCGTGGGCAAGGTGCCGCGCCTGCGGATATTTGCAGCCTCGTCGGTTTGTCCGGCGACTTCTGTAATACTACTGGGGGTTGTTGAAAACGTCTCCGTGACATCGGCTGCTATCGCGTGTCATGCTGGTCGCGGCAGAGGAAGGGGGACCATGGCGGCAAAGCGGCGCTCACAACGCATCACACGGCCAGTAAAGAAGCGGCCAGCGAAGAAGCGCGCATCCAGCGCCGCGGCAAAAATGCGCGGTGCCCGCAAATCCGCCGCCACCGGCGCTGGCATGGTCGAGACCGCGCTGGCGGCCTTCGCGCATGAGGTCCGCACGCCGCTCACAGGCATTCTGGCAATCAGCAATCTCCTGGCGACGTCCGAACTCGACGAGCGCGAGCGGCGCTGGGTCGACACCATCAAGGCGGGCGCGGAACATCTGGCGAGCCTTGCGACCCTGTTCGTCGATGCGGCGCGCAGCGGCGGTCCCGGGCTCGAGGTGCGGCAGGACTTCTTCGACCTGCGCACGCTCGCCCGCAATGCCGGTGATTCGCTGACCGGCCGCGCGGCGGCCAAGGGCCTGCAGTCGTCGGTCGTCATTTCCGAAAAGCTGCCGGCATTTGCGATCGGCGATCCCGTGCGCCTGCGCGCCGCGGTGGAGAACCTGATCGACAATGCCGTGAAATTCACCGACCAGGGCAGCGTCGCCCTCGAGGTTACGCCCCTGCGCAGCCCGAAAGGCAAGGTCGCCGTCCAATTCGAGGTCTCCGACAGCGGGATCGGCATGACGCTGAGCGAGGTCAAACGCCTGTTCCGGCCGTTTTCGCAGGCCAATGTCTCCATTGCATCGCGCTTCGGCGGCGCCGGTCTCGGATTGTCGTCGGTCAAGCAACTGGCGCGCGCCATGGGCGGCGATGTCGCCGTGACGCAACGCCGTGGCGGCGGCACCACCTTTACCTTCAATGTCGTGATGTCATCGGCAAAGGACGCGGTGACGGCGGCGTCGGGCGCCGATGGCGAGGCGTCGATCGGTTCGCCGCGGCCGTTGCGCCTGCTCAGCGTCGAGGACAATCCGTTCGGCCGCGTCGTGCTCAACGCGATCCTGACCGAGCTTGGTCACCAGACCGAGTTCATCGGCCAGGGCGAGGCGGCGCCCGAGCGGCTTGCGCACGGCGCGTTCGATGCGGTGCTGATGGACATGGTCCTGCCGGGGATCAACGGCATCGAAGCGATCACGCGCATTCGCGCGCTTCAGCCGCCGCTCGGGCGCATTCCGATCATCGGCATATCCGGCCGCAGCGAGGACGAGGCGGCATCGCGCGCCGCCGGCGCCGATATCTTTCTGGTCAAGCCTGTGTCTCCGCGCGCCCTGGCGACTGCGCTGCATGAAGCGACATCCCCTTCGGCAATTGCGACTTCATGATCGCCGCATTCAGTTCGCCGCCGAAGACGAAAATCGCGGAAATGAAATACAAAAACACGAGCGCGATGATGACCGAAGCAAGCCCTGCATACATGGTCACGTAGTTGCTGGCGAAGCGCGCCAGATACTGGCCGAAAACGATGCCCGAAATCAGTGACGCCACCATTGTAAAGACGATGCCTGGCAGGATCTGCAGAAAACTTCGGCGGCCGCAGGGCAGCCAGGCATGCAGGACGAACAACGCCGCCGTCATCGCCGTGATCGTGATGCCGTAGCGGGCGAAATTGAGCAGGCTTTCGTTGGATTCGACGAAGAACGGAATGTGGCGGCGTGCCGTTTCCAAGATCAGCGGACCGAGCACGATCAGGAACGCCATCAAGAGCGACGTGACGGCGGCGACCAGCGTGTAGCCGATCGATTCCAGCCGCAGCCAGTACCACGCCCGCGGCTCGACCACCGAATAGGCGCGGTTCAGCGCGACCCGCAGCGCCTCGACGCCGTTGGAGGCGAAATAGACCGCCAGCACCGCGCCGACGGTCAGGATGTCGCCGCGCGTCGTGGTCAGCACGTCGTGGATTTCGCCCGACAGCGCGTCCGCGACCTGTTGCGGCCAGGTCTGCAGCAGCAGCCCCACCGCGCCGTCGGCCAGCTCCTTGGACCCGAAAAAGCCGGCCAGCGACGTCAGCACGATCAGGAACGGAAACAGCGCCATCAATGTCGATAGCGCGATATGGCTTGCGATCGCCCAGCCGTCATCGGCAAGGAACGTATAAAACGCCTCCATCACGACGAGGTAGACGAAGCGAATGAACCTCACATCTTACCCCGATCTGGCTACGAAGGTCCGGTCGTAAATTTGTGCTAGCATCTGATATTATTCGCTTAAAAGCCAGATCGTCGATCGGTTGCGCGAGGGGTTGTGCGAGGGATTGTGAACGTGTGGCAGTCGGCGCTTGCCGGTGTTATGTAGCGTCGATGGCATCCTTTCTGAGTTCGATCGTCCTCCCGATCGCGGTTGCGGCCGTGGCTATCGTGCTGCTGCTCGGCCTCATCAACATGATGCGCGGCGGCTCGCCGAGCCGCTCGCAGAACCTGATGCGGCTTCGGGTGTTGCTGCAGTTCATCGCCATCGTCATCACCATGGTCGTGGTCTGGGCGATGGCCAAATAGGGCAGGAAAAGGGAAGCGCCAATGGTCGTACTCAACCGCATCTACACCAGGACCGGCGATGACGGCACCACGGCGCTCGGCAGCGGCGAACGCCGGCCGAAATACGATCTGCGCATCGCAGCCTATGGCACCGTGGACGAGACCAACGCCGCCATCGGTGTGGTACGGCTGCACCTCGGCGATTCCCGCGAAGTCGACGCGATGCTGGGCCGGATCCAGAACGACCTGTTCGATCTCGGGGCCGATCTCGCGGTGCCCCAGCGCGACGGCAAGGCTGAGCGGTTGCGGATGCTCTCAAGCCAGGTCGAACGGCTCGAGCGCGACATTGATAGCCTGAACGAGCATCTCGCGCCCCTGACCTCGTTCGTCCTGCCTGGCGGCACCCCCGCCGCGGCATACCTGCATCTCGCCCGCACCATATGCCGCCGGGCGGAACGGATCATGGTGGAACTCGCCGCGAACCCTAAGGAGCCGGTCAGCGAGGCTGCCATCCAGTATATGAACCGCCTGTCGGATTTCCTGTTCGTCGCCAGCCGTCACATGAACGATAATGGGGCCGGAGACGTGTTGTGGGTGCCCGGCCAAAACCGGTAAGATAGCCTCTATCCAAGGGCTGATTTTTGGCTTTCGCGCGTTGACCGCCGATAGCGGGGCCATTAGGTTCCGCGCCCAAGCCAATAAAACCCCAGAATTCAAGCGAAAGAGGATCGATGAAGGTTCTTGTGCCGGTAAAGCGGGTGGTCGATTTCAACGTCAAGGTCCGCGTCAAGAGCGACGGAACGGGCGTGGAACTGGCCAACGTGAAGATGTCGATGAATCCGTTCGACGAAATCGCCGTCGAGGAAGCGCTGCGGCTGAAGGAAGCCGGCAAGGCGACCGAAGTGGTGGTGGTGTCGATCGGCCCGGCGCAGGCCTCGGAGACGATCCGGACCGGTCTCGCCATGGGCGCCGACCGCGGGATTCTCGTCAAGGCCGAAGGCAATGTGGAGCCCTTGGCGGTCGCCAAGATTCTGAAAGCCGTGGCTGACGCGGAGAAGCCCGGCCTCGTCATTCTCGGCAAGCAGGCGATCGACGACGATTCGAACCAGACCGGCCAGATGCTGGCGGCGCTGCTCGGATGGTCGCAGGCGACCTTTGCCTCCAAGCTCGAAGTCGAAGGAAGCGATTTCAAGGTCACGCGCGAGGTCGACGGCGGCCTGCAGACCGTGCAGCTGAAGGGACCGGCGATCGTCACCACCGATTTGCGGCTGAACGAGCCGCGCTACGCGTCGCTGCCCAACATCATGAAGGCGAAGAAGAAGCCGATCGACGACAAGAGCGCGGCAGATTACGGCGTCGATCTCACGCCGCATCTCGAAGTGCTCAAGACCGCGGAGCCTCCGGGCCGCAAGGGTGGCGTCAAGGTCAAGGACGTTGCTGAGCTGGTAACGAAACTCAAGACCGAAGCCGGGGTTCTCTGATGACGACGCTACTGATCGCTGAACACGACAACGCGTCGATCAAGGACGCGACCAACAAGGCGCTGACGGCAGCAGCCGCCCTCGGTGCCGACGTCCACGTGCTGGTCGCCGGCGAGAACGCCAAGGCGGCGGCCGATGCCGCGGCCAAGCTTGCCGGTGTCAAGAAGGTGCTGCTCGCCGATAACGCTGCCTATGCCCACGACCTCGCCGAGCCGCTGGCCGCGCTGATCGTGTCGCTGGCTTCAGGCTATGACGCCTTCGTCGCGCCCGCCACCTCGCGCTTCAAGAACGTGATGCCGCGCGTCGCGGCGCTGCTCGACGTGATGCAGGTGTCGGAGATCATCAAGGTGGTTTCGCCTGACACGTTCGAGCGGCCGATCTATGCCGGCAACGCGATCCAGACGGTGAAATCGAAGGACGCCAAGAAGGTTATCACGGTGCGGACCTCGACTTTCGCCGCGGCCGGTGACGGCGGCAGCGCGACGGTGGAGAACGCCACTGCTGCGGCCGATCCGGGCCTATCCAGCTTCGTCGGCGAGGAGGTTGCGAAGAGCGACCGTCCGGAACTGACTTCCGCGAAGATCATCGTCTCCGGTGGCCGCGCCATGCAGAGCCGCGAGAACTTTGCCAAATATATCGAGCCGCTCGCCGACAAGCTCGGCGCCGGCGTCGGCGCCTCGCGCGCCGCGGTCGATGCCGGCTATGCGCCCAACGACTGGCAGGTCGGCCAGACCGGCAAGGTGGTCGCCCCGGAACTATATGTCGCGATCGGTATCTCCGGCGCGATCCAGCATCTCGCCGGCATGAAGGATTCCAAGGTGATCGTTGCGATCAACAAGGATGAAGACGCGCCGATCTTCCAGGTTGCCGATTACGGCCTGGTGGCGGACCTCTATCAGGCGGTTCCTGAACTGACCGAAGCGCTCGGTAAGCTCGGAAAGTAACGACGGACGGAGCGTGATCCGGAAAAGGGGAAGCCGGTTTTTCCGAAAAGATCATGTTCAAACAAAAAGATAGAGCGGAATGACGATTCGAGGCAGCGTTCATTCCGCTCCAGCCGGACGCGCAACGTCCGGAAGATATTTACCTTAAGCGGTTGCGAGCGAAGTGGATTAAGCTTCGCGTGAAGAAAACGTGCCAATGATGGGGACTGAAACCTCGATACTGATTATATCGTATCTGAGGTTCAGAGATGAACAGGCGCGATGTGCGCGCCGTTCCGGTGGATGAAAAGATGGCGGTGACAATCAAGAAGGTCGGCGTGATCGGCTCGGGCCAGATGGGCAACGGGATTGCGCATGTGGCGGCGCTCGCCGGCTTCGACGTGGTGCTCAACGACGTCTCCGACGAACGGCTGAAATCGGCGATGGCGACCATTAACGGCCATCTGTCGCGCCAGGTTGCCAAGCAGACCATTACCGAGGACGCGCGCAAAAAGGCGCTCGGCCGCATTACCACCACCGAGACGCTGGATGGTTTGGCGGACTGCGACCTCGTGATCGAGACCGCAGTCGAAAAGGAAGAGGTCAAGCGCAAGATCTTTCACGAGCTCTGTGCCGCGCTGAAGCCGGAAGCGATCGTCGCCACCAACTCCTCGTCGATCTCGATCACGCGGCTCGCCGCCTCGACCGATCGTCCCGAGCGCTTCATCGGCATTCATTTTATGAATCCGGTGCCGGCGATGGAACTCGTTGAGTTGATCCGCGGCATCGCCACCGACGATTCCACCTTCGAAACGGCAAAGGAATTTGTCGGCAAGGTCGGCAAGCAGATCGCGGTATCGGAGGATTTCCCGGCCTTCATCGTTAACCGCATCCTGCTGCCGATGATCAACGAGGCGATCTACACGCTCTATGAGGGTGTCGGAAACGTCGAGGCGATCGACGCCGCCATGAAGCTCGGCGCGCATCACCCGATGGGGCCGTTGGAACTCGCCGATTTCATCGGTCTGGATACGTGTCTTTCGATTATGCAGGTGCTGCATGAGGGGCTGGCGGATTCGAAATACCGGCCGTGCCCGCTGCTCGTGAAATATGTCGAGGCCGGCTGGCTCGGCCGCAAGACGCAGCGCGGCTTCTACGACTACCGCGGCGACAAGCCGGTCCCGACGCGCTAGGGCTCCACTCTCGATGCGTAGGGTGGGCAAAAGCCACCGGGTCGCGCGAATGCGCGCCCGATGACAGGCTCCGCGTGCCCACCATGCCTCTGCAAATTCAAACGCCGACGTGCTCTGCACAGGCGCTATCGCCGGTTGTGAAAAAATCGGCGGGCCCCTTCGCTCTTCGAGCTACGGCGGACAAGTCGCTTTGCCCACCCCACTTTTTTTCACGCTGCTCGGACAGGTTCCACCGCGCTCACAGCACAATCTCCAGAATTCGTTAACCGGTGCCGGGGTAGGGTGCCCTCAGGTTTGAGGAGTGCTGCGTATGGATATGATGGCTATGGTTTCGAGCATGATGGCGATGAAGGCGGCGGGCACGCAGCAGCAGATCCAGACCTCGATCATCAAACAGAACGCGGACGCCGAGAAAGCCGCGGTCCAGACGCTGCTGGGTACGGCCAATCTCGCCCACGGCGTTGGCGGCAACCTCAATATTGCGGCCTGAAATTACCGTCCTGCAGGGTAGGCAAAGGCGCGCTTGCGCCGTGCCGCCATCTCTCCAGTTCGCGACATTAGGTGGGCACGCTTCCGCCTTCGCTCTTCGAGCTACGGCGGACAAGTCGCTTTGCCCAGCCTACGATTCTATCGCCGGGCTGCTAAAGCCCCGCCTTCACTGGCTCCATCGCGGCCTTGATCAGCTTGATTGCGTCGTCGCTGGCCCATTCGGCGGGGCCGGCCAGGTTGCCGATTTCGCAGCCCTGGCCATCGACCAGTATCGAGGTCGGCATGCCCAGCGCCTTGCCTATGCCCTTAAGGTCCTGAAAAACCTTGGCTTTTGAGTCCGCGAAATAGCCAAGCCTGGTCAGATTGGCCTCTTTGAGGAAGGTTTTCGGCTTCTCGGGATCGCGGGTGTCGATATTGACGGCGACCACCTCAAAATCCTTGCCCCCGAGCTTGGCCTGCAGGCTGTCGAGCGCCGGCATCTCTTTACGGCAAGGCACGCACCATGTGGCCCACAGGTTCACCAGCACGGTCTTGCCGCGCCATTCCGAGAGCTTTCGGGGCTTGCCCTCGGCGTCCTCAAAGGCGAGGTCGGGGAGCCGCAGCGGGGTCGTCGCCATGGTCAGCGCGGCTACCTCGCCATGCGCCAGCGGCGCGATCTTGCGGGCCAGTTCGACGGCGCCCGTACAGGAGGGATCGCCGCCCCTGCCGCGCTTGAAGCCGCCGAACTCGTAAAACGCGCCCAATCCGATCACGCCCACAGCCGCCACTGCACCGATGGCGAGCGGGATCCGGCGTTTCGTGGCCGGGCGGGGCGGGGACATTTCGGGCATATCGTTTGTCATCCTGTATCAGATACGGCTATGCAGGGCGCAAGATTACGGTCGAGTTACGGCCGAAACCGGCACCGCGTTTCGCAGCCGGTTCGACGATTTAGATGGCAAGGCTTAAGAAGTAAGGCCAGGGAAGTCATGAGCAACAAGATGTGGGGCGGCCGGTTCACCGAGCGTCCCGATGCGATCATGGAGGAAATCAACGTCTCGATCGACGTCGACCGTCACCTCTATGCCCAGGACATCGCCGCGTCCAAGGCCCACGCCGCAATGCTGGCCGCGCAAGGCATTATCACCGCTGTTGATGCGAAAAATATCGGCAAGGGTCTAGACACGATTTTGTCAGAAATCGGCAAGGGCTCGTTCGACTTCAAGCGCGCGCTCGAAGACATCCATATGAACGTCGAGAGCCGGCTTTCCGAATTGATCGGGCCGGCAGCGGGACGGCTGCACACCGCACGCTCCCGCAACGACCAGGTGGCGACCGATTTCCGGCTCTATGTCCGCGACACGATCGACGTAACAGATGCGGCGCTGGCCGCCTTCCAGCATGCGCTGGCCAGCCGCGCGCTGGAACATGCCGCGACCGTGATGCCGGGCTTCACCCATCTGCAGACCGCCCAGCCCGTCACGTTCGGGCATCATCTGCTGGCCTATGTCGAGATGGCCGCGCGCGACCGCGGCCGCTTTGCCGATGCGCGCAAGCGGCTGAACGAATCGCCGCTCGGGGCCGCGGCGTTGGCCGGAACCTCGTTTCCGATCGATCGCACCGCCACAGCCAAGGCGCTCGGCTTCGACCGCCCGATGGCCAATTCGCTGGACGCCGTATCGGATCGCGACTTCGTGCTGGAGACCCTGTCGGCGGCGTCGATCGCGGCCGTGCATATGTCGCGTTTTGCCGAGGAGATCGTGATCTGGACCTCGCCGCTGGTCGGCCTGGTGCGGCTCTCCGACAAGTTCACCACCGGCTCCTCGATCATGCCGCAGAAGCGTAATCCGGACGCGGCCGAACTGGTGCGCGCCAAGACCGGCCGGGTGATCGGCGCGCTCAACGGTCTCCTGATCGTGATGAAGGGGCTGCCGCTCGCCTATCAAAAGGACATGCAGGAGGACAAGCAGGGTGCCATGGAGGCGTTTTCCGCGCTCTCGCTCGCGATTCGGGCCATGACCGGCATGGTCATCGATCTGGTGCCGGACGAGGCACGGATGAAGGCCGCCGCTGGCGAGGGCTATGCCACCGCCACCGACCTGGCCGACTGGCTGGTGCGGACGCTGAAAATGCCGTTCCGCGAGGCCCACCATGTCACCGGGCGAATCGTCGGCCTCGCCTCGAAGCAGGGCGTGGCGCTGCACGAATTGCCGCTGCAGGCGATGCAGGAGGTCGAGCCGAAAATCACGGCGGATGCCCTGCGCGTGCTGTCGGTGGAGGCCTCCGTCAAGAGCCGGACCAGTTATGGCGGCACTGCGCCGAAGAACGTGCTGTCGCAGGCCAAAGCCTGGCTGAAACGGCTGGAAAAAGAGCGAAAATTGGGCTGAGGAAAAAATTTCGCTGCAATTGCTTAGGTTTTTCTTGGGTTTCCGTGGCCGATCGGCACTCGCCAGACCAAGGCAATCTTTGTATGGTGCGGCGCGCATTGGGGATTTCGTCGTGATCAGTAACTACCGCCCGTCATCGTCGGGATGGGCCATCATCCTGCTGAGCGTGACCGCGCTCGCGCTCGGGGGCTGCGGACGCAAAAGTGGCCTCGACCTGCCGCCGACCGCGGCGGCGCCAGCGGCCCAGGCCACGTCGGATACCGAGGCCGAGCGCGCGGCGCAGCCCGGCGTGTTCAATTCGACCTACGGATCCGAGGCAGGCCCCAGCGCCCCCAAGGGCGGCAAGAAGAAATTCGTTCTCGATCCGCTGCTGGACTAGAGTCTTGTTTTGACGCGTTTTCTTGACGCGAACCGGTATCCACTTCGCTCGAAAACGCTGTGAGCGCGCCATGAACCATTTTGACTATCGCAACGGCGTGCTCCACGCCGAGGCCGTCAACCTGTCCGAACTTGCGGACGCGGTCGGCACGCCGTTCTATTGCTATTCGACGGCGACGCTGGAGCGCCATTACCGCGTCTTCACCGAGGCCTTTGCTGGCGAGAAGACGCTGGTCTGCTACGCCATGAAGGCGAATTCCAACCAGTCGGTGCTGCGCACGCTGGCGAAACTCGGCGCCGGGGCCGACGTCGTGTCGGGCGGCGAACTCAAGCGCGCGCTAGCCGCGGGGATTCCGCCGAGCAAGATTCTTTTCTCAGGCGTCGGCAAGACCGAACCCGAACTGCGTGCGGCGCTCGCCGCGGACATTCTCTGCATCAACGTCGAATCCGAGCCCGAACTGGAATTGCTGTCGAAGTTGGCGGTCGAGACTGGCAAGACCGCGCGGATTTCGTTGCGGGTCAATCCGGACGTCGATGCCGGGACGCATGCCAAGATCGCCACCGGCAAGTCCGAGAACAAGTTCGGCATCCCGATTCTGCGGGCGCGCGAGGTCTATGCCCTCGCGGCGAAGCTGCCGGGCATCGAGGTGACCGGCACCGACATGCATATCGGTAGCCAGATCACCGATCTGTCCAAGATGGAGACCGCGTTCCGGATTCTTTCCGATTTCGTGCAGACGCTGCGCGCCGACGGCCACAAGATCGAGCATATCGATTTCGGCGGCGGGCTCGGCATCCCCTATCACGCCGACCGCGAAGCGCCGCCATTGCCGTCGGCCTATGCTGCAATGGTCAAGCGGGTGACGCATAATCTCGGCTGCACGCTGATGTTCGAGCCCGGGCGGATGATCGTCGGCAACGCCGGCATCCTCGTTTCCCGCGTCATCTATGTGAAGCCCGGCGAGGCCAAGAACTTCGTCATCATCGACGCCGCGATGAACGATTTGATCCGCCCCACGCTGTACGAAGCCCACCACGACATTCTCCCCGTTCGCGAGCCCGTCAAGGGCGTCCGAACCATCACGGCCGACGTCGTCGGTCCGGTCTGCGAGACCGGCGACTATCTCGCCCTCGACCGCAACCTTCCCGAACCCAAGGCCGGCGATCTCATCGCGATCATGACCGCCGGCGCCTACGGCGCGGTGCAGTCCGGCTTCTACAATACGCGCGCGCTGGTGCCCGAAGTCCTCGTCAAGGACGACCAATACGCCGTGGTGCGCCCGCGCATCGAGGTCGAAGAGCTGATCGCGATGGACCGGCCGGCGCCGTGGCTGTGAGCCCGCTGATGGCGCCACAACAGCGGTGTCCTCCCTGCGAACGCATGCGTTCGCAGGGACGACGACAGACCAGACCACTTCCTATCATACAGCCCTTCGCTCCACCTCATCCTACGCAATACTGAAGCGTCCGTCAGACGGTTTCGGCTGTATTGGCCGCTATCACCGCAGTTGTTCTTTGCGCTGCGTCATAGACTTTGACCTGAAGCATCGGGAATTTGGTCTTGAGTTCCCGCGCTTTCTTTTCGGCGGCTTCCTTTGTGTCGAACACCGCCTTCATCTGACCGTCGACCTCCATGCCGAAACCCTCGGTGATCGTGACATCGGCGCGCATGATGTTCCTGGGTATTGGCTCCTCGGCCATCGTCGTTATGGGTTTTCTTATCATGGATCTTTCCTCCTACGTTCTGGCTGCTGCCGCGTTATGGGCGCGCACGACGAGGATGGACGTTTCGCTAAAACTTCTTCTGTTCAGCCAGCAACTTGAAATCGGTTTCTGCGCTCTTATCTAAAACGCAGTCGATATGGATTTGTTCGGCGGGCCCTCACTGTGCTAATCGGGCGCCAGGAACACCGTACCCTCGCGCTTTTGAGCGCCGCCCTCAGTGGCCCATCGACCGGATTGCAGCACGACAATTCCTCCAATGAACGTCGCACGGCTCTGCCGGAGCGGCATACAACATGAAAACCAACATGAAGCACATTTCGGAAGTTAAGCCGGTAACGGTACAGCCACGTCCAAATACGAAAGCTATGGCCGGCGTAGCGCGCCGAGGATCCCGGCCCGCCCGGAGAAATGAATCTTCCGGGTTCCCTCACCCTCACGCGAAGAACGCTCAGAGCGCCGAGAAAAACTATGAACGCTACCTGGCCTTGGCCCGCGCTGAAGCTCTGAAGGGAGACCGGATCGCAGCGGAGAATTATTTCCAGCATGCCGAGCACTATTTCCGGTCGATGGCGAAGAATGCGAATTAGTGTGCCGCAGGATGGGGGTGCGATTGCCGGACTTCCCCTGGATTGCTTGGAGTCCCATCGCGCCTGGAACCATGCCAAACCGTCGGGTTCCATACAGACATTGATTCGAATCAGATTTTTATTCCGGCCCATGCTGGGCACCATGTGGATGGGCATGCCCGGCATGGGACAAGGGACGGCCCCAACGGTTGATGCCTAGCCCGAAGCGGGGGCCATCCTTCCAATGTGCCGCACGGCGGTGCCGGGCACACGGAATAAACGCGCTCAACTGCGGCGCGTTCGTATGGCAGAATCCCAACAGAAGGGAGTTGATTCGATGATGCTCGAAACAATTCTGGCATTGTTGGGCCTCGCGACTTGCGCGCTGGTCCTCATTTCATTCTGGGGCTCCGACCTCTTTGGAAGCCGCACGCGGAAGCGGGGTTAATTAACTAGCGCGTTCGGTAACCGCCCCACGGCGTGGGCTGCGAAGATTGCCAGGCTGAATAGTGCGAGAGTCGCTGTAGAGGCGGCGATCATGGCTGCGCTTCTGCTCGCCGATTTCGGCGAGGGTAGTTGCCGCGCGACTGCATCCAAATCGGATCGAAGATGAATTGCATTTTTGGCCATCCCACGTGGCTCACCAGTTGAAAAAGGGATTTCCGAAAGGCGAGCGCCCGAAAGGCTGGCTGCGTGGGTATGCGTAGCGGAAGTCGCTCCCCGGACTGCGCCGCCGCCGCTTGATGCCGCCTTGCGGCTCGCCGCTCAACAGCACCACGAATTCCGTTCCCTTGCCGGTTTCAGAACTCATCGGCTCGTCGGTGACGATCAGAGAGGATCGCGGCGCAATGCCGGCGATGCGATTCACTGCGTCCTGCGGAATGACGATGCGGTCGAGCGCGGCCTTTGCACTGTCCGGGTCCGTCGGCACCGGCTCAACGCCGCGACCGCTATTCCCGCGCGGCCGGTCCTCTGGCTCAGCCGAGCCGCTTGGCGCACCTCCGCTGCGCAATGAGACGACGCTCCATCGCAAACTGGCGTCGTCGGCCGTGCGCCCGATGGCGGTGAAGACATGCGTGCCGATCGCACGATCGGGGTCTGCGATCGTGACCGGACTTTCAAAGACCGGCTCAAATGCCTGCCGCACATAAAGCCGCTGGGTCTTGCGGCTGATCAACACCGATACCGGCTGGAGTTCGCGCGCGATCTGGCGGGCCGCCTCGGCTGCCGCGGCCCGCGCAGTCTCCGCCGCGGCGGCGGCTTCACGCGCAGAGGTGACGGCATCGAGCCTCAGTTGCAGATCCACGTTGGCGACGTCCCATTGCAGCTGCAGCTCCGCGATTTTGGCGACGGCCTGCGCCTTGGCGTCCTCAGCCTGCTCCTTTGCCTCCGCGGAGATGTCGGAGCCAAGTTTAGTCTCGGCGGCGGCCAACTGTGCCTCGGCTCTGCGCTTCAGATTTTCCGCCGCGCGAACCGGCGTCCTGGCCTGCGTGGCCTCCCGCAAGGCCGTCCCGGCGGCTATTCGCGCCTCGGCTGCTTTCCTCGCCGCCTCTTGCGCCTCCGTGGTCCGGGCGGCGGCCAGGGCGGCCGCACCGGGCTTCGGTTGGAACAGAAGCGGATGGGCGAACTCGACAGGCGCCACATCGCCTGGCGCCACGATCACCCGCATGCCCATCGCGGTCGCGCCGAACAGCTGTTCGGCAAAGTCGAACGGCAGTCTGATACAGCCATGGGACGCCGGACGCCCCGGCAGCACGCCGCCATGGAGGGCGATGCCCGACCAGGTGATGCGTTGCATGTGCGGCATGAAGGCGTCGTCATACAGGTTCGAGTAATGCTCCTCGACTTTCTGGATGACGCTGAAGATCCCTGCGGGTGTCTCGCGTCCCTTCGTGCCGCTCGACACCGGCGCCCGCAGGATCCACCCCGTGGCGTCGTAGACGGTGATCCGCTGGCTGCGAAGCGAAACGATGGCCATGGTCGGCTCGCCGGCGCTGCGCGACTGAATGGACTCGATCGGGCGTTGGCTCTGGCCGCTTCTGGCGGGCGCATCGTTCCCCGCCGCGATCAGCAAGGCCAGACCCGCAACGGCCAGACATGCGGGCCGCAGCCGCTTCTGCCTGCACACTGGATTTACGCAACGAGACGTCATCCGCGTCCCAACTGATCGATCGGGTCAACGCCGGCTTCCACGCAAATACATTCAACGCCATTCGGTCGGACTTGCCAACCTGGAACTGCGTCAGCGCTACTTCGCCGCGTGGCCGCCCTTCGCCCCGCCGACCACGACGCCTGCCGCCTTTTCGATCGGCTTGATGGCAGCGGTAAAATCCGACTCCGCGCCCTCGTCGCGGATGACGACTTCCCACAGGCGCCCGACCGCTTCGGCGACTTCCATCGACAGCCCCAGCGATTTCATCTCCTCCAGCGCCAGCCGCACGTCCTTCACCATCAACCCGGTGGCAAAGCCGAAATCGAAGCTGCGCGGCAGCACGGCACGGGGAAACTTGTCGCGGCTTGCGGTGTTAAGGCCGGAACCGGCGTTGATGACGTCGATCATCACGGCCGGATCGAGCCCCGCCTTGACGCCCATCACCACGGCTTCCGACGTCGCCACCATGGCGGTGGCCGACAGGAAGTTGTTGGCGAGTTTCATGGTCTGCGCCGACCCGGGCTTTTCGCCGATGAAGAACACTTTTCCGATCACGTCGAGCGCGGGTTTTGTCACTTCGAAATCGGCACGCGGGCCGGACACCATCACCGCCAGCGTTCCTTTCTCGGCGCCGCCGACGCCGCCGCTGACGGGGCTGTCGATCTGCACGATGTTGTTCTTCGCCAGCAGGCCGTGAATTCTGGCCGCCATCTGCGAGCCGACGGTGGAGAGATCGACGAAGCGCTTTACCCGCTTGCCCTCGATTACGCCGCCCGAGCCGGTCGCAACGTCGAGCGAGGCCTGCAGCGACGGCAGGCTTGCCAGCACGGTCTCGCAGCGATCGGCAATTTCCTTCGGTGACGATGCGGCCTGCGCGCCGAGCGCTGTGAGTTTGTCGACGGCTTCCTTGCGCGTATCGAATACCGTGAGCTGATGCCTGGCCTCAATCAGGCGGCGCGCCATCGGGAAGCCCATCTTCCCGAGGCCGATAAATCCGATTTCCATGGTGATGTTTCCTCTTGCTCCGTCATTGCTCGCAATGACGGATGAAATGTCGACTGGTCTCTACGCCTTGTCCAATTCCGCAAACACTTCGCGCGCGATGCGAAAGCTGTCGACGCCGGCGGGCACGCCGGCATAGATCGCGACCTGCATGAAGATCTCGCGGATCTCGTCGCGGCTGACGCCGTTGGTCAGTGCGCCCTTGATGTGCGCCTTCAATTCGTGCGGCCGGTTGAGGATCGAGATCATGGCGAGGTTGAGCATGCTGCGCGTCTTGTGCGGCAATTCCTCGCGGCCCCACACCGCGCCCCAGCAATATTCGGTGACCAGTTCCTGGAACGGCTTGTTGAAACTGTCGGCGTTCTTCAGGGCGTTGTTGACATAGGCCTCGCCGAGCACGGCTTTGCGAATTTCCAGGCCCTTGTCGTGTGTCTTCTGGTCCATGAACGCTTTCCTTACGTATTTTTACGGGTTCGAAACCGACGCTACGGGGCTAAAGCCCGGCAGTCACGCCTTCGTGTTATGCGTAATTCCGGGTGTGGGAACCCTCTGGACGCGGGGTGCCTCAATGCCGCCGCCGTGCTAGGGTGATTTGTCGGCAACCCGGAGAATTTTGTTGAACGAAGCCTCCCCCGACCCCACGAAAACCCCGCGCGAGCCGGATGCTGTCGCGCGGCTTCAACTGACGCAGGCCCTGCAACGGGCTCAGTATGCGATTGCGTGGGAGCGCGCCTGGCCGGGCTTCGCCCGGATTTTAAACGTGGTCGGGCTGTTTCTGGTGGCATCCTGGGCCGGATTATGGCTGGCACTGCCATTTCTAGCACGCGCAATCGGCATCGGTCTGTTTATCGTGCTGGCGCTGGCGGCGTTGTACCCGCTTGCGCGGTTTCGCTGGCCGACCCGCGAAGAGGCGTTGAGCAGGCTCGACCGTGGCACCGGCATTCGCCACCGCCCGGCGACCGCGCTGACCGATACGCTCTCAAACAAGGACCCGATCGCGCAGGCGCTGTGGCGGGAACAACGCGAGCGCACGCTGGCCTCGATCAAGCGGATTCGCGCCGGGCTGCCGTCGCCGCGGCTTCCGATCCACGATCCCTGGGCGCTGCGCGCGCTGGTCATGGTGATGCTGGCGGCCGCCTATGTCGCCGCCGGCGACGAGCGCGCGCTGCGGATTGCCGCGGCGTTCGACTGGAACGGCGTGCTGGCGCCGGCCAACGTCCGGGTCGATGCCTGGGTGACCCCGCCGGTCTATACCGGCAAGCCGCCGGTGATTCTGTCCGCCGCCAGGGATGCGGCTTCGCCCGATAGCGGCGCACCGCTGTCGGTGCCGTCAGGCAGTACGCTGCTGGTGCGCTCCAGCGGCGGCACCATCGATGTCGTGGTCGGCGGCGGCGTGACCGAGGTCGCGCCGGGCGAGCAGGCGCCGAAGGGCACCAACGAACGGCACTTCAAGATCACGGGCGACGGCAGCGCGCATGTCCGCGCGCCGTCCGGCCAGCCGCTGTGGCGCTTCGCGGCCACGCCCGACCGCGCGCCGACCATTTCATTGGTCAAGGATCCGGAACGCCAGGCCCGCGGTTCGCTGCAGATGTCCTACAAACTCGAGGACGATTACGGCGTCACCGAAGCCCGCGCGCAATTCGCTGCCCGCAACGCGGATGCGGCCAAGACCTCCGATGCCAAGACTCCCGACGCCAAGACTCCCGATGCCAAGACTCCCGATGCCAAGACCCCCGATGTGAAGGACGGCAAGAACAAGGAGGCCGACAAGGCCGAGCGGCGGCCGCTGTTCGAGCCGCCGCAGTTTCCGCTGGTGCTGCCGAATGCGCGCACCCGCAACGGCGTCGGCCAGACGGCGAAGGATCTTAGCGAAGATCCCTACGCCGGCGCCGACGTGACGCTGACGCTGACTGCCAAGGACGAGGCCGGCAACGAGGGCAAGAGCGAGGCCTTCAACATGCGGCTGCCGGAGCGGCTGTTCACAAAACCGCTGGCGCGCGCCCTGATCGAGCAGCGCCGCATCCTGGCGCTGGACGCCAACCAGAATGCGCAGGTCTATACCGCGCTCGATGCGCTGATGATCGCGCCGGAATTGTTCACGCCGGAGGCGGGACACTATCTCGGCCTCTACAGCGTGTCGCGGCAGCTGGAGGCGGCGCGCACTGACGATTCGCTGCGCGAGGTCGTCGCCAGCCTGTGGGCGCTCGCCGTCACCATCGAGGATGGCAACATCTCTGATGTCGACAAGGCGCTGCGCGCGGCGCAGGAAGCGCTCAAGCAGGCGCTGGAACGCGGCGCCACCGACGAGGAGATCAAGAAGCTCACGGACAATCTGCGCGCCGCGCTGGACAATTTCCTGCGCCAGCTCGTCGAGCAGCAGCGAAACAACCCGCAGCAGCTGGCGCGCCCGCTCGATCCTAACACCAAGATGCTGAGCCAGCAGGATCTCAAGAGCATGCTCGACCGGTTGGAGCGGCTGTCGAAGTCCGGCGACAAGGATGCCGCCAAGCAGCTATTGGAACAGCTGCAGCAGATGCTGGAAAATCTGCAGATGGCGCAGCCCGGCCAGGGCGGCGACGATATGGAGCAGGCGCTGAACGAACTCGGCGACATGATCCGCAAGCAGCAGCAATTGCGCGACAAGACCTACAAGCAGGGCCAGGATTCCAGGCGCGACCGCATGCGCGGCAAGCAGGGAGACAAGCAGGGCGACCAGAGCATGGGCGACCTGCAGCAGGATCAGCAGGGCCTGCGCGATCGGCTCAAGAAATTGCAGGAAGAACTCGCCAAGCGTGGCATGGGGCCGGGCCAGCGCGGCCAGCAAGGCCAACAGGGTCAGCGCGGCGAACGGGGGCAGGGTCAGCAGGGTCAGGGCCAACAGGGTCAAGGCGGCGACCAGGGCGACGGCGAGGACGGGCTCGATCAGGCCGATTCGGCGATGGGCGACGCCACCGGCCGGCTCGGCGAGGGCAATGCCGACGGTGCGGTGGACTCGCAAGGCCGCGCGCTGGACGCGTTGCGCAAGGGTGCCCAGAGCCTGGCGGAAGCCATGCAGCAGGGTGACGGCGACCAGCCGGGCGACGGCCCCGGCAATCCCAGAGGCCGCCAGCAGGGCGCGGCCAACTCGACCGATCCGCTGGGACGGCCGATGCGCCACAACGAATTCAGCGATGATTATACTGTGAAGATCCCCGGCGAGATCGACGTGCAGCGGGTGCGCCGGATCCTCGAAGAACTGCGGCGCCGTCTCGCCGATCCGTCCCGTCCGCAGATCGAACTCGATTACATCGAGCGGCTGTTGAAGGATTATTGAGCGCTCGCGCTGACGTCGTCACCGGGCGCAATTGTCATAATACGCGGGCTTGACCCGCGTATCCATCTTCTTTGCGAAAGCTCTTGTGAAGCGATGGATTGCCGGGTCATAGGCGAGCGGAAGCGACGCCGTCCTTCAGACGGCTACGCCCGGCAATGACGAGCGGAGGCTACCCAGCCTTCCTCGCCGCCAGCGCATCCGCGACCGCGGTACGGATGTCGTGCACCGAGAACGGCTTCGTCACCACGTCGTGCACGATGGCGTTGAGGCCGGAGGCGCGTTCGCGCTGATCGGCGAAGCCTGTCATCAGCAAAATCTTCAGGTCCGGAAAATCGCGCGCCGCCGTCAGCGCCAATGCGATGCCGTCCATCACGGGCATCTGGATGTCGGTCAGCAGCAGGTCGAACGTGCCGCGTTCGCGGGTCAGGATATCGAGCGCTTCGGCGCCGTCCTCGGCGGTGACGGTCTCGTGGCCGTCCATGGCGATCGCACGCGCCACCAGCGAGCGCATGGAATCCTCGTCATCGGCAATCAGCACGCGTGGCATAAAGTCGTCTCTCTCGCCCCAGCGGGATGGGCAGCCTGGTTCAGGCCTGACCGGCCAGATCCCGCTTGTTGAAAAAGCGTACGTCAATATTGCGGCCTTCGGGCGGCGGCGAAGCCAGCCGCGACTTGAAGTAGGCGCGCTCGCCGGGCTTGAGCGCCGGCTGCTCGAGCACCGCGTTCCAGGCGTAGATCTCGGTGCCTTGCTCGTCGCGGACGGAAAAGCGCAGCCGCGGCAATTCGACCGGGTTTTTGGTCTGGCCTATGATCGTGCCTTCGATGACCAGGACCGGCTTGCCGTCCACGGTCTCGTTGCTGACCTTGATGTCCTTGAACGCCAGCCCGCGCAAGTTCACTTCCAGCCCGACCATCTTGTAGAATGTCGCGGTTTGCGGCAGCAGCCGCACGACATCGGCGCGCCAGATCATCAGCGCCAGGATCAGCGCGCCCATCGCGGCGCAGGCGGTCGGCAGGCCAACAGACGGCATAAAGGGGATGCGGGGCAGGGACGGCGGCCGGAAGAGGCGGGCCAGCCGCTGGCGGTGCGTGGTGATCGGGATCTCTTCATGGTCCTGCGCATCCAGCCGGGCGGCCGACGGCCAGTCGCTGTCGCCGCCTGGTGGCGAACCTTCACCCTCGGCCGGCCAGCCGGCCGAAATCGAGGGGCTGTCGACCACCGGGGCGTCCTGCCCCTCTTCCTCGCGCGCCAGCGCCTCCCATTCGGCTGCGGCATCGTTTTCAGCCGGCGGGGCCGATTGTGCCGAAGCTGGCATGGCGGCCGGCATGGCGTCCGCCATTTCGATCGCGTCTTCGGGCCGCGCCAGCCAGGTTTCCTTGCAGCGCGAGCAGCGGACAGTACGTCCTGCGGGTCCCAAGGCGGTCGGATTGATGGCGTAAGATGTTGTACAATGAGGGCAAACGATATGCATGGAGCCCATCTCTACCGTGTCTTTGTCCGGATGCTACATAGCGACCGTTAACGAATCGGAAACCATAACGGTCGCAAAACCGTTTTGTCCGGTTGGTTCCCAAACCAGCGGGCCACGAGCCCAAAGTTCGGGTTCGGGTCCAGGTTCAGGCTCAAGTCCGGGGTTTACGGCCGCGGCCCACACCGAGCAGAGCTCGGCCACTGTCCACGCCGAGCGGAGCTCGGCAACTGCCCACGCCGAGCGGAGCTCGGCAACTGCCCATGCCGAGCGGAGCTCGGCCACGGCTCATGTCGAGCGGAGCTGAGCTTGGTTCGGTTCGAAAATGTCGGTTTGCGGTACGGGCTCGGCCCGGAGATTCTGCGCGACCTTACCTTCCTGATTCCGGCGCATTCCTTCCAGTTTCTCACCGGTCCCTCGGGCGCCGGCAAGACCTCGCTGCTGCGGCTGTTGTTTCTGTCGATTCGGCCGACGCGCGGCCTCGTCAACCTGTTCGGCCAGGACGTCTCGCTGCTCGGCAAGGATCAGGTCGCGAACATGCGCCAGAAGATCGGCATCGTGCTGCAGGATTTTCGCCTGCTCGACCACATGACGACCTATGAGAACGTGGCGCTGCCGTTCCGCGTGATGGGCCGCGAAGAATCCAGCTATCGCCGGGAGGTGATCGACCTGCTGCGGTGGGTCGGCCTCGGCGAGCGGATGGATGCGCTGCCGCCGATCCTGTCGGGCGGCGAGAAGCAGCGCGCCGCGATCGCGCGCGCGGTGATCTCGCGGCCGCAATTGCTATTGGCGGACGAACCGACCGGCAGCGTCGACCCGACGCTCGGCCGGCGCCTGCTGCGGCTGTTCATCGAATTGAACAGGCTGGGCACCGCGGTGATCATCGCGACCCACGACATCACGCTGATGGACCAGTACGAGGCGCGGCGAATGGTGCTGCACCAGGGACGGTTGCACATCTATGAGTAGGATGGGTGACGAGCATGGGCCGCTGGTGGATCTCGGGACGGAGCGCCCGCAGGTGCCGGCGCGCGCGCGCAACATGTCGCCGATCGTGCCGCGGGCGTCGATCTCCGGCCGCGCGCTGGTCGCCGTCGTCGCCATCATGACGTTCCTCGCTTCCATCACCACCGGCACCGTGCTGCTCGTCAGCGCATCGGCTGCGGAATGGCAGTCCGAAGTCGCCAGCGAAATCACCATGCAGGTGCGCCCGCAGGCAGGGCGCGATCTCGAGCGCGACGTGACCGCGGCGGCGGAGGCGATGCGGACGCAGCCCGGCATCGTCCAGGTCAAGCCGTTCAGCAAGGACGAGTCGGCCAGGTTGCTGGAGCCGTGGCTCGGCAGCGGGTTGTCGATCGAGCAGCTCCCGGTGCCGCGGGTCATCGTCGCGCGCGTGCAGCCCGGCACCACGCTCGATCTCGCAGGCCTGCGCTCCAGGGTGACCCAGGTGGCGCCGTCGGCGAGCGTCGACGATCACCGCGCCTGGATCGAGCGCATGCGCTCGATGACCGGCGCGACCGTATTTGCCGGCATCGGCATCCTGGTGCTGGTGATCGCGGCGACGATCATTTCGGTTTCGTTCGCGACCCGCGGCGCGATGGCGGCGAACCGCCCGATCGTCGAGGTGCTGCATTTCGTCGGCGCCGGCGACCGCTATATCGCCAACCATTTCCTGCGGCATTTTCTGAGATTAGGGCTGGAGGGCGGGGTGATCGGCGGCGGCGCTGCAATGCTGGGTTTCGGCTTCTCCGAATCGATCGCCGCCTGGTTCTCGGGCACCCCCGTCGGCGATCAATTCGCGGCGCTGCTGGGGACGTTTTCGCTGCCGCCCTCGGGCTATCTGGCGCTCGCGGTACAGGCGGTGGCGATCGCCGCCATTACCGCCTGGGCCTCGCGGCGAACGCTGTTCGCCACGCTGGATGACATCGATTGACGCAGGGCCGGGACTCCACTTCGTCTGAAAACGTTCTAGAATTGGGCTAAAGTTTTCCAAGTAAAGTGGGGACCGGTTCGCGTCAGGAAAACGCGTCAAATCGGGAATCTGGAGCCGGGTTTCGATTCCATCGAAACGCGGCTCAAGGGAAGAGGATCGCCGGACCAGATGGGTTTGCAGTACGACGACAGCATGCCGAGAGCGCCGGCCGCGCGGCCGCGCGGATGGCTGCGCGCGGTCGTCGTCGGCGCCATGGCGATCCTGTTCGTCGGCGCGGCGGTGGGCTTCATCGCCTTTCTTTCGCAATTGCGCGGCGTCGAAATCAGGCCGGCGCGCAACGCCGACGGGATCGTGGTGTTGACCGGCGGCTCGTCGCGGGTGTCGGACGCGATGGAATTGCTGGCCGGCGGTTACGGCAAGCGGCTGTTGATCTCGGGCGTGCATCCGACCAATGCCCTGAGCGACATTTCGCGCTCGCTGCCCGACAACCAGTCACTGCTGTTGCGTTGTTGCGTCGATCTCGACCGTTCGGCCGTCAATACCAGGAGCAACGCCGCGGAGACGCGGCGCTGGCTCCGCGAGCGCGGCTTCAAGTCGCTGATCGTGGTGACGTCGAACTATCACATGCCGCGCGCCATCCTGGAGTTGTCGCATGCGATGCCCGACGTCACGCTGATTCCGTTCGCGGTGGTCGGCGACCGCTGGCGCGACGAGCCGTGGTGGACCAGCGGTGCGACGCTGCGCCTGTTGCTGTCGGAATACGCGAAATATGTCGCCGCCGAAGTGCGCGTGCGGCTGGCGGATGCAGGTGTCGACCTGGCGCCCGAACTTTCCGATCAGCCCGCGCCGGCGCCGCGCCGGCCGGCGACGGCGCAAGCCAACTGAGCAGGCTTTTGATTGTCGACACATCGCGCCGGCACGCGGTGTCTCCAACCTGCCGCGCAGTGAATCATTCCGGCGTGATCATGAACGCGTCCGTCGGTGCAAACTGAACGGCGTTAGTGAAATCCCGGCAACCTGCACAAGTCGCGAACTGGCGTCGTCTACGCATCAAGCAAGCGGCGTGGACGAATCTGGAACCAGCACGGGTACCCGGGATGACCGCGGTTCCATGTTGTGTCGATCCGGACTCGCCTGTAGGTTGTTTATCTATGGGTTGGCGACTTAAAGCCATGGCGTTCCGGGTGCTCGAAATGCCGGGCGGGAAGCACGCGCACTATTTCCTGCAACGGCATGTGACGCGGACCTGGCCCCGGCCCGCTGCTACACTTGTTTCACTTCAGAATATTGCCCGCCGTGTCCTCGAGGATTATGCGCGACATGTCGGTGGAACCCCGTCGTCGGTGCTCGAAATCGGCGCCGGCCGGGATCTCGCTGTCCCTTTGGCGCTGCGGCGGCTCGGGGTCGCGAAGGTCATAGCCTCGGACGTCGACCGTCTGGCGCGGCTCGACCTGATCCAGCATGCGGCGCGGCGAATCCTCACCGGTGATGTCACGCTGGAAAGCTGGGACCATCTGGAACGTTTTGGCGTCTGCTACCGTGCGCCGCACGACGTCACTGATACTGATCAGAAGGTCGACTGCTCCTGCTCGAACGAGGTGCTGGAGCACATCCCGCCGGACCAGCTTGTGCGGTTGCTCGCGGGACTGCGGGCGGTGACCATCGGAATCACGACGCATTCGATCGACTACAGCGACCATTATGCCCGTTCGGACAGTAGTCTCTCGCGGTTCAATTTCCTGAAATACGACGACGCGCAGTGGCGCCCGTTCAACAGTGGCTTGCAATACGTCAACCGGCTTCGGCACAGCGATTATGTCAGGCTGTTCCGCGAGGCCGGGTTCGCGATTCTTGAAGAAAGCTCGGTGCCGGGCGAACCATCGGCCGAGATCGTGGACAACGTCGCGCCGCGATTCCGCCAATATGAGCCGGCCGATTTGTTCGCGCTAAGGGGACGGATCGTTGCACAATAGCCTGCCGCCGGTGCTGATCGTGATCTTTGCTCTTTCCGTGGGGCTCCGGCTTTGGGCGGACTTCCATCTCACGCACTGATGGTGCGTTGACGTCGAGCGACGGATCGAGGAGTCACAGCGCACCAGATACAGGCGCAGCATGCCGCGGGTGAACAAACCAATCTATGACGCGTCTTGCGCATCCCCTTTGGCAGGATGAAGCGGATGCGCGTCGTGCAGCATCGCCGCGAGCCGGTGCAATTGGGGATCGCGAAAACCTTCCGCCTCGATCGCCTTCACGGTGGCGAGAACATAGTCGCGGTTGACGCCGGACTGGCCGTGCCCTTGCAGCACATGGCGCAACTGTTCTGCCGGCGACAGCCGTCCGGCATATTGCACATGGCCGCGGTCGACCACGTAGACGAGTGCGCTGACGCGCTGGCGCGCCTCGTTTTCCAGCCACACCGAGCGCTTCACCTCTCGGTAGACCGAGGTGACCTGCTCGCGCTCGCGCAAATAGGCGATGGTGGCGGTGCGGTTCTTCTCCGCGACCCGGAACGCGACGCCGCGGCAGGCGCCGCCGCGGTCGAGCCCGAGCACGAGGCCCGGTTTCTCCGGCGTGCCGCGATGGACGAAGGAATAGACGCAGAGCGCGCGGTGTTCGCCGATCAGCCGCGCCGGAAGGCGCTCGATGAATTCGAAGCCCGGGCGCCACATAAGGGAGCCGTAACCGAACACCCAGAGGTCGCCTGTCGAGAATTCCGTATCGTTGAGATCAGTCGCGGACATACCCTCGCACCGCTACCAGAACCGAACGACAAAGCGAAGTAAAATCAATGCCTTTTGTTGTGATCGGTGGATGCTTACATTTGACAAAATCGCTAGCCAAAGGACGCCGCATGCCTGACACGACCCCCGCGCCGCGCCGGCGCCCGCTGTGGCGCCTCTTCATCATGCCCGCTTTGCTCGTCGTCGCCGCTGCGGCATGGAGCGCATTCTGGTTCTATGCCGCGTCCGAAGTCGGCGTCCGCGCCGACGCGTGGGCCGCGCAGGAGGCCAAATCCGGCCGGGTCTATGCGTGCGCCAAGCGCGAGGTTGCGGGCTTTCCGTTCCGCTTCGAAGTCCGCTGCGACGACGCCAGCGTTGCGCTGGTCTCGCAGACGGCCGATGCGAAGGCGCTGTTCACCGCGCGGCTCGGCGAAATCATGGTGATCGCGCAAATCTACCAGCCGAAACTGCTGATCGCCGAATTCAAGGCGCCGGCCACGCTGGCCGATCGCGGGCAGCCGCCGTCGATGAAGGTGAATTGGACCAGCGGCCGCAGCAGCGTCAGCGGACTGCCTGACATTCCGCAGCGCGCCTCCATCGTGTTCGAGAATCCCTCGATCGATCGTATCAACGGACCGGTGCAGACGCCGCTCGCGCGCGCCGGCCAGGCCCAGCTGCACGGCCGGTTCGCCGAAGGCTCGGCGCAGGACAATCCCGTGATCGAGACCGTGTTGCAGATATCGGGCGGCAGCGTGCAGGAAGTGCACCCGCTGCTGGCTGCGCCGTTCGATGTCGACGTGCAAACCAGGCTGAGCGGCTTGAAGGATTTCAAGCCAAAGCCCTGGCCGGAACGGTTCAGGGAGTTGCAGGCGGCAGGCGGCCGTGTCGAAGTCGTGCGCTCGCGGGTTCAGCAGGGCGATCTGGTCTCGGTCGCCGCGGGCACGTTGAGCCTCAACGCCCAGGGCCGGATCGACGGCGAATTGCAGATGACGGTGGCGGGCATCGAGAAAGTGATTCCGGCGCTGGGAATCGAAAAGATGCTGGAGGAGGGCGTGCCGCAGGCAACGCTCGATCGCGTAGCACCTGGCGTGAAATCGCAAGACCTCAACAATTTGTTCGGCGCGCTCGACCGGGCGATCCCGGGGCTCGGCAAGGTCGTCAAGCAGAACGCCAATACCGGCGTCGCCGCGGGCATCAATGCGCTCGGCAAGGAGGCGGAGCTCGAAGGCAAGAAGGCCCGCGCGTTCCCGCTGCGCTTCGTCGACGGCGCGGTGTTTTTAGGCCCGCTGAAGGTGGGGCAGATACCGCCACTGTTCTAGGACGTCAGGCCAATTCAGGATGGTCGATGGAGGTCCGCTTTGGTTTCGATTCCGGACTTTAGGTCGGACAGCGACCTGCTGAATTACAGCGCTTGGCCGGAACGTTTTTCGAGCCTGGATGCTTGAGTCCGGTTGTATCGTGCGGGCAGTGACAAATAGAGAGGCGAGAATGTTCCTGATGGGACTTGGCGCGCTCCTCGTTATCGGCGGATTCCTGTACATGGCACGCACCGCTATTTGGCGGGGACCGCTTAGTGGCCGGGATTCCTCCCGGCCCGCTCGCGATACTTTGGAGCCGCCACGGCGCAGCTTGCGATTCCTGGGGCTCGGAACGAATTGGCCGGGCCTTTTCCTTATGGCACTCGGTGCAGTTCTGTTGCTATCGGGGGCCGGTTTCTAGCTAGCCTCGACCAGCCGAGCCGATGTGCAGACGGCAGCAGCCAATCCGGGAGGAGGGCATCGGCTATGTCAAGCCGCACTGCGCGGTCCCAGTTGCTGGGGCCACGAGCACGTAACTGGATTCACCCATTGCCGATGCGAGGCGTCCGTCGCTGATCCGGTAGCGCGGCCGATACGAATCGGCGGCGCTGCTCCGGGATCCATTCGATCATTACGAGCTAGCGCTCGCGGCTCCACGGGAAGAGATTGGCCGGGAAATCCGCCGCGTAGCGGTGTCCTTTCCGCAGGTGGGGTTCCTCCTGTGGAGGGTTGGGATCCGGCTCCACCACTTTCCGGTACAGATGCCAGGTGGCATGACCGAGCACCGGCAGAACGACGGCGAGACCGACGAAGAGCGGTATCGAACCGATCACCAGCAGCGCCGCGACGATCAGCCCCCACCCGGCCATCGGAATCGGATTCATCATCACGGCCCGCAGCGACGTCCGGATGGCGTCGATCGCCGTGGCATGCCGATCGAGCATCAACGGAAACGACACGACGCTGACGCACAGCGAAATGACCGCGAACAGAAAACCAACGCCGCAACCGACGATGATGAGCGACCATCCTTCCGGGGTCGTCAGCACGCGCGTTGCAAAATCGGGGATGCTCGCAGCCGGTGCGTGGCCGAAGATTGAGACGTAGATCGCATTCGCTACGCCGATCCAGGCTCCGAACAGAACAAGCAGGAGCACGCCGAGTTCGATCATGGCGCCGAAGGCCGGAGCGCGCAGCACGTGAAGCGCATCCCAGACGCCGACCTCCTCGCCGCGCTCGCGGCGGCGGCTGAGCTCGTAGAGACCGATCGCGGCAAAGGGTCCAAGCAAGGCAAACCCGGCCGCCAGCGGAAACAGCAGCGGCAGTATCGAATAGCCAAGGACCATCCTGAACAGCGCAATACCGAGAACGGGATAAATCACGCACACCACAACCGCGTGACTTGGCATTGCCTTGAAATCTTCCCAGCCCAGGCGCAGCGCCTCGCCCAGGTCGGATAGCTCGATCTTGCGAATCGGATATGTGGCGGCGTCACCGAAAACGTGCCGTCCAAACTTTGCGATGCTGTCAGAATACGTGGTGGCCATAGGCGCAACCTCCCGTGCTCGCAGTAGCGGCGGTCAAACGACGCCGCAACCCGCGTGTCTCCGCATTGATGTGCGAGAGTCGCGGCCGAGCCGAGTACGGCAAACCCTGGTCCAACGAAAGGAGCTTAGCCGGACGAAACTTGTCGCGACCTGCCCGGCGAGCTTAGCGCTATGCGACCCGCACAGCGCTCACGGTTTGGTGAACTATGCACGTTCACGGTCATTTGGTGCGTTGCGTCATCGTCGAACGATTGTGCTGGCTCGTTAGCTTGCTGCATCTGCGCAGCGTGTCGACGCTCAAGTGATCTATTGACGCCAGCGCCGACGCGTACCATCCTCAATTTCTGACGCCCTGGATTCCGACGAAAGCGGTCGTAACGTGTGCCCGGTGCCACGTTTGGATGTCGCGACCGGTCAAAGTGGGCGAGGCAAGACGCACTGCGATGGCGCATGTGAAGTCGGCCATCGAGACAGATGCGGGCTCCGCCCTCTGATTCGACTCCGTTGCCTTTACTGGCAAGAAGGAGCGAGGGATGGTTGTTGCGCTCATATTGCTTCTGGTCGCAGTCGGCTCGGTGCTGTTTCACATCTACAGCCCGTGGTGGTGGACGCCGATCGCCACCAACTGGCGCTACATTGACGACACCATCAACATCACCTTCTGGATCACCGGCGCGGTTTTCTTCGCGGTGATCGCGTTCATGGCCTATTGCGTCTTCCGCTTCCATCACAAGGAGGGAAGGCAGGCGGCCTACAATCCCGAAAACAAAAAGCTCGAATGGTGGCTCACCATCGGGACCGCGGTCGGCGTTGGCGCCATGTTGGCGCCCGGCCTCGTGGTCTGGCACCAGTTCGTCACGGTTCCGGCCGACGCCACCGAGATCGAAGTCATGGGCCAGCAATGGAACTGGAGCTTCCGCCTCCCCGGCAAGGATGGCCGGATGGGTACAACCGATGTTCGCTACGTCAGCTCCGACAACCCCATGGGCTTGAACCCCGACGATAAGCATGGGCAGGACGACGTTGTCATCGCAAGCGACGACTTGCACCTCCCCGTCGGCAAGCCAGTCAAGGTTTTGCTTCGCTCCCTCGATGTCCTGCACGATTTCTATGTGCCCGAGTTCCGCGCCAAGATGGACATGGTCCCGGGTTCGGTCACCTATTTCTGGATGACCCCGATCCGAACCGGAACGTTTGATGTTCTCTGCGCTGAGCTGTGCGGCGCTGCGCACGCGCAGATGCGCGCCAAGGTTTTCGTCGACGAAGCGAGCGACTATCGGACCTGGCTGGAGAAGCAGAAGACGTTTGCGGAATTGTCAGGCCGAAGCGCCATTAAGAGGGCGACGTACGAATCCGGCGGCAAATAAGAAATGCTGCTGCTGCGAAGATAAATTGGGCGCGCAAGACGCTCTCATCGCGCCGTGATGGAGAAACGACCGGGAGGTAAGTCGATGGTCGATGTCCCGTATGACAGAATCGCAGACGTTCCGCCTGCCGAAGTGCCGGAGGTTGAGCTCTATCACCCCAAAAGCTGGTGGACGCAGTACGTCTTTTCGCAGGACGCCAAAGTCATCGCCATCCAGTACTCGCTGACGGCGACGGCAATCGGGCTGGTGGCGCTGGTGCTGTCGTGGCTGATGCGGCTGCAATTGGGATTTCCTGGCACATTCTCCTTCATTGATGCGAACCAATACCTTCAATTCATCACCATGCACGGCATGATCATGGTGATCTACCTGCTCACGGCACTGTTCCTTGGAGGCTTCGGCAACTACCTGATCCCGCTGATGGTCGGCGCCCGGGACATGGTCTTCCCCTATGTGAACATGCTGAGCTACTGGGTTTACCTGCTTGCGGTCCTGGTGCTGGCCTCGGCGTTTTTCGTGCCCGGCGGGCCGACCGGTGCAGGCTGGACGCTGTACCCGCCGCAGGCGATTCTCTCCGGCACCCCCGGGCAGGATTGGGGCATCGTTCTGATGCTGGCGTCGCTGATCCTGTTCATTATCGGCTTCACCATGGGCGGGCTGAACTACGTAGTGACCGTGCTGCAGGCGCGCACGCGCGGCATGACGTTGATGCGTTTGCCCCTGACGGTGTGGGGCATTTTCACGGCCACCGTGATGGCGCTACTGGCTTTCCCGGCGCTGTTCGTCGCCTCTGTCATGATGCTGTTCGACCGCTTGCTGGGAACCAGCTTCTTCATGCCCGCCCTCGTCGAGATGGGCCAGCAGATGAAGTATGGCGGCGGCAGTCCGATCCTGTTCCAGCACCTGTTCTGGTTCTTCGGTCATCCTGAGGTCTATATCGTCGCCCTGCCTGCCTTCGGCATCGTTTCCGATCTGATCAGCACTCACGCGCGAAAGAACATCTTCGGCTATCGCATGATGGTCTGGGCTATCGTGGGAATCGGCGCGCTCAGTTTCATCGTATG
Organism: Bradyrhizobium algeriense; assembly: GCF_036924595.1. Classification (NCBI taxonomy): domain Bacteria; kingdom Pseudomonadati; phylum Pseudomonadota; class Alphaproteobacteria; order Hyphomicrobiales; family Nitrobacteraceae; genus Bradyrhizobium; species Bradyrhizobium algeriense. The sequence goes on along the minus strand of NZ_JAZHRV010000001.1, from coordinate 6,267,618 downwards.
GGCGCACCACATGTATGTGAGCGGCATGCACCCGCATTTCGGGTTCTTCTTCGCCACGACGACGCTCATCATCGCCATCCCAACCGCCATCAAGGTCTACAACTGGGTGCTGACCCTGTGGCGCGGCGACATTCATCTCACGGTCCCGATGTTGTTCGCCCTCGGCTTCATCATCACATTCGTGAACGGCGGACTCACCGGCCTCTTCCTCGGCAACGTCGTCGTGGACGTCCCGCTGTCGGATACCATGTTCGTCGTCGCGCATTTCCACATGGTGATGGGCGTGGCGCCGATCATGGTCGTGCTGGGCGCGATCTATCATTGGTACCCCAAGGTAACGGGGCGGATGCTGGATGACTGGATGGGCAAGTTTCATTTCTGGGTCACGTTCCTCGGCGCCTATCTGATCTTCTTTCCCATGCATTATCTCGGGCTGCAGGGAATTCCGCGGCGGTATCACGACATTGGCGAAGCGGCATTCATCACGCCGAACGTCCACACGCTCAATGCCTTCATCACCGTGGTGGCCTTGATCGTAGGCCTCGCCCAGATGGTGTTCCTGTTCAATCTTGTCTGGAGCCTGTTCAAGGGTAAGGCTTCAGGTGGCAATCCATGGCGGGCGACAACTCTGGAGTGGCAGACGCCGGAGACCCCGCCCGGGCACGGCAACTGGGGCAAGGAGCTCCCGGTGGTCTATCGATGGGCGTATGACTACAGCGTGCCCGGTGCTGCCCAGGACTTCATTCCGCAGAACCAGCCACGTGCGACGCCGGCCCTCCAGGGAGCTGCTCCGTGAGCGCCATCATCCTGTTCATGGCTGTAATAGCGGTCATCGTCGGATGGTGGCTCTCGCAGCAACGGCTGACAGCCAAGCCCTGGCTGGAAGAAGGTTCGATCGACGACTTCCCGGGCACGGGAGCAATGACCCTGCCGGCAGCGAAGATCGGACTGGGAGTGTTTCTCGCCGTCGCCACCTCGTTGTTCGCACTCTTCATCAGCGCTTACTCCATGCGCATGAACATGGTGGACTGGCGGGCACTGCCCGTGCCGGGGCTGCTGTGGCTCAACACCGGCGTGCTGGTCGTGAGCAGTGTCGCGTTGCAATGGGCATACGTGGCCGCGCGCCGGGATAACATGGACGGTGTCATCGTCGGCCTGTGCGCAGGGGGGGCGTCCGCAGTTACGTTCCTGATTGGGCAATTGCTGGCGTGGCAACAGCTGAGGGCCGCGGGCTATTTCGTGGCGTCCAATCCAGCCAATTCCTTCTTCTACATGATCACCGCCGCGCACGGGCTGCACCTGATGGGTGGCCTGGTGGCGCTCGGCAGAACGACGGCCAAGGTGTGGCGTGGCGCCGAGATGCCCCAGGTGCGCCTGAGCGTGGAGCTCTGCACGATCTACTGGCATTTCCTGCTGTTGGTCTGGCTGGTCTTGCTTGGTCTGCTGACGGGCTGGACGGACGATTTCGTCGACATCTGTCGGCGGTTGCTCAGCTAGGAGAGACCAGATGGCAGAGACTGCGCTGACAAACCCGGGAGAATCGGCCGTGCGAGCTACCGGCTGGCGGGGCATTGCTGACGACTGGTCCTCGGACCAGCGCGCATTCAAGAATGTCTCCTGGGGGAAGGCCATGATGTGGATCTTCCTCCTGAGCGACACCTTTATCTTCAGCTGTTTTCTGCTGTCCTACATGACCGCGCGAATGTCCACGACCGTGCCGTGGCCGAATCCGAGCGAGGTATTCGCTCTCACCATTGGCGGGCATCATATCCCTCTGATCCTGATCGCCATCATGACCTTCGTCCTGATCAGCAGCAGCGGGACCATGGCGATGGCCGTCAATTTCGGTTACCGCCGTGATCGCACCAAGACCGCGGTATTGATGCTGGTCACAGCGGCACTTGGCGCAACCTTCGTCGGAATGCAGGCGTTCGAATGGACCAAGCTGATCATGGAGGGCGTCCGGCCATGGGAAAACCCGTGGGGCGCGGCGCAGTTTGGTTCAAGCTTTTTCATGATCACCGGCTTCCACGGCACCCACGTGACGATCGGCGTGATTTTCCTGATTGCGATTGCGCGAAAGGTCTGGCGGGGCGACTTCGATGTCGAAAGGCGCGGCTTTTTCACAAGCAGGAAAGGCCATTACGAGATCGTCGAAATCACCGGCCTGTACTGGCACTTCGTCGATCTGGTGTGGGTGTTCATCTTTGCCTTCTTTTATCTTTGGTGAGGTCGGCGCATGACAAGTACAGCGGTAATAGACGGACAACAACCTTCGCTACGCACTCATGTGCATGACGCAATCCCAGCTGGAGCTGTGCACGCAAAGGGGCAGCAGCACCCCATCAAGCTCTATCTCGTGGTCTGGGGATGGCTTTTCGTCCTCAGCGCCTGCTCCTATCTCGTCGACTACTTCGGCTTGCACGGCTATCTCAGATGGTCGCTGATCCTGCTGTTCATGGTGCTGAAGGCCGGCTTGATCGTCGCCGTATTCATGCACATGGCCTGGGAGCGGCTGGCGCTCGCCTATGCCATCCTGCTGCCGCCGGTGCTGGTGCTGGTATTCGTGGCCATCATGGTGTTCGAATCCGAGTACACGCATCTCATCCGGGTCCTGTTCTTCGCGTCGCCGACTTAGATACTGCCGCCTCGCATCAGAAGGGGGAGGATCACTCGCTGGGCTAGTCGGCACGAGGCTATGCTTGCCAATTGGCAAGATAGTCGCTGCGGTTTGCGCGACCATATTCCTTGTCGGCCATGGAGACAGTCGGATGCGCCGTTTCATTCTCGTGCTCGGAGCCGGAATCTTCGCAATCGTTCCTGGGTATGCCCAGGATGCGGCTTCCGGCGAGAAGGTTTTCGTCCAATGCAAGGTGTGTCACCAGATCGGGGAGAACGCAAAGAACGCCGTTGGCCCGGTTCTCAACGGGCTCTTCGGGCGAAAGTCCGGGACCATTGAAGGCTACAGCTATTCACCCGCGAACAAGAATTCCGGAATCATCTGGGATGAAGCAACCTTCCGGGAATACATCAAGGATCCGAAAGCCAAGATACCCGGCACCAAAATGATTTTTCCAGGCTTGAAAGATCCAAAGCAGATTGACGACATCGTCGCCTACCTCAAGCAGTTCGATGCGACGGGAAAGAAGGCGGGAATTGTCCCGGCGGAAAGCAAACTCGCAAAGCTGCAGTAGCAGCCGCAGTCGGTGAAACCGGCCTGCGCATTTCGGAGACTGCCTGACAAGAGCGTTCTACAACCGATGGCTTTCTTGAGTACCGGACTGAAAGACGCCGCCATGTCGGCGGCAAGGGGAGGCATTAATCTCATGCAAATCAATCGTTCAATTCTCGTTCGCAGGAGCTATGCCAACATCGGGGACTATGTCGCGCTGACGAAACCGCGCGTTATGTCGCTGGTCGTCTTTACCGCACTGGTCGGTCTCATGGTCGCGCCAGGCGGCATCGATCCCTTCGCCGGTGTCGTGGCTCTTCTTTGCATAGCTGCTGGAGCCGGTGCGGCAGGTGCGCTCAATATGTGGTACGACGCCGACATCGATGCGTTGATGGCGCGCACCGCCATGCGTCCAATTCCCAGCGGCCGTGTATCGCGCTCGGAAGCATTGGTTTTCGGACTGATGCTCGGCACGTGCGCCGTTCTAGGCCTCGGCACTTTCCTGAACATGGCTGCGGCTGCGCTGCTTGTTTTCACAATTTTCTTCTATGTCGTCATCTACACGATGTGGCTCAAGCGCCGAACACCGCAAAATATCGTCATTGGCGGTGCGGCTGGCGCACTCCCTCCGGTGATCGGCTGGGTCGCGGCCGCCGGAAATGTTGGGCTCGAACCGCTCGTCCTGTTCCTGATCATCTTCCTTTGGACTCCACCCCATTTCTGGGCACTGTCGCTCAATCTTGCCGGTGAGTATGCCCGCGCCGGGGTGCCGATGTTGCCGGTCGTAGCCGGCCGGGCCGAAACAAAGCGCCAGATTCTTCTCTATAGCGTTGTTCTGGCTCCTGTCTCACTGCTGCCCTGGGCATTGGGGTTCGCGGGGGCGATCTATGGCGCGGCCGCGGCGATGCTTGGAGCGATCATGATTTTTCTCTCATGGCAGGTACGTCGGAGCAACGACGAGGAAAGGCAGCCTGCGCGTCGCCTGTTCGCGTTTTCCATGCTCTATCTGGTTCTTCTTTTTGGTGTGCTGTTGATGAATGCTGTACCCTATGTTCAGCCGCTCTAATCCAGCGCGAAGTCCGTCGCTCTTTAACACCGCCCCGGATATCGCTCGCAATCACGGCGTGGAGAAGCTGAAGATAGGTAATCGCTCCGCGCCGCTACACCGCTCGAAGCAATGACGGGATGGTCGTCACAATGCGTACCGAACCCATACGTTGGGTTCGACGTAAACCGCGTAGTCCTGTTCAAGTGAAATCATGACCGGCACGAGTGCACCCGCAATCGAGACCTCGCCCGATCGCTCGAACGACATTCCGGTCCAACGCGACCAGTCGGCAATACTGCCAACAATCGTCATGGAATAGGGCGCAATCTTCACGAGCCTTGCCCCGGTGCGAAGGTGAGTACGCAGCCAGGGGTCGGTCGGGAAGCCGTCGGCACCCACTGTGTCAACGTAATCGCGCATCGGCACGAACGGACGAAGATGCTTCTGGTTTGGCCGCACCGGAGCGAACATTTCCGCAAACCCATGGGCTTTCGCGCAGGCTTTCATGGCGTCCAGCAACGCCAGCGAATTGCCGCCGCCTCGCGCTTCGGGAAGCAAACTGATTTCCAGGGCGCTCAGCGCATTCGGCGCGCGCCCTGCCATCTGATCATCGTGAGCCCAACGGATGACCTCGTCCCAGCCGCCATCGGGAAGTTCGGCGCGGCCGTCGATGTTGAAAGCGAACGGTACGCTGAATGCCCGGGCGACGACCTTGCCCCCGGCGACGCCGACAAACGCATAGTCGAGGTACCGATCGAATCTCGATGGTGCAAAGTAGAGCTGCGCTACCGCGTCATGCCGCATGAATTCCGGCCAGACCGATTGCAGATCGGTAGAGAAGATCAACGGCCGCAGATCGGGTCGCTCCCGCAATGTAAAGATTTCCAGAGCCATGATGCCCGCCCAACCCTGTCGTCGAATATCAACCCTTTACGCTGCCGAACCGGCGCGCGTAAGGGGAGCAACGAACAGCATATCAGCCGATCGCGAGGTTCAGCGTGTTGACTTGTGCCAATAGCGGTCATTCCGGCACGCCAGCTATTCGATAAGCTTGCCCCAATTTTTCGATATCTTCGAGCCGGCGAAATGGAGTTCTACTTCTGATGCCGGAAATGCGCAAAGTGGGGTCAAGTTGCAGGACTGCGTCGCAAGCCCGACGCGCTTCAGCGATACGTCCGGCCAAAGCCAGGTTCGCCATCAGACTTCGCTGAGCCCCTGGAAAACCTGACTGGTGCTGGATGGCGATCGTCGCACAGGAGATACCTTCTTCATACCGTCCGGCAAAGAAATGAGCGTATCCCATCCCGGCTTGAGACAAAAAGGAGCGAGGATCGAGAGGACTTAGGCGAATTGCCGCCGAGAAATGCTCGATTGCTGCATCGGCATTCCCGAGATAGACATGTGCCCAACCCATCCAATTGCGCGCTAATGCCAGGTTGGGGTCGAGTGCTATGGCTCTTGCCAGAAGAGCCACCCCAGTTTCCGGTTCTTCGAGCACGAATGAGTACGCTTGTCCCGACCACGCAAGAACCAAAGGATCATCCTTGTCGAGCTGTATCGCTTGTCCGACAAGCTGCCGGGTTTCGATCCTGTCTTGGTCCACATCGGCCGTCCACCATGCTTTCTTCGCTCCAAAAGTATTGGCTGCGAAAGCGTAAGCGCGGGCAAACGCGGGATCGAGCGAGATTGCAATTTTCGCTAGTCTGAGAGCCTCAACATTGCTCTCTCGGGTGAACTGGTAATTGGCTAACCTCGCGCGAAGATAGTAGTCATATGCCTGCAAATTCTCCGTTGGTTTGCGCTGGGCGCGCTCCATTTCGGCCCGCTCGAGCTGCGGAGAAATCGCGCCGATCACGCTGCCCGTCAAGTGATCCTGCAAATCGAAAATGTCTTCGAGATGCCCCTCAAACCGATCCGCCCAGACATTCCCCCCGTCGGCGGCATCGATAAGCTGCGCGGTTACACGAACTTGCTTTCCAGCCTTGCGTACGCTGCCTTCCAGCACATAGCGGACGCCGAGCTCGCGGCCGATCTGCTTGATGTCGACGGCTTTTCCTTTGTAGGTGAAGCTCGAATTGCGCGCGATCACGAACAGCGATTTCGAGCGCGATAGTCCAGTAATGATGTCTTCGACCATGCCGTCGGCAAAGTACTCCTGCTCCGGATCGGAGCTCAAATTGGTGAAGGGAAGAACGGCGACCGAGGGTTTATCGGGAAGCGGGAGGGCGGGTTTCGACGCTTGCGCAGGGGGATCGGTGGCCGCCATGCTCGCGGGCCTCTGCGCTTCCCGCACGCTGCCGACGAAGCGGAAGCCCTTGCGTGGCAGTGTTTTGATGAGGCGTTGTCCCTGACCGGAATCGCCGATCGCGCTCCGGGCGGCATTGACGCGGGTCGTCAGCGCCGCATCGGACACGCTACGCCCGTGCCAAATGGCATTGATGAGGTCGTCTTTACTGACGACGCGCTCCCGGTTGCGGATCAGGTAATCAAGCAGGTCGAATACCTGTGGCGTGACGGAGACGACGTTCGCTCCGCGATACAGCTCGCGCCGGTCAGTGTCGAATGCGTAGTCGTCAAACAGATAGCGCAAGCTGCCGTTCCCTCAGGTGGCCTCCGATCGTCAAGGCTCCAGCATTGGTTGCAACGCAAAGAATAAGCTGCCGGTAAGAAAAATGTAAGCCGGCTGTCAAGCGTGCCTGCCCGTGCCTTGGCACTCTCCCCTGGCCGGAAACGAAGTCTTCAGGAGATGCCGCCATGAACACGGCCTACGGCAGAGCTGAATTGGAGCAGACGACCGCATCGACGCGGCGTTTCTCCAACTTCTTCAGGAGTTGTTGGGGTGCGTTTCAGGAATGGCACGAGCGGAAGAGATTGCCCGCCGATTTGTGCGGTCTGAGTGACAGCGAGCTAATGGACATGGGTATCACCCGCGGGGAGATCGACTACATCGCCTCGAAGCGCTAGCTTCCGTCACCGAAACGAAAGTTATAACGGATTTCGGAGGGCTGATATGTGGATCTGGGAGCGTCTGTTTCTTATCGCTCTGGTGGCGGTCCTCCCGGATTTGGCGCTTTCGCAGCCGTTGCAGAGGTGGCCCGAGCGCACAGTTCGGCTCATCTCCCCAAGTTCTCCCGGTGGTTCGCCCGACATCGTCGCCCGGCTGTTTGCTGAAAAGCTTTCAGTGCGCTGGAAGGTTGGTGTCATCGTCGAAAATCGTCCTGGGGCCGACGGCATGATCGCAATTCAGGCCGTGCTCGGAGCAACCGACGGGCATACCTTGCTCGCTACTCATTCCGGAGCCGTCACCGTGACGCCGGCAATCCGGAAATTGCCATACAACGAGGAAGACCTGCGTCCGCTTTCGACCGCCGCAATCGACTTCCTGGCAGTTGCGGTTCCCGCAACATCCTCGGTCCGGTCGCTTGCCGATCTCATCGCCGCCGCCAGGGAAAAACCCGGTGCGCTCAACTGGTACGCAGCCCCTGGTGGGCCTGTGATGGTCTTTGGCGAGTTCGTGCGCAACAATCGGCTCGACATGGTCTTCGTACCTTACAAGGCAGGGTCCGAAGCTGTTCGCGATCTAAGCGAGAGCCGCATTCAGGTTTCTTTGGTCCCATTGGCCACAGCTCTGCCCCTTGCGCAAGCCGGAAGGCTACGACTGATCGCGATCACTAACCCCGAAGCTGCGCCGATCGCGCCGGACGTGCCGACTGCATTGGGCGCCGGCCATCCGGAATTGGCGCTTCAAGGCTTTCTCGGCTTCTTCGCGCCGAAGTCGATGCCCGACTTCGTACGGCAGCAGATTTCCGGAGAGATTCAAGCGGTCGCAAACGATCCCGAAATTCACAGCCGCCTTGGAAAAGTGGGAATGATCGCCAGGGGCAGTACGCCCGGCTATTATGCACAATATCTGGACGAACAGCGCCGGCACTGGGATCGGATTGCCCGATCTCAGAAGATCGTGCCGGCTGATTGATTCTGCTCGGAGTTGGTTTTGAAGGCCAATCCGAGTCAATTCGATCAGTTTGGCCAAGAGTGCAACATTTTCGGAGTTGGGGAAATGACCGATCCACTGCCGCCATCAAGCCCAGCCGTCCAGATCATGCGGCTTATCAACGGTTACCAGGTGTCACAGGCTTTGCATGTCGCAGCCACTTTGGGTATCGCCGATTTACTAGAGGACGGGCCGCGCAGCAACGACGCCCTGGCAGATCGCGTTGGAGCAAATCGGGACGCGCTGTACAGGCTGTTGCGCGCGCTTAGCGCCGCCGGCGTGTTTCATGAAGATGTGGACCGGGGTCTTCAGCCTGGCGGAATTGGGAGCGTGCTTGCGCTCCGACGCGCCCCAGCCCGTGGGGCCGTGGGCCGCGCACATCGGCCGACCATATTACTGGCAGGAGTGGTCGCACCTTCTCTACAGCGTGCGTACGGGAGAGTGCGCGTACCCTTATGTGCAGGCCGATAAGCTGCTACAAGGGATGGGCGTCCGCGAGAGGTGCGAGATCTGTGAGGGTGACTTCTTTATCAGCGTGCCATCGGGCGACTTGCATATGCTGAAAAGTGTGTTGCACGATTGGAACGACGAGCAGGCGCTGGCGATCCTGCGAAGCTGCCGGGCTGCCGTCACACCAAATGGCCGGATATTGGTGTTAGAGCGCATCATCGGTGCCCCGAATGTTGCGCCCGCCGAGAAGTTTGGCGACCTCAACATGATGGTCGCTGCGGGCGGGCGGGAACGCAGTCACGAGGAATTTGTCGACCTGTTCGCCGCAGCGGGATATGCCCTCAAGCGAGTGCTACCGACGGGCACACAATTGCATTTGATCGAGGGGGCCTGCGTCTGAGCGTGCAATGCCCTGGTGGCTGCGGGGTATGACGACCTTGTGCAATTCGTTGGCTGTCGTCCCGGCCAACCGAAGCGCGAGCCGGGACCCATACGCCGCGGCGGCTGTTGTGTTTCGAGATGGTGGCCGGCTTTCTTTCAAAAATTGCCGACGGTGGTCATCGTCCCTGCTCCCGTGCGCAATTGCGCACTAGGCAGGGACGACCATAGAATCATTCCTTCTTCACCAGCGGCGGATGCGGCCGGCCGAAATCCGGCGCGGCCGAATCCTGGCCAATTTCGACGATGCCACGGCGGATGGCGCGAGTGCGCGTAAAATGCTCGAACAGCGCTTCGCCGTCGTTGCGGCGGATCGCGCGGGTGAGCTTTGAGAGATCCTCGTTGAAGGTGCCGAGCATTTCCAGCACGGCTTCCTTGTTGTTGAGGAACACGTCGCGCCACATCGTCGGGTCCGACGCCGCGATGCGGGTGAAATCGCGAAAGCCGCCGGCGGAGAACTTTATCACTTCCGACGACGTCACCTGCGCCAGTTCATCCGCCGTGCCGACGATGGTGTAGGCGATCAGATGCGGCAGGTGGCTCGTGATCGCCAGCACCAGATCGTGGTGGTCGGGCGTCATGATCTCGACTTTGGCGCCCATGCCGGTCCAGAATGCACGCAGCGTTTCAACGGCCATCGGATCGGCGCCATCGGGCGGCGTGAGGATGCACCAGCGGTTGATGAAGAGTTCGGCGAAGCCGGAATCGGGCCCGGAATGCTCGGTGCCCGCGACCGGATGGGCCGGAACGAAATGAACATTCGCCGGCAGATGCGGCGCCATCTCGCGGACGATCGCGCCCTTGACCGAGCCGACGTCGGACACGATCGCGCCCGCTTTAAGGAACGGTGCAATCTCCTGCGCGACCGGGCCACAGGCGCCGACCGGGATGCAGAGGATCACGAGGTCGGCGTCTTTGACGGCTTCCGCGTTGGTCTCCAGCACCTCGTCGACGACAGAAAGTTCGGTCACCCTCGCGCGGGTCTTCTCCGAGCGCGCGGTGGTAACGATTTCGCTGGCGAGCCCCTGGGCCCGCGCGGCGCGCGCGATCGAGCCGCCGATCAGGCCGAAGCCGATCAGCGCGACGCGTCGGAAGATCGGCGTTGCGTTCATTTGGCCGCCATAAAGTCGCGCAAGGCCTCGACGACGAGGCGATTGGCCTCCTCGGTGCCGATGGTCATGCGCAGGGCGTGGGGGAGGCCGTAATTGTTGAGCGCCCGCAGCACCAGGCCTCGTTTAGTTAGAAACACGTCCGCGTCCGCCGACGTCTTGCCTTTCTCCTGCGGGAAGTGGATCAGCACGAAATTCGCCACGCTCGGCGTCACCTTGAGCCCCAGCTTGCCGATTTCTTCGGTCAGCCAGTTGCGCCACTGCTCGGTGAACGCCTTCGACATCTGGACATGCGCAGTGTCCTCGATCGCGGCCACCGCCGCCAGCATCGCCGGCGTCGAGACGTTGAACGGCCCGCGAATCCGGTTGACGGCGTCGATGATGTTGGCAGGGCCGAACATCCAGCCGATCCGTAAGCTGGCCAGCCCGTGGATCTTGGAGAAGGTGTGCGTCATCACGGTGTTTTCGGTGGTCGCCACCAACTCCAGTCCGAGCTCGTAATCGTTGCGCGACACGTAGTCGGAATAGGCGGCGTCCAGCACCAGCAGCACATTCTGCGGCAGGCTGGCGCGCAGCCGCTTGACCTCGTCGAACGGCACGTAGGTGCCGGTCGGATTGTTCGGGTTGGCCAGCCACACCAGTTTCGTGCGCGGCGTCACGCGCGCGAGAATGGCGTCGACGTCGGCGGTGAAGTCGGTCTCGGGCGCGACGACGTTTTTCGCGCCGTTCGCCATCGTGGCGATCGGGTACACCAGAAAACCGTGGGCGGTGGAGATCGCTTCATCGCCGTGGCTGAGATAGGTGTGCGCCAGCAGGTTGAGGATTTCGTCCGAGCCGGCACCGCAGATGATGCGGTTGGGATCGAGCCCATAGGCGCGGCCGATCGCCTCGCGCAGCACCCGCGAGGTGCCTTCCGGATAGTCCTCCAGATGTGCCGCCGCGGCCTTATAGACTTCGATCGCCTTCGGCGACGGCCCGAACGGGGTCTCGTTGGCGGACAGCTTGAACACCTTGCGGCCCGGCTCCGGCACCGGCGTCTTGCCGGGCGTGTAGGGCGCAATATCGAGAATGCCGGGATTCGGCACGGGACGGTTCATCTTCTGGCTCCGGATATTCAGGACGGCTTAGGACTCGGCTGCCCCGTTCGGGGGCACCGTATAGCGCGTTGCGTGGCTGCCGACGAGGGCCGACGAGCGCACCGAGGCGCCGGCCTGGACCAGGGCTTTCTTGATCTTCTCGAAGCCGGCGCCGGCATCCGACACCAGGAGCGCCGCGCCGTCGAAGGCGGTGTCGGGCACCGCGACGATTTCAGCGAGCGGAGCCACGGCGCGCGCGATATCGGCGTTCCAGCCAGAGACGCGCACGCTCCACATCTGGACCTCGGTCACCATGGCATCGTCGGCGACCCGTGAGATCACGAAGACGGGGAGCGCCGCCGGATGGTCGGCGCGTTCGAGGAACGGCAGCCGCGCGATGATCTTTGGCGCGCCGTCCGCTTCCAGCGCGATCCACCACGGCGTGCGGCTCGAGATTGCCGAGACCAGCGCCAGGTCGCCCTTCGATTTCGCCACCGCTTCGACCGCGGCCTGCGCGCTGAAATGGCCCACATAAGGCACGACGAAGCCGAAATGAAACCGCGCCGAATCCCGCATCGCGGGCTCGCCGACCGAGACGTCCGCATGCACCGCGAACGGCGCCTGGACATAGGTGAAGGTCGAGATGATGACGCGCCAGATGCTCTCGATGGTGTCGAGCGGCAGGATGCCGCGATGACGCTGCACCAGTTGCCGCATCATGCTGGCCTCGCGCGCCGGGCGGAACGCGGAGCCGACTTCCTGGGTCTGCTTCACCTGGATCAGCCGGTCGATGATGTCGCCGCGGGCCATCAGGAGGCGATGGACCTGCTCGTCGATCGCATCGATCTCCTTGCGCAATTCCTGCAGCGAGGGCGGGGCCGGGGGTGCCTTGGACGGTGCCTTGGACATCTTCGAGAAACCTTGGTGCCGAACAGCCCGATGCGCCCGGCAGACAGTCGCATTGATTAGGAAAGACGGGCGCTGAAAGCAAAGAGAAACGTCACGGGCCAGCCCTGCACGATCGGGTTAACCATGCGGTCCGGCCCCCGCCTGCTTGACGAAATGCCTGGGCGGGACTAGCTTTGTTCCATTCCGTGGTCATTTGAGCCGGCCGGCTTGCAGCCACGTTAAACAACTCGCTAAACAGGCCGGGGACAGAGTTGATCCCGGCCGAACCTTTGTTCAGGCCGGGTTTTTTATGGCCTGATTCTGTCTGTAGAGCCTCCGTAAGGAGGTCGGTGCCGAAATGACAAACGTGCATTCGATATCTAGTCCCTCGATCCTCAACGAGGATCGCGCCCATGAGGCCGATCATCCGACCTCGCCGGTGGCGACGTTCGGCATGGATCAGCCCTTGAGGCTCGATTGCGGCATCGATCTCGCGCCGTTCCAGATCGCCTATCAGACCTATGGCGAACTGAACGCCGATCGCTCCAACGCCATTCTGATCTGCCACGCGCTGACGCTGGATCAGCACGTCGCCAATTTGCATCCCCTGACGGGCAAGGCCGGCTGGTGGGAAATCATGGTCGGTCCCGGCCGTCCGCTCGATACCGACCGATACTTCATCATCTGTTCGAATGTGATCGGCGGCTGTATGGGATCGACCGGTCCGGCCTCGACCGATCCGGCCACCGGCAAGGCCTGGGGGCTGGATTTTCCCGTGATCACCATCCCCGACATGGTCCGAGCGCAGGCCATGCTGCTCGACCGGCTGGGGATCGAAACCTTGTTTTGCGTGATCGGCGGATCGATGGGCGGCATGCAGGTGCTGCAATGGACCGCCGCCTATCCGGAGCGCGTGTTCTCGGCGCTGCCGGTCGCCTGCTCGACGCGCCACTCCGCACAGAACATCGCGTTTCATGAACTCGGCCGACAGGCCGTGATGGCTGATCCGGACTGGCACCATGGGCGCTATTTCGAACGCAGCACCCATCCGCATCGTGGATTGGCAGTGGCGCGGATGGCCGGGCACATCACCTATCTCTCCGACGCCGCGCTGCATCGCAAGTTCGGACGGCGGATGCAGGACCGCGAGTTGCCGACCTTCTCGTTCGACGCGGATTTCCAGGTCGAAAGCTATCTGCGCTATCAAGGCTCGTCCTTTGTCGAGCGTTTTGACGCCAACAGCTATCTCTATCTGACGCGGGCGATGGACTATTTCGATATCGCCGCCGACCACAGCGGCGTGCTGGCGCAGGCGTTTCTCGGCATCAAGACCCGCTTCTGCGTGGTGTCGTTCACCTCGGACTGGCTGTTCCCGACCTCGGAATCGCGGGCGCTGGTGCATGCGCTGAACGCTTCCAGCGCGCGGGTGTCGTTCGCCGAGATCGAGACCGATCGCGGCCATGACGCCTTCCTGCTCGATGTGCCGGAGTTCTTCGACATTTCCCGCGCCTTCCTGGAATCGGCCGGCAAGGCGCGTGGGCTCTCCAATGGTGCGGGTGGTTGATATGGCGGTTCAGGAACCGGCCCTGCCGCTCGGCGGCGTAGCGCCCGACCGCACCGGCAAGTATCGCACCGATCATCTCATGGTCGCCGAAATGATTCCGGCCGGCTCAAAAGTGCTCGACGTCGGCTGCGGCGATGGCGAATTGCTGCAACTCCTGGAGAGCCGCGGCATCGACGGCCGCGGCATCGAGCTGTCGCGCGAGGGCGTCAACCGCTGCGTCGCCAAGGGGCTCGCGGTGGTGCAGGGCGATGCGGACACCGACCTCGTCAATTATCCCGACGATGCCTTCGATTACGTGATCCTGTCGCAGACGCTGCAGGCGACGCGGCAGCCGAAGCCGGTGCTGGAGAATCTCCTGCGCATCGGCCGCCGCGCCATCGTCTCGTTCCCGAATTTCGGATTCTGGAAGATGCGGCTGCAGCTGCTCGTCGGCGGACACATGCCGCGCACCGAAAATCTCCCCGCCACCTGGTACGACACGCCGAACATCCATTTCTGCACCATCAAGGATTTCGTGCAGCTCTGCGACGAGATCAACGTCAAGATGGAGCGCGCGGTGGCGCTCGATCTCTACGGCCGCCCGGTGCCGCTGAATCTGCCCTGGTGGGTCTGGAACATGTTCGGCGAGCAGGGCGTGTTTTTGCTGAGCCGGGGTGGGGCGGGGAAGTGACGCCACCGCCGTCATTCCGGGATGGTCCGAAGGACCAGACCTCAGATGCGCAATTGCGCATCGGGGAATCTCGAGATTCTCAGGTGCGCAATTGCGCACCATAGTTCGATGCTTCGCATCGCTCCGGAATGACGGCCTACACCGCCACCTTCACCATCGACCGCGCATCCCGCACCGGCCATCGGCCCGCCTCGACCAGCGCGATGAACCGCTCCACCATCTCGTTGAACAGCGCCGGCTCTTCCAGATTGAGCACGTGGCCCGACTTCGGAAAGAACGAAAGCCCCGCCGCCGGCAGGTGCTGCTTCAGGAACAGGCTCGGCCCGATGCAATTGTCGTCCTCGTCGCCGCACAGGATCAGCGCCGGCGTCGGCACGCGCCGGATCGCATCGGTCATGGTGTAGATCGACGGCCGTCCGCCCTGAAAGCTGCGCATGGTGTTGGCCGAACCCTTGGCGTCATGCCGCGCCAACGCGGCGTAGAAATCGGCATGGCCGCGCGGGTCTTTCAGCAAAAATGGAATCCGGCTCGGCGCCTCGCGCGTCACCTTGGCGACTTCCACCGAGCCGATCGCCTCATACTGCTCGGCATTGGCCCGGCACTGCGCGCGGAAGGCATCGAGATGCTCGATGGCAGAGCCTGAGCCGACGGCGGCGAGCGTCATCGACAGCGCCCGGTCGGCTGCATTGAGGCCGACCTGCAGCGAGGAATAGGAGCCCATCGACAGGCCGACGAAATGTGCTTTGGCGATGCCGAGGTGATCGAGCACCGCGAGCGCATCGGTGTAGAAATGCTTGTAGGTGTAGACATCGGCGTCAGGCGGCACGTCGGAGGGCGTATAGCCGCGCGCCGAATAGGCGATGCAGCGGTGGCCGCGCGAGAAGTAGCGCATCTGCGGCTCCCAGTTGGTGTGGTCGGCCGCGAACTCGTGCAGGAAGATGATCGGCGTCCCGCTTCCCGCCTCTTCGTAGTGCAGACGAACGCTGTCTTTGGCGACGGCATAGGGCATTTCGGATTCTTCTCCATTTTCTTGTTTTCACGCAACATCCTTGCGTGGCCGAGCAGCAAAATTGCAATTAATTCTCGCGGCCGCAATACGGCAATTTAGTTTCATTTCCGCCATCGAAAGATCGCGGAATCACCCCGGAATTGTTTCCGCAGCGCCACATGAAATCTTCGTCTCGTCACATCGCAACGCAAAACGCCGCCCGCGGTCGTTCGTGGACGAACGCAAAGGGGAAGTGGGGGTGCTACAGAGGGCTTAGTATGCGTCAGTTGTTTGCGTTTCGCCGGTTGCTTCGTTTCATCGCGCTGGCACTATGTTCGGTTTCCATCGTTGCATTCGTCACTCCAGCTTCGGCACGGCCTCACCACGGCGCAGGGCGACACGCTCGCGCTTATCACGCCGGCCATCATGCCAAGCATCATTACGCCTATCGCCACCATCGCCATGCTATCAGGACGTCGCGCTGGGATCGCAGCGCGCAGCGAATGCAGGCCGGCGGCTTTGCCGATACCAACCCGAGCTTCATGGAAAGCAGCCCCCAGATGGTTGCGCCCGGCGGCTTCGGCTCGCCCAGCGTCGTCACTGAGGCGCGCGCCGACCGCGGCCGTCGCGGCGCCCGGCTGCGGCAGGTCGAGCGCACATCACGCTGGGAGCGTGGGGTCGCGCAGATGCAGGCGCGCGGCCTTGCCAACGTCAACGCAAGCGTCGCAACGGATGCAAGCGTCGCGACAAATGCAAGCGCCGGAGCGAATTCAACCGTGACGCCGGCCGGCGGCGCGATGGCGTCCAGCTTCAGCTCGTCGAACGTCGTCGCCACAGCGCGCCGTTATCTCGGCGGCAACCCGACGGGACGCGGCAGGCTGTGGTGCGCGCGGTTCATGAACATGGTGCTGCAGCACTCCGGCTATCGCGGCACGGGCTCGGACATGGCGAGCTCGTTCTCGAAATACGGCCAGCGCGTTTCCGGTCCGCAGGTCGGCGCGATTGCGGTGATGACGCGCGGCCGCCGCGGCGGCCATGTCGGCGTCATCACCGGCATCGATGCCAAGGGCAATCCGATCATGATCTCCGGCAATAACGGCAACCGCGTCCGCGAAGCGCCGGTCTCGCGCGGCCGGATCTACGCCTACGTCATGCCGACGAGCTGAGGCGGATTGCGCTGCGTCCTCTCCCGGTTGTTGGCGGGGAGAGGACGCTTTCATCCGTTCGGATGATTCAAGTCGGCTTTGGATTGGCCGCTCGGCACCGCTTCGTCTCCGACGACGTGCAGCACGAACGGTTTGGGAGCGCGCTCATGTCCGCTACCGGCCGGAGCCAACGCCTTTCGGCTTGCACGCTTCGGCCGTGGGGCAGTCTGGCTTTCGGAAGAACGAAATAGCGTGTAGTCGCGGGCAAACAGCCAGCACGAAATCTGAAAGACGCCGTGGGTGATGAACAGGGCGGCAAGCACGTCGATCGAATAGTGATAGTGACCGAGCAGCACGACCGAGCCGAAGAAGGCAGTCAGCGCGAGATAGAACATTCGCCATTGCGGGATGTACCAGAAGGCAAGCGCGGCGAGAAACGGCAGGCCTGTGTGGCCGGAGAAGAATAGATCGCTGCCGTAGAAGATCGAGTTGAAGAACGGCGCCGGCTTCTGCGGATCGATAGGCGATGGCGCCATGTGGGTGAGCGCCACGAACACGGCGCGGACCAGCAGGAACAGCGCCACGGCCTTGAGCGCGAACGGCACCCGGTTCGGTCGCCAGGCCAGCAGGCTCGCCGTAATCACGAACGCTGCGAACGTCCCGTAAATGAAGAGAAAGCGCACGTTGAAGGGGCCAACGCGGCTCAGCACAAAATCGGTGACGTAATTGCTGGCGTGAACCGTGGCATAGGTGACCGCGGCGAATATCGCGATGGTGCTGGCGGCGAGGAAAGCTGCGCCCTCGGCGAGCGAGCGCAGATACGCGCGATTGCCCAGCAGCGTCCGGTAGAGCCGTAGGGTATCTTCCATGACCAATGCTCCGCGCAAATTTCCGCTGGGGCCAAGCCAATTGTCAACCGGGAGCGCGCAACTGTAATCTTGCGCGCGATAGCCGCGTGTGAAGCATGCCACATCTCGGAAATCCGTCTCGCTGAGCGGTATGATGAGGCCTATCCCGATGCCGCCGGGCTCTCACGGCCGTGATGATGCTTCGTGGGACGTCCGGCACGTAACAGTAGAACCATCAGATGAAGTCATTTTCTGAGTGCGACGAAGACATCCTGAAATGAATTGATGGTTTGATGATCTTTGCCTGATTGAGGCATAGGTGTCGTCATGCGCGAAGATATTACTTCTTCCAGTTTCCTTGCGGTTATCATTGTCGGCTTGATTGTGGTTTGTACCGGCTTTCTCGCGCTTGGAATGTGAAGTCCAGTCCCGGGTCGACCTTGTCGCGGCGCAGGCAAATGCGCGCCAGTTGAAGCCTGCTCGGCTGCACGGCTGGATGTACCCGGCGGTGAGGCCTGCCGGTCAACCGATCGAGGCATGAGGCGGCCAAGCGTGGCGCTGTCGCGGATATCCGACGAGGCCTGCTTCCAGCCAATTCATTCACGGGAGCGGTTCGACCTTCGCCGCCATGTCGGGCGCGCGCGTGACGCGGTATGTCGCGTTGCTGCATTTGAGGACCCAGACGGCGCGGTCCGGCTGCGAGCGCTTTTTGTCCCTCGTGGCGCCGAGCGCCTTGTCACAGGCAAACCCCTGCGTGCGAATCTGAGCCGCCAGCATGGTCTGCGGCGTTTCCGCCGCAACCTGTTGCGCCCGCGCCTGCGGGCTGAGAAGAACAGCAGCGATAGTCAGGGGTAATGATCGGAGCAATGATCCAGGTGCTTTGTACATGACGTCAACCCTCAAGGCAGGCATCCCGCTCATCTGAATGCCGAACTATACCGCAAAAACACCGGCGTTGTCCGCTTTGGCTCGGAAGGCCCGGTTGTGACCTCCGTGCTTCTCCCGATCGCGGAAATCGCCGGCCGCGAGCGTTAGATCCGCTTCGTGCCAGGACCCGGAACTTCGTCGCCGGATGGCCTTATCAATGAAGCTCGCCGAGCAGCGCCCTGGCCGTTCGAAGGTCGCTTGTGTCAAAACCTTCGGTGAACCAATCGTAGACGGGGGCGAGAAGGTCACGTGCCGTTTGCCGTTTTCCCTGATCGCTCAAGAGCCGCGCCAGGCTCATGGCCGCGCGCAATTCCCACGACTTTGCCTGCTGTGCCCGCGCAACGGTCAGGGAATGCTCGAAATGCGCTTGCGCTTTCGCCACGTCTCGCTGCGGCGACTTGAGCGCGATTTCACCGGCAACGCGATGCGCCTCAGCCTCGCACCATCTTTCCTTGGTTGCGTGCATCGCCGTCATTGCTTTGTCGATACAGCGCCAGGCATCATCGAATTGGCCCGAATTGGCATGGGCGATTGCCAACATGAACTCGTGCTCCGGCGTAAATATTGTCGATCCGGCCGACCGCCATAAATCAATGCCCGCCGTGACGATCTCGGCTGCTTTCGCGGCCTCCGTGAGTGTCAGGATATAACCCCGCCGTAACACGCCTTCCGCTTTTCGGAACGGGGCACCTTTCTCCTCGGCCAACACGACAAGCTCTTTGAGACGCTCGTCTGCCGCGTGGTAATTCCCGCAGTAAGTATTGATAAGAATAGGGAAATTCAGCGTAAACATCAAAGTCGCGGCGTGCTCGATCTGGCGCGCTTCCGTCAGCGCGCATTCTGCATCCTTGAGCGCAGCCTCGGGGTAACCGAGCAGCCACGAAGCCATCGAACGAAAGGCCAGGCACGTTACCCGGAGGTCCTGGCCAAATCGCGTCATCAATCGCTGGTGCTCGGCGGGGCGGTAAAGGGCGAGGGCTTCATTGTAGTGCGCCTTGGCATCAACGAGGTCTCCCATAAGCGCAAGCGTACTCGCCATGGTACGGTGTCCAATCATGCGCGGTGCCGCCGTTCCCTCCTTCTCGCCAAGGGCCAGAAATCGCGCTGCAAGCTCTCGCGCAACGTCACCATTGAAGTTTATGAAGTTGACGATCCACTGGCCAAACAGAGCCGAGAGCAGCAACGAAGGGTCATCGGGAGGTTCTCCGAGCCGCTCCGCTTGCTCGATCAGCGCTCTCACTTGAGCGACGGCAGCCTTCGTTTCGGGCGCGCCATATCCTTTGACATGCATGAGCGTGTTCAAGAGCGCGACGTGTAAAACGATCTGCTCGCGCCGCAGGTCGGGCGTAGAGGGCAAGGTTGCGATTTGTTCCAGGGCGTGGCCGAGTTGTTCAGCGGCTTCGACCAGCGCCGAACGCTCCTGTGAGCGCTGTCCCGCCTTGCCCCACAGGCGCGCTGACTTCTCGATCAGGTCGGCCTTAGCGTAGTGACGCGCCAGCAGCTCGGGCTGGCTCTCGGCGATTTCTGCGAACTGACTTTCGAGGATTTCGGCGATGCGCGCATGCAGCACGCGCCTTTGCTCCCGCAGCAGCGTACTGTAGGCTGCGTCCTGCACCAGCGCATGCTTGAACAGGTAGCTCGCATACGGCGGGGTGCCGTGCCGAAACAACAAACCCGCCGCAATGAGCCGGTCGAGGTCGGCGTCCAGTTCTTCCTTTGGTTTTCGCACGAGCGCGGCCAGCAACATGTGGGGAAATGCCCGGCCGATCGCTGCGCCGACCTGCGCCACGTTCTTCGCCGGGCCGAGCCGATCGAGCCGCGACATCAGCGAAGCCTGCAGGCTTGCCGGAACCGCCACAACAGGCGTTGGGCCCCCTGCGAAGGCCCGCTGCGCATCACTCTCACCCTCCGCGTCCAGCACCGCCTTGGTCATCTCCTCGGCGAACAGCGGAATGCCGTCGGTGCGCTCGATGATGTCCTGGCGGATGCCCGCCGGCAACGATCGGTTGCCGACGACGCGCTCGATCAGGAGATCGATGTCGCGCGGCGCCAGCCGATGGAGGGTCAGCTCAGTCACGTGCGGCCGTCCGATCCCGGGCGGACTGAATTCCGGCCTGAAAGTGACAAGTAACAGGAGCCGGTGACTCACGGCCCAGTCCACCGCCCGGGCGAACAATTCGAGGCTGGTTGGATCGGCCCAATGCGCATCTTCGAAAATCATCAGCACGGGATTGATCCGCACCAGCACCTCGATTTGCGAACCAAGCGCTTTCAGCGTTTTCTGACGACGGAGCTGCGGCTCGACTTCAACCGGAGGGTAGCGTCCGTCGTTGGGCAGCGACAGCATTTCGGCAAACAGCGCCGCGTCCTCTGAAGGCGTCGAGCTTTGCGCCAGCAGCGCGTCAAGCTTGTCCATTTTCGCTTGCTGGCTGTCATCGTGAGCAAAGCCGGCGGCGCGCAACATCTCGCCGATCACCGGATAGAGCGGGCTGTCGGTATGCTGCGGCGAGCAGAAGAACCGCAGGCGTATGTGCGGCTCGCGAGCAAGCTGTTCCAGCAGCGCGATGGTGAGCCGTGATTTGCCGATCCCCGCTTCACCGGAAAGCAGCACCACCTGACCTTCGCCACTCTTGGCCCGCTCCCATCGGCGCAGAAGTAGCTCGATTTCTTCATCACGACCGATCAGCGGCAGCAAATCGCTACTTTGGAGAGCATGCGATCGGCTGGTCACTGCTGTCTTGCCTGCGACTTGCCAGGCCGCGACTGGCTTTACGAATCCCTTGAACTCGACTTTACCGAGATCGAGATACTCGAATTGCGGTCCAGCGATCGTCTTTGTGCGACCCGAGATAATGACGGCGCCGGGTTGCGCGAGCGATTGCAGCCGGGCGGCAAGATTCGGGGTATCGCCGAGGATGCCATGCTCCTCGGAAATCGCGCTTTCCGACATATCGCCGACCAGCGCGACGCCTGTTGCGACACCGACGCGCGCGCTCAACTTTTCTTTCGCGGGCAGGGCGGCGACCGCCTGCACCAAGGCGAGGCTGGCGTGAACTGCGCGCTCCGCGTCGTCCTCGTGTGCGTGAGGATAGCCAAAATATGCCACCGCACCGTCGCCATGATGTCGCGCGACAAAGCCGTCGAAGCTGGCAACGGTTTCAGTAATACAGCGCCGGTAGTCGGCGATGATTGCGCCGAAGTCTTCGGGATCGAGCCGCGCGGAGAGCGCAGTCGATCCGACCAGGTCACAAAACAGTACCGTAAGCTGCCGGCGCTCGATCGGGCGCGAGTCCCGCGCCGTTGGTGCCGCTGAGGGAGAATCCACGCGCAATTTGGTCCCGCAGTCGCCGCAAAACTTGTTCAGGGCAGGGTTTGCCGCGCCGCAGGTCGGACAGCGCCGCACCACCGCCGCTCCGCACTGTCCGCAAAATTTTCTTTGCTCCGGGACTTCGGCTGCGCAATTCGTGCAGTGCATCCGGACCTCAACGGATATCAATAACGGCGCTACAATGCGCCAGAAGTCGAGCTATCCATGTGATCGTAGTCACAACTCCGGTTGATCCGTATCGAGGTTCCGTTCGCGCTCAAAAGTGCAGTCGGCTCGCTGAGGCGGACCGCCCGTTTCTGTCCCGAAGGAAGACGTCGTCGGGCTGCCCGCTCAGGTCTGCAGGGGCCAATTCCAGACGCGTGCTCCCGGAGAGCACCGTAGTCCGGACTTGGCCGGGACTTGGCAATGGCTCTCCTGAACGGATCATTGCTTCCGTTCATCAAGCACGGGCGTTGCCGTGCGCAGGGCCTGTTCGTACCGCTTCAGTTGGTCTTGCGGAAATTTCTGATTGGCCAGAAGTTCGTCAATCGTCTTGTTCTTCAAATGAATGATGCCGGACGACGTCAAGATGTCATCATCCACCGGTGCCGCGCTGCGTCGAAGTGCAAGCATTCGCTCGATACGCTGCAAGGCGAGACGATGGCGTTGCTCTCCCTTCCTCGCGTGTTCGACATAATGCGACAGCCGCTCGGTGGACATCGCCCGGGCACTCTCCTCATCGCCTTCGATAAGCCGGAGCAGTTGCTCGTCGATGATGTCGCTGCACACATCGATGCATTCGTCGCAAATAAACACGGCCGGGCCGGAAACCAGCTTGTTCACTTCATGCTGGTTCTTGCCGCAGAAAGAACAATAGAGCACCGCTTGCGGCGTTGGGCCCTGGTGCCCGGCCGTCGAACCGGCACGCGGTTGCGCCGTATCGATCCTGGCGGACAGGATGTTCCAGTTGTCGTAGCCGAACGTCTTCGCGATCAGCTCCAGGGATTCGCTATGGGTGATCTCCATAGCCTTGGCCTTCAAGGCATCGCGCAGGGAATGCGCCATGACTTTCGCATCGCGGAAATCGCGCATGAGGGCACCTCTCTATCGACGAACGGAGGAGATCGGTGCCTGCCTTGCCGACCCGTTCGCCAATGGCGAGGGCGCGGAGATAGATTGATACGTTCACCATCCCCGTAGGGCGCAGGCGGCGGGTGTATCGACCCGGTCATGATGATGGCGCGGCAACGCGCGTTGTCAACTCAAAATGATCGGGGGGCGACGCCGAGGACCTACGAGCTTTTAATCCCAATAAAGAGTCGCCCGTCGGGTAAGTCGGCTGCATTCCGCTTCGCTCCTGCATGCGATCGCCCAAAAACCCGCTGCGCGCAAAATCTAATTTGCTGAACAGTTTCAATCTGATTTGGGTCGTCCAGTTTCCTTGGCAAAAATAATTCGCTTCCCCGTCGCCCCAAATCAGTGGCTATTTCCGCGCTGTCCCGTCTCGACAAGAGGGGCGTATCGCGATCGTCACGAACGCGGGATGGGATGCGGTGGACGCGATGGCGCCGGCGCGCAGATGGAATCGCAGGGCAAGTTATCTTGTGAGCGAAATCCGGCGCGCAGGACGTACGGCGCTGATGCGTACGGCAAAACCGTGTGGTCCCGACACCCGTGGCTGGTGCCAAGCTGCCGGTGGCGAATTTGATCCAACCGGATCGATTGAGCCATCAAGCCGGCAGCGATGGAGGCAAGACGAATTCGTCTCCAGGGAGAGCGCGGCATAAGCCGTCAACCCATTGCGCAGGGAATGCCGGCGTGCTCCGGCTGTACCTGTATGCTCGTGTGCGCACTTCCTTGTGCCCATTGCACACGAGACCGCGGGTGCAGCAAGCACCCGGCATTCCCTGCTCCCTCTCAGGAGGGAAAAGGTTCAGGCAAACCTCGGGCGCAAGTCGCGCCGCGAGAACGCGAGACTGTATCCAGCCGTCAGTGCGAGCGAAGCGAAGCAATCCATGGCGCCACAAAAAGGAAGAATGGATTGCTTCGCTTCGCTCGCAATGACGTGAATAGGTCCGGGAGTCGAACTACAACAATTCCGGCTGTTCCGCCGCGATCACCTCGCCGTCGCTGATCGTGCCGCCCGTGATCACCTCGGCATAGATCCCGCAATCGGCGTGAGAGAGCCTGCGCTGCAGCGCCTGGGGGATGGCGAGGTCGCGCTGGGCCGTATCCGGATCGACATTGACGGCGGCGCAGCGGACGATGCGCTTCACCACCTTGAGTCTCACGTCGCCGATCGCCAGCGTTTGGTCGAGGAGGTCGAATTCGTGCCAGGCCGGCCAGCCCTCGACATAGAGATTGGCGCGGAAGCGAAGCGGATGGACCGGCGCACCCACCATGTTCTCGATGGCGCGGACGCTGGCGAGATTGATGATGGAGACGACCTTGCGGGCGAGATCCGAAAAGCTGTGTCCCGGGCTTTCGAGCACCTTTGGCGGACCCTTGATCTGGCCGGCATAGGCGGTGGCGAAGAAGTTCTCGATTGTCCGCCGGCCCTCCGGCGTTGCCAGATTGCCTTGGGCCACGATCCGGCCGTTGTGGTTAATCGAGAGGACGTTGCTCGCATCGTCGAACTGGGTGCGCAGGCCGGCCAGCCATTCGTCCCGCATCAGCATCAGGAAGTGCGGTTTCGGCAACCATTTCGGCTCGGCCGGATCGAAGCCGGAGGGACCATTTTCGATCGCGTAGCGGCGGTCGGCCAGAAGCGTCTGACCGGGGCTGAGCTCGGCGCGGGTAAGCTGTTCGGGGGTCAGGCCCTTGACGGGGTAGCGATAGATTCCGGTGATCCGGGCAGGCGGGGCTGTGGCAGGCATGCCGCTTATTAAGGGATTCCGTTGTCGTGCGCCACCGCTCCCGAATTTGTGACCGGGCCTCTTCCGTTTTGCGCCATGATGCCCACATTTGCGTCAAGCCTGAAAAGCGGGCGACGAACCGCGGCCGGTTGAGAAATGTCAATGCGGTTCGCGGATACCCCAATGAAGATGCCGTAATCATGCCTCAGGGGTGGGGACGGCAGGCCGAGGGAAGTAAACGACATGAATATTGAAAAATACACCGAGCGGGCGCGCGGCTTCGTCCAGTCTGCGCAATCGCTGGCGGTGCGCGACGGACATCAGCAGTTCTCGTCGCTGCATATGCTCAAAGTACTGCTTGATGATAGTGAGGGGCTGGCTAGCGGTCTGATCGACCGCGCCGGCGGTAACTCCCGCGCGATCCTCAAGGCGACCGAGGATGCGCTGAAGAAGCTGCCGAAAGTCTCGGGAAGCGGCGCCGGACAGATCTATCTTGCGCCCGATATGGCGCGCGCCTTCGGTGCGGCGGAAAAGGCCGCCGAGAAGGCCGGCGACGGCTTTGTCACGGTCGAACGGCTGCTGCTGGGCCTGACGCTCGAGAAGGGCAGCGAGGCCGGTGCGATTCTCGGCAAGGGCGGCGTCACACCCCAAAACCTCAATTCGGCGATCGAAGCGCTGCGCAAGGGCCGGACCGCCGATAGCGCGACGGCCGAAAATGCCTATGACGCGCTGAAGAAATATGCCCGCGACCTGACGCAGGCCGCGCGCGACGGCAAGCTCGATCCCGTGATCGGCCGCGACGAGGAAATCCGCCGCACCATCCAGGTGCTCTCCCGCCGTACCAAGAACAATCCCGTGCTGATCGGCGAGCCCGGCGTCGGCAAGACCGCCATCGTCGAGGGCCTGGCGCTGCGCATCCTCAACGGCGACGTGCCGGAAAGCCTGAAGGACAAGAAGCTGCTCTCGCTCGACATGGGAGCGCTGATTGCGGGCGCCAAATACCGCGGCGAGTTCGAGGAGCGGCTGAAGGCCGTGCTGCAGGAAGTCACCACGGCCGAAGGCTCGATCGTCCTGTTCATCGACGAGATGCATACGCTGGTCGGCGCCGGCAAGGCCGATGGCGCGATGGATGCGTCCAACCTGTTGAAGCCCGCATTGGCGCGCGGCGAACTGCATTGCATCGGCGCCACCACGCTCGACGAATACCGCAAGCATGTCGAAAAGGACGCGGCGCTGGCGCGCCGGTTCCAGCCGGTGTTCGTTTCCGAGCCGACGGTCGAGGATACCATCTCGATCCTGCGCGGGCTGAAGGACAAGTATGAGCAGCACCACGGCGTTCGCATCGCCGATTCCGCGCTGGTTGCCGCGACCACGCTGTCAAACCGCTACATCACCGACCGTTTCCTGCCCGACAAAGCGATCGACCTGATGGATGAGGCTTCGGCGCGGCTGAAGATGCAGGTCGATTCCAAGCCGGAAGAACTCGATCTGATGGACCGGGAAATCATCCGGCTGAAGATCGAGCAGGAGGCGCTGAAGAAGGAAACCGATATCGGCTCCAAGAGCCGCCTGCAGGCGCTGGAAAAGGAACTGGCCGATCTCGAGGACAAATCGGCGGCGCTGACGGCGCGCTGGAGCGCGGAGAAGAACAAGCTCTCCGACGCGCAGAAGCTGAAGAGCGAGCTCGACGCCTTGCGCATCGAACTGGCGAACGCGCAACGCCGCGGTGAATTCCAGCGCGCGGGCGAGCTCGCCTATGGCAAGATTCCGGAACTGGAAAAGAAGCTAGCAGACATCGAAGAAGAAGATGCCGGCGAGATGATGGAAGAGGCGGTGACCGCCAACCACATCGCGCAGGTGGTGTCGCGCTGGACCGGTGTTCCCGTCGACAAGATGCTGGAAGGCGAAAAGGACAAGCTCCTGAAGATGGAGGGTTCACTCGGCAAGCGCGTGGTCGGCCAGGCCGAAGCCGTGCGTGCGGTGGCGACCGCCGTGCGCCGTTCGCGCGCTGGCCTGCAGGATCCGAACCGCCCGATGGGCTCGTTCATGTTCTTAGGGCCCACCGGCGTCGGCAAGACCGAGCTGACAAAGGCGCTGGCGGAGTACCTGTTCAACGACGAGACCGCGATGGTCCGCCTCGACATGTCGGAATACATGGAGAAGCACTCGGTCTCGCGCCTGATCGGCGCGCCTCCCGGCTATGTCGGCTATGACGAGGGCGGGGCGCTCACCGAAGCGGTGCGGCGCAGGCCCTATCAGGTCGTCTTGTTCGACGAGATCGAAAAGGCGCACCCCGACGTCTTCAACGTGCTGCTGCAGGTGCTCGACGACGGTCGCCTGACCGATGGCCAGGGCCGCACCGTCGACTTCCGCAACACGCTGATCATCATGACCTCGAACCTCGGTTCGGAGTTTTTGGTCAACCAGCCGGAGGGCGAGGATACGATGGCTGTGCGCGAGCAGGTGATGGGCATGGTGCGGGCGCATTTCCGGCCCGAATTCCTCAACCGTGTCGACGAGATCATCCTGTTCCACCGCCTGCAGAAGAGCGAGATGGGCCGGATCGTCGAGATCCAGTTCGCCCGCCTGCAGAAGCTACTGGAGGATCGCAAGATCACGCTGACGCTCGATGCCGCGGCGCGCGACTGGCTGGCCGCCAAGGGCTGGGACCCCGCCTATGGCGCAAGGCCGCTAAAGCGGGTGATCCAGCGCAACCTGCAGGATCCGCTGGCTGAGATGATCCTCGCCGGCGAGATCGCCGACGGCGACCGCGTCGTGATCTCGAGCGAAGGCAACGTGCTGACCTTCAACGGCCACGCGCCGCAGACCGCCGAGATCGCGCAGTTCGAAGCGCCGGTGTCGAAGCGTAAGCTGAACTGACGCTAGAAGTGTAAGTCGGCCTGACCTAAATGAGATGCTCCGACGCGCGACGCGCGCCGGGGCATCTCAGCCTTGCGTGATGGAAGGTCCGGTGGAAGGCCCGGGGTCGTCATCATCGTCAGGCTCAAGCTCGGAGAGAATATCGACGAGCTCGCGAACCCGCCCCGTCGCCAGCGGCCGGCCTGCATTCATCATCGGCTCGTCATTCGCGAGCCATGCTTGGGCCTCAGCCAGCTCCTCAACCGTCGCACCGGTCGCGATCATTTGGGCGATGGTCACGTCGTCGGCGGAGCCGATCGCCTTGATGACGTCGTCCCGGGTAATGCGCTCTGATCCCGACAGGCTTGCCATGACATTCCTCCATCGAGGGCTCGCCGATCAAAATCAAACAGTCCACTCCCATTCAGTTCCCCGGCCGCCGATGAAAATTGGGGCGGTGGGAAGAAAAAACGAACGCGCTCACGCCCGCACAAAGCACCTCCTGATACCGCGACGTCACGGAATGTCGGGCCCTTGCACGAAAAGAGGGTGTTGTTGAAAAGACGCACGTATCGCGTCATCTCGTAAGGGCTGTGAGATTCTCCTTGAACAACTTCATGCCGGGTCCCCACAATCCCTGACGGGGGGCGTGCGATGCGTGGCGTGGGTATCGTAGGAGCCGGCGTTGGTTTGGACTGTTGGGGAAGCCTTGGACTTCGCGCGCTTTTTGAGAATCGACAATTTTAAATTGAGGCTGCAATTTTGAACTGGAATGGCTGAAAGCCAGGACGACATTTTTAGGTGTGCTCTTTAGTCGTGTTCGCGCGGGGAGGGACGGCCGTGTTGAGCGTTAGTTTGTTCGGCGCCAGTCGAGTTACCCGTAGTAGCGAACAGATTTGGTCGGATCTCGGTCCAGCCGGGCGGCGATTGGCTGGATTCCTCTTCACGTTTCCGGATCGTCCGCATCGCCGCGAGCGGCTTATCGACTTGTTTTGGCCGGAGCTGGATACCGAGAGGGGGCGCCGAGCCATGAACTCTGCGGTCTGGCGGCTGCGGAAGCTGCTTGCGTCGTCTCCCGAATACCAGGACGGCCACGGTTTGAGGACCGTTGGCCCCGAGACCATTCTTGAGAAGACACCGTGGCTGGACGTTGACACTTGGGCGTTGCTTCACGCCGCACGGAGCACGCTCAGCGGGCTCGAGGCCCAGCCGGAACCATCGAGAATGAAGGAGGTTCTCGCGGTTTTGTATCGGTACGAGGGGCCATTTCTGGACGGCGAAGATGCCGAATGGATCCTGGAAGAACGCGAGCGGCTTCACTCCCTTTTCATCCAGTCGGCCATGATCATGGTTCGTCATCTCGGGCTTTGTGGTTACTACCACGACGCGATCCAGCTCGCCCGTCATTCGCTGCGCTTCGATCCCTATCGTGAAGAGCTGGTTCGGCATCTCCTGACCCTGCTCGCGCTCGACGAAAGACGAATCGATGCCATCAGGTACTACGATCATTGGATCGGCCTGATCCGGAAGGAGCTCGGCATTTCGCCGCTTCCGGCGACACGTGCGATCATCGAAGAGATCAGGAACCTGCATAATGCCGAAAACGCTCAGCGCCTGCGCGCGCGCCTGATCGGTCGGGACGAAAAGCAGATTTTTGCAATTTGAGCGCCAGCCGCCCGGCCTCGGACGGCAGCTTTACCCACCAAACTCCGCACTCACACCGTCGACCAAGTCCGGGCAGGGCGAAACCCGCGGCTTTCCAGGGCACGCCGTGACCTTGCCGTGATCCGCAGCCGATCCGCCGGGCAGCGGATCGTGGACCGGCCGTGAGCGGACGACGACAACTCCCGAACGATCGCAGGATTGTCCCGAGTTCAGGCCATGCGACCGTCGGCGCATGGACTCACAGCGACCACTGCTCGATCAGGTTTTCATTCTGCGCTTCTGGCGTGAAAGCGCCGATGCCAGCGAAGACGCGCGTTGGCGGGTCCTGGTCCGCAACATCAACACCCGCCGGCGCGACGTGGTCGACGATGTGCAGCGCGCCTTTGCGATTGTCGCCTCCAATTTGAATGCAGCCGCTGGCGAGCATGAGGGGCAGAAGCATTTGGACATTGAACCGTCAAAACCTGAGCATTGAGAGATATTGCGTGCGCGTAGCCGATCACCCAACCAGTAAAGGCCAACCGCCGCGAGCGAAAGCCCGGCGGGGCCGCGACTTCGCTCGTGCTTGTCACGATGGGCCGATTGCCATCATGCGCCACACGGCAGTTTTTTTTGCTTTTGCCGCCGCACTCTCGCTCACGAATTGCAAGGGATTTGTGCGGGAGATGTGGGAGCGTGCGATGCGTGCGGGTATTGTTGCGGGCTGCGTTGCGTTGGCGCTGCTTGTGGGTGGATGCGACACCCTTGATGGGCGCTATACGAGGGAGGGCGTCGGAACTGAGCTTTATACTCCGGAAATCGTAAATCAGGCGCGTCTTCAGGAAATATATGTTGGGTATATCTGCCAACAGGCAGGTCTTTCATATGAGCAGAGCGGCGATATCCTCTATTGTCTTGAGCCGGCAGTCTCTCGAAATTGGCAGGTTTTCGTTCAGGCGGGCCTGAACGACATCGACCGTCGATGTGACGGCTATCTCACTTGGCTCGACAATAGACGCCGTTCGGTTGGCCCGATACATCAGCAAATTCTGGACACGGAAGCGGCAACTCTCTTGATCCTCGGCGCCACGGCCGCGGATCCTACCAAAGCCATTGCCGTTGTAGGCGCAGCTTTTGGTCTGGCCGCCCATTCGTTCACCAATTTCAACAACCGTTTCCTTTTCGAAGTCGAGAAATCTACGGTGCAAACGGTCGTTTTGACGCGGCAACAACAGTATCGAGAAGCTCTTCCGAAACTTATCGATAACAGGCCAGCAGCCATTTACGCGCTTCGTCAATATCTGCGGCTCTGCATGCCGATGACGATCGAGACCCAGATCAACACGACAGTGAAACTGTTCGAACGCGGTGGAACGGTGGCCCTGCAGCAATCCGCGGCCCGCCCGATGATCGATGCCGGTACGGTCAGTACGGCGACGACACGCGTCGCTTTTACGCCGTTGACTGACATCACAACCAGAATTCGGAAATTTTCGAATGCCAATTCGAAGAATCAGGCAGCAGTAGAAGCTTGGTTGAGCAAGAACAACGTTGACATGCCGATCGCGTTTTTTCTGCGATCTCCCAATCGCGAACTCCAGCAGAAGATGGTTCGGGAGCTCGGAATTCCGTAACCCACAAGGGGAGGGCAAGGATGGCTATGTTCACTATGCCTGACATCCCGGAAAACGAGCTTCCGGACATCCTATCTGATCTTGCGAGGCAGCCCCAATTTCGGGTGGTTAAAAAGATAAAGCAGCCGAACGGCCTTTTTACATTGGAAGTCGAAAAGGTACCTGTACCCGTTCTCGGTCAAGATGGTGGTTCCGGTACTCCGGGAGGTACTACCGGTCAATTGCCCACGGGTGCGACTACGCCACCGATTGGCATCGATGGTGCAATTCTTCGTCTTGCCTCGGGGTCGTTTCGCCGGCCCAACGGACCCATCGTGATGGCTCTCCAACTGGCCCTTATCAAAGCGGGACAGGCGATGGAGCCGGACGGTGATTTCGGAAAAATTACGTGCGACGCATTGCGTCGCTGGCAGAACGGGCAGGGTCTACCTCAGAGCAATTCTATTGATGCGGAGCAATGGCAGAAGTTAACGGGACTGCCGCCGCCCTCGCTATTCGATGTTTGCGTCAACGTGGTTGCGGATTTTGAGGGCACTGGATTTGATCGCGTCGTCGGCAATTTTGACGGCGCCGGAATTACCTTCGGTCTAATCGGCTTCACGCTCGTCAACGGCGAGATTCGACGGATATTGTCGGCGATAGAGGCGCTTCGTCCAGGCATCGTCGCGACGACCTTCGGTGCGCTCCATCCCGAGCTTATGTCTATTCTGGAATCTTCCAAAAGCGCGCAACTAAATTGGGCTGATGGAATTTCTCTTGGCGCATCAAAAATGGAAGTTGCCAAACCCTGGAAGGACGCGTTTCGGCGAATTGGACAATTTCCAGAGGTACGGCGAGCACAATTGGAGCGAGCCTACACCATCTATTGGAAGGCCGCGCAGCAGCATATCGTGGACTTCATGACGGGCAAATCCGTAGTGGATCAGGACGCTGCGCTTTGGTTCGACATTGCGGTGCAAAACTCCGTCAGTCAGAGCGAACGGAATAGCCTGAAAAACGTAGCTTCGTCGATCGCGGGCGGTGAACCTCTGCGCGAAGCCTTTGCGACAGTGATTGCAGACGGAAGCTCACCAAGGTTTCGAAAGGATGTGCTCTCGCGAAAAATGACTTACGCAACCGGGCGTGGTGTTGTTCACGGCTCGGAATATCAGCTTTCTGACTGGGGTCTTACGGGAACGAAGGTGAGCGCTCAACAACTCGCCTCGACATCGTCAATTATCCAGATTCTGGGAGCAGGCGTCTCTGCAGCACACGAAGTAATATTTGCGCCGGACGATGAGGCTGGAGAAGCGGCCAGCATGACCGGTCCGACTGTAATTCCAGTCGTGCCGGAGGGCACCGCGGCTGCCGTGGTGAGCCCGCACGCGGGCTGGGCGCTCTACACCAAGTTCGTCGACTTCGTGGCCACTCTGGGATTGCGGCACTTTGTTGCTGACGAACTCTTGTTCCTCGGAAACCAAAACGGGGCAGGATCTTGCAAGGGGTTAAACGACTACCCGCCAGAAATCCTTTGGCGCAATATCGCACCAACCGTAGCGGTACTTGATAAGTTACGCGAAGAACTCGGGGCGCCGATGCATTTTCTTAGCCTTTATCGCGCGCCCGCGTACAATCGATGCATCGACGGGTCAGCCACAAATAGTTTTCATATGCGCTACCAGGCCATTGACTTCGTCTGTGATGTCGGCCGGCCCAGCGTTTGGGCCGGAAAGCTGAGAGAATACAGGAGTAGGGGTGTGTTCTCTGGAGGTATTGGTGTCTACAATTCGTTCGTGCATTGCGACACAAGGGGGGTGAACAGGGATTGGACGGGATAAGAGCGCATTTGCGGTGCGCGCTTCGTTGCCTCGCCCCTACTTCTTCGTGACCCCCTACTTCTTCGTGACCTTGTAAATCGCGTTCTCTATATCCGACGAGAAGTAGATCACCCCCGTTGCCCCAACGCCCACGCCGGTCGGAATGTTACTCGGCAGTCCTCCAGGTGCGGCCGGCAATCCGATCGGCAGGTTGGCGGCGATCTCGCTGACGGCTCCGCTGGCCGGGTCGATCGATACGATAGACCGCGCCCCGCTCCGGCGGCGAGGCCGACCGGTCCTTCGAGGCCGTGAACCACCACGGTGCGGTCCTTGCCGTGCTCGCCGCTGGCGCGGACCAGCGATTTGCTGCCGAGCTGCCGTTGCCGAGCTTGACCGCGTCGTGCGGCGCCTTGAAGCCGCTCAGCATCTCCTCCGTCTTGCCGCTCAGTTGCACCATACCGATGAACCAGTTCGTGTGCGGGCCGTCATCGCCTTTACGGTCGGACCGGGATCGGTAGCAACAGGTGCAATATTGAATTCCGGAGCGGTGACGCACAAACCACTGTCGCCGCACCGTTCGAGTTCATTCACCAACCCGGCGCCGGGCAGACTTGTCCAACGCCGGGCCGGCTTATCCAAAAAGTTTGGCCTCAGCGGCCTGTCGTCAGCCGAGGCGGGATCTGGGACATCATCCAGAGTTCGATCGCCGCCAGGATCGCCACGGCCGCGCCGATCACCACATGCACGGTCATCGCGGTGGTTCCCTGGAAGCCCAGGACCCAGGGCGAAACCAGCGCCCAAAGTCCGACGACGAGGTTCAACCACTCCTCCCAGACCGCGTATGCCGCCAGTGCCGCCACCGCAAGGACCGCGATAACGAGACCGGTAATATTAGCATTCGCAGAGACCTTTCCGGCGTCGAACCCAAATATCCAGGGCGATAACAGAAGAATCGCACCAAGGACCAGGTTCGCGACGTCACAGAATTTTGCGTTCGTCCAGTTCTCCATGACAGCCTCCATTGGAGGTTTTTCTATGCAAATCAACCGGATAACCCCGTTCCGGTTCCGTTGCGGGCGGAAAATTTGATGAAACTGGAGTGGCCACTGTCGGTTGGTGCCTGAGCAGGGGCGTGCTCCGGTGGAAATTTTCCCGATCCCGAGGCAGGAGGCGCTTTCATGACCAGGGAACTCGTTACCCGCGACGCACCCGTGTTCGATCAGTTTCCCCCGGGCATTTACGGCACCGCGGTCGGTCTTGTCGTTTGGTTCGCCGCCGCGGCCTGGATCTTGTTCGACCGCCAAAGTGACATCGGGCTTCCGCTCGCGATGGTGAGTGTCCTGCTGCTGGTCGCCGTGATGCTGCCTTGGTCGCTGTCCCTGGTCTGGAGCAGGCACCGGATGCCCAACGAGCGGAATCCGAACAGCATTTCACTGCGCGATTGGAGAAGGGGCGACTTCGTGGTCTGGGGCGGCCGGCTTCGTGGCACGCAGGCCGCCATCGACATGCTGCTGCCGCTTGCGGCCGTGGCATTCGGTCTTACGGCGCTGGGAATCGTCTTTCTAATCTGCGCCAACGGCGCTCGCTAGACGGCTGCGGCCCGTTAGCGCGGCTACTTCCTCACCACCTTGTAAATCGCGTTCTCGATATCCGACGAGAAGTAGATCACCCCCGTTGCCCCAACGCCCACGCCGGTCGGAATGTTGCTCGGCAGTCCTCCAGGTGCGGCCGGCAATCCGATCGGCAGGTTGGCGGCGATTTCTGTGACGGCTCCGCTGGCCGGGTCGATCTGAATGATCCGCTTGGCGCCGACTTCGGCGACGATCAGCTTGCCGTCGGGCGCCAGCGCGATGCCTTCAGGCCCCTTCAGATCCTTGGCGATCACGGCTTTCTCGCCGTTGGCTTCCACCTTCGACACCTGGCCGGCAAAGGCTTCGGTCAGATAGACCGCGCCGCCCGATCCGGCAGCGAGCCCGACCGGCCCTTCGAGGTTGCCAAGCACCACGGTGCGGTTCTTGCCGTGCTCGCCGCTGGCGCGGACCAGCGATTTGCTGCCAAGTTCGTTGACGAGAATGCTGCCGTCGCCAAGCTTGACCGCGTCGTGCGGCGCCTTGAAGTCGTGCAGCATCGCCTTGGTTTTGCCGGTCTTGCGGTCGATCAGTTGCACCGTGCCGGTGAACCAGCTTGACAGCAGCACGTCGTCGCCTTTGGCGGTCGCGCTCATCGGATATTCCAGCGTCACGCCGTCGGCATGCATGCGGGCGGGTTCGGAGACTTCGCCGGTCGCGCCATCCACGGTGCGGTAGGCGAAGACGTCGGCGACGTAGATCGTGTCCTTGCCCCCATCGGAGACCACACCGATGCCGCCGGGCAGCGCCAGATTGCCAATGATCACCTGTTTGGCAGCGCCGGTTTCCGGATCGACCTCCTGAATGCCGTTATCGGCCATGTTGGAGACGAAGATGCGATCCTTGTCGTCGATCGCGAGATTGTCGAGCGAGGGCTTGAGCTGGGCTATCATTTTCTTGGCGCCGGTCTTCGGATCGACCCGCACCAACTGGCCGAGCGCGGTGTCGACCACAAAGAGATTGCCCTTGGAATCGAAATTGACCGCGGCCGGAATCTTGAAGCCGTCGGCGACCACGCTTAGTTCGGCCTTGTCGACGTCGACCTTGGCGATCTGGCCCTTGAACCACAGCGGGCCGTACAGCATGTCGTCCGGCCCGAATTCGAAGCCGTTGAGGCCGCCCATCTTTTCCATGATCTTGCGCGGCGGTTTTACGCCTTCGACGTCGATCTCATAGAGCGCATCGCCGAGGAAAACCTGGGTCGCGTACAGCCGTCCATCCTTGCGGAAGGCGAGCGAGTTGATGCCGGGCAGGCTGGAGGCGAGTTTCTTGACCGGGGCGTCGCCCTTGCGCGAATAGAGATCGCCGGTGAGGAAGGCCGTCCACGCCATGGTGCCGTCGGGCGCAAACGCGATGTCGTCGGACATGCCTTCCGGGGAGGGGACCGCAATCTTCGCCGTGCCGTTGTTGCGATCGACCTCATAGAGCGCGGCGCCTGCGACGCTGCCGGCGAACAGGCGGCCGGACTTGTCGATCCCGAGCCCGTGGACGCCATGAAACGCCGAGCCGGGAACGAGCTTGGTGACCTCATAGGTCTGCGCCGAGGCGCCGGCCGTGGTGCCTGCAACGATCGCCGCAACAGTCGCCCAAAGCGCAAGCCTGCTCGTCATGACGCGTCCTCCCAGTGTTTTTATGGGAGGCAGTATTTGTCGCGGCTGGCCGTTTGGCAAACGAAACTGTCGCAAAAAGCGCTGTGCCGCTGCCATAAATCCGACACGGGGCGTGAGAAGCCCCATCCGATTTTCAAGATTTTATCGAAGGCTCAGCGGCTGATCTGACGCGTCTGCTGCGCGGCACCGGCTGCTTCGGAAACGCGGGCCGCGCTGCCGCGGTTGTTCATCTGCACATCGAGGCGGTCGCGCTCTTTTTCGAAGTTCGCCATCATCGCGCCTTCGAGCGAGCGGCCTCGGGGCAGCTTGACGCGCATCGGATCGACGAAGCGGCCGTTGACCAGGATTTCGTAGTGGACATGGGCGCCGGTCGACATGCCCGTCGATCCGACGAAGCCGATCACCTGGCCCTGGCGCACGCGCTTACCGGGCTCCATGCCCTTGGCGAACGCCGACATGTGACCATAGGCGGTCTCGTAGCCGTTGTTGTGTTTCAGGCGGACATATTTGCCGTAGCCGCCTTCCCAGCCGACCTTTTCGACCACGCCGTTGCCGGAGGCGAAAATCGGCGTGCCGTAGGGGGTCGCCCAGTCCACGCCGGTGTGCATCTTGGTATAGCCGAGGATCGGATGGCGGCGGCCGCCGAAGCCCGAACGCATGATCGCGTTGTTGACGG
Source organism: Bradyrhizobium algeriense (assembly GCF_036924595.1). Taxonomy (NCBI): domain Bacteria; kingdom Pseudomonadati; phylum Pseudomonadota; class Alphaproteobacteria; order Hyphomicrobiales; family Nitrobacteraceae; genus Bradyrhizobium; species Bradyrhizobium algeriense. The sequence goes on along the minus strand of NZ_JAZHRV010000001.1, from coordinate 6,231,292 downwards.
GTTTGCGCACCAGGAACTTCTTCGCGCTCTTGCCGGTCTCGTCGTAAAAGTCGACGACGGAATCGTCGGGCGTCTGGAACCGATAGTATTTCTTGGTCTCGCCGCCGACGGTGAGCGAAGCGAACAGCACTTCCGTCTTTTCGGTGGTGGGTGTGCCTTCGTCGTCGCCGGCGAAGAATACGTCGAAGGAGTCGCCCGGCTGCACCTTGCGCTGGAAGTCGACGTCGTAGGAATAAATCCGGACCATGTCCTCGATCACGGCGGCCGGCACCTTGTTGCGCAGGGCGGTCTCGTAGATGCTCTGGTAGAGCCGGACGCCGCTGCCGTCATCCTCATCGTCGTCGTCGTCATCCTTGCCGGTGGCGGTCTCGGCGACGGTATTCATGCTCTGCACGTCGACGGCGACGTATTTGCCGACGTCCGACAGGGCGGCCACGGCTTCGACGGTGGTGTCGTTGGCGACGATCACGCGATAGGGCTGCAGCCGGGCGGCGGGGCCGAGCCCCGAGGGCACCATCAGGATGCGGACCTTCTGGCCTTCCTTCAGGCCACCGTCGCGGCCGCGGGGGCCAAGGGTCAACGCAACCGCCCTGGCTTCGTCGGGTGTCGCGCCCAGATCGCGCAGGATCGAAGCGATCGTGTCGCCCTTCTTCACGACGTGAACGCGTTCGCCGGACGGATTGCCGCCGGTGATCTGGTCCTTGGTCTTCGGCAGCAACGTGACGTTTTCCGGCACCACGCGGGTTTCAAAGCCGGCATAGGGATCGGAGACGTTGCCTTCGGTGGCGTAGGCGAGCTTGAGATCGGACTGCACGCCGCTGGCGTCGGCTGAGGCATTGGCAAGCGACGTGTAGCGGACGCCGCCCGAGCCGCGCCAGTTCGCGGCATCCCGTACCCGCATCAGGACTTCGTCGAGCGCGACCACGGCGGCGAGTTTCGCCTTCGGCAGCACCGTTGCGAGATCCTTGGTAACGAAGGAAACCTCGGCGTCGGGTTCGACGGCCTCGGGATTGTTCGGATCCTCGGAAGCGGCCTGTGTCGTGGTGCCGACATCGGTCAGCATGCGCTGGGCGTTGAACGGCGGGATTTTTGAGCTGAGATCGCTCGTCGTCATCGACAGATTGCCGGAGATGCGGACGAACGGCCGCACCCGCATCACGTCGCGGTTGCCGACGCGGGTGACGGTCGATACCCGCATCACATTGCGCGAGGCGCTGGATTCGCCGGGAGGCGGCAGGCGGTCGCTCTTGTGCAGGGTGGCGGTGCGATCGTTGGCGCCGAACGCCCCGCGCAGCGCGCCCTCAACCCGCTCGGGAACCTTGGCAAAGGTCATTTCGCCATCGAGGGACGCAAAAACGGCGCCGCCGATGAGAGCCGCGCCGCACAGACCGGTCAGGATAGTCCCGCTAAACCATTGTACGGAGACACGGCGGCGATCGATCACCGCGGCCTCGGAGCCATCGACGGAAAGCGGCGGCTCGTGACCGAGATCGATGATCCCGGTCTCGCGTCCATAGCCGCTCCCGCGTGGCGCCCTCTGGCTCAACCCTGTATCCCCCCAAATTCCAACCACATCCGACAAGACCCTCGCCCGATCCGACCCCACGTTTTCGCCCTTTAAAGGGCGCTAGTCCGGAGCATGGCGTGCCGCACGCATATTGATTCGTGAATCAGAGGCCAGAAGAAGACCGGCCAGAGTCTCGAACGTCAACGGTTGTGCAGATCTCTCGAAGTTGCTCGGCCGCATGGGAAAGGCAACGGGTTCATCGAAATTGCCTGTCCCGGGTAGATGACCACCGGCAGCCCCCACTGGCATCCGGTGATTCAATGCATACCTTATAGTCAGAACGTCGCAGGATTGTGGCTCTAGTGCGGCCAAAGCCCCCAAATATAGGGACTTCTTGGCGTCGCAAATTTCTTCGACGTGATGCGACAATTTGTTGACGATGGCCGTTGACAACCCCGATCGGGCGGGCCTATAACCCGGCCACTGAGCGCGGCGATGCATTGGCCCCCGAGGCCAACGCATCTATTCGCGCCCCGTAAGCTCCTCATTACGATGAGTGACTCAACAGCCGATAACAGTCGGTTGTTATTTGTCGTCGGATGAGGTCTGCGGGAACCTTCCAGAAGTGGAAGGATGGGATCCCAGCGATCCCGGGCTGTTTGACAAGTGAAGATGAAGAAAGAGAAACGTGGACGGCGGAGTCCTTGCGTAGTCTCGAATACTTGAAAACTTCGGTTTTCATCTTTCGAGGCTGGACGAAAGACTTCGGCGGTACACGTTTACATAGGTTACACCATCGTCGTCCGCGATGTGAATCGCAGGCGATAAATATGGTGGGACCTCGTCAAACGTTGTGATCAGCCGGTTTAAAGTTTCAAGTCCAACTTGAGAGTTTGATCCTGGCTCAGAGCGAACGCTGGCGGCAGGCTTAACACATGCAAGTCGAGCGGGCGTAGCAATACGTCAGCGGCAGACGGGTGAGTAACGCGTGGGAACGTACCTTTTGGTTCGGAACAACACAGGGAAACTTGTGCTAATACCGGATAAGCCCTTACGGGGAAAGATTTATCGCCGAAAGATCGGCCCGCGTCTGATTAGCTAGTTGGTGAGGTAATGGCTCACCAAGGCGACGATCAGTAGCTGGTCTGAGAGGATGATCAGCCACATTGGGACTGAGACACGGCCCAAACTCCTACGGGAGGCAGCAGTGGGGAATATTGGACAATGGGCGCAAGCCTGATCCAGCCATGCCGCGTGAGTGATGAAGGCCCTAGGGTTGTAAAGCTCTTTTGTGCGGGAAGATAATGACGGTACCGCAAGAATAAGCCCCGGCTAACTTCGTGCCAGCAGCCGCGGTAATACGAAGGGGGCTAGCGTTGCTCGGAATCACTGGGCGTAAAGGGTGCGTAGGCGGGTCTTTAAGTCAGGGGTGAAATCCTGGAGCTCAACTCCAGAACTGCCTTTGATACTGAAGATCTTGAGTTCGGGAGAGGTGAGTGGAACTGCGAGTGTAGAGGTGAAATTCGTAGATATTCGCAAGAACACCAGTGGCGAAGGCGGCTCACTGGCCCGATACTGACGCTGAGGCACGAAAGCGTGGGGAGCAAACAGGATTAGATACCCTGGTAGTCCACGCCGTAAACGATGAATGCCAGCCGTTAGTGGGTTTACTCACTAGTGGCGCAGCTAACGCTTTAAGCATTCCGCCTGGGGAGTACGGTCGCAAGATTAAAACTCAAAGGAATTGACGGGGGCCCGCACAAGCGGTGGAGCATGTGGTTTAATTCGACGCAACGCGCAGAACCTTACCAGCCCTTGACATCCCGGTCGCGGACTTCAGAGATGGAGTTCTTCAGTTCGGCTGGACCGGAGACAGGTGCTGCATGGCTGTCGTCAGCTCGTGTCGTGAGATGTTGGGTTAAGTCCCGCAACGAGCGCAACCCCCGTCCTTAGTTGCTACCATTTAGTTGAGCACTCTAAGGAGACTGCCGGTGATAAGCCGCGAGGAAGGTGGGGATGACGTCAAGTCCTCATGGCCCTTACGGGCTGGGCTACACACGTGCTACAATGGCGGTGACAATGGGATGCTAAGGGGCGACCCTTCGCAAATCTCAAAAAGCCGTCTCAGTTCGGATTGGGCTCTGCAACTCGAGCCCATGAAGTTGGAATCGCTAGTAATCGTGGATCAGCACGCCACGGTGAATACGTTCCCGGGCCTTGTACACACCGCCCGTCACACCATGGGAGTTGGTTTTACCTGAAGACGGTGCGCTAACCCGCAAGGG